>NZ_JBWKPK010000028.1:0-78270 GCF_059418205.1 Caulobacter sp. GW821-FHT09B11 | reverse complement strand
TTGGTGGAGCTAAGCGGAGTCGAACCGCTGACCTCTTGAATGCCATTCAAGCGCTCTACCAGCTGAGCTATAGCCCCGAGGCTTTGGAAGCCCTGGTCTCCCGGATGGTCGCCCGGGAAGGCGCGGAACCTATGTCGAGGCCTTTCCGGGATCAAGCCCCCTCTGTGAGGCGAGGCTCAAGTTTTCCGGCAAGTCTTCGGACGGTTCCGAAAATGGAAACGGCCGCTCCCTTTAGGGAAGCGGCCGTCTTGGTGGAGCTAAGCGGAGTCGAACCGCTGACCTCTTGAATGCCATTCAAGCGCTCTACCAGCTGAGCTATAGCCCCAAGGCTCTTTCGAAAATCCGAAGACTTTCGTCTGAATTCCTTAGTCTCTTCGGCGGTTCCGAGTGGCTGTCCCCCGAAGAGGCGCGGAACCTATGCCGAGGTTTTTCCGGGATCAACCCCCTCGGCGAACTTTTTTTCGGGGTGCGACGAAACGCTGTGGAGAACCCGAAAACCCGGGGTCGGATCGCTCCGACCCCGGCGCATTCGCCGCTTAGCGGTCGTCGTCCTCTTCGCCCGGGAGGCCTTCGATCTCGTCGCCGAGATCGTCGTCGTCCTCGTCTTCCAGGAACGGAACGTCGTCGGCTTCGTCCTCGGCGAGGTCCTCGTCCTCGGCGAAATCGACGCCCAGGTCGTCGCCGCCCGGGGCCGGAGCCGCGGTCGGATCACCGTCCTCGTCGTCGGTCTCGACGACGTCGGCCTCGGCCGCCTCGTCGATTTCCGGGGTCTCGTCGACTTCGTCCTCGAAGCCGTCCTGCTCCTTGGGAGCCGGGACTTCCTTCTCGTCTTCGGCGTCGTAGTCCGGCGTGATGGCGCGAGCGCGCACGCGGCGGGACTTCAGCGCCTCTTCCGGATCGAACTGCTCACCGCATTTGGGGCAGACGGCCGGACGGCGGTTGAGGTCGTAGAACTTCGACTGGCAGCTGGGGCAGATTTGTTTTGCGCCCAAGTCGGGATTTGCCAAGGTGGCGACCCTTTGATCCTGATGGGAAAAGCGGCGGCTGACTTGCCATGACGAAGGGCCGCTGTCAAAAGCAAACCCCTTCGCGAAACACCTATGTTGCAAGGAGCCGGTTTCGGCATGACGACGGCTGGATTGAAGAGCACGCCCGGCGGAGCCCTTCGCGGTACGGTTCGGGCGCCTGGCGACAAGTCCATTTCGCACCGTTCGATGATCCTCGGGGCCCTGGCTAGCGGCACCACGACCATCGAGGGACTGCTGGAAGGCGACGACGTCCTGGCCACGGCCCGGGCGATGCAGGCCTTTGGCGCGCGCATCGAAAAGGAAGGCGTCGGCCGTTGGCGCGTCGAGGGCAAGGGCGGCTTCGCCGAGCCTTCGGACGTCATCGACTGCGGCAACGCCGGCACCGGCGTGCGCCTGATCATGGGCGCGGCCTCGGGTTTTGCGATGTGCGCCACCTTCACCGGCGACCACTCGCTGCGCGGCCGTCCGATGGGCCGGGTGCTCGACCCGCTGGCCCGCATGGGCGCCACGTGGCTTGGCCGCGACAAGGGCCGCCTGCCGCTGACCCTGAAGGGCGGGGGCCTGCGCGGCCTCGTCTACACCCTGCCCATGGCCTCGGCCCAGGTGAAGTCGGCCGTGCTGCTGGCCGGCCTGCACGCCGAGGGCGGCGTCGAGGTGATCGAGCCGGAAGCCACCCGCGACCACACCGAGCGCATGCTGCGCGCCTTCGGGGCCGAGGTGATCGTCGAGGATAAGAAAGGCGTGCGTCATGTGCGCCTGCCGGAAGGCCAGAAGCTGAAGGGCACGCACGTGCAGGTGCCGGGTGATCCGTCCTCGGCCGCCTTCCCGCTGGTCGCGGCCCTGGTCGTCCCCGGCTCGGAAGTGACCGTCGAGGGGGTGATGCTCAACGTGCTGCGCACGGGCCTCTTCACCACCCTGCAGGAAATGGGCGCGGATCTGGTGATCTCGAACGTCCGCGTCGAGAGCGGCGAGGAGGTCGGCGACATCACCGCCCGCCATTCGCAGCTCAAGGGCGTCGTGGTGCCGCCCGAGCGCGCGCCGTCGATGATCGACGAATATCCGATCCTGGCCGTCGCGGCCGCCTTCGCCGACGGTCCCACCGTCATGCGCGGCATCGGCGAGATGCGGGTCAAGGAAAGCGACCGCATCGCCCTGACGGCGGCGGGCCTTGCGGCCTGCGGCGTCACGGTCGAGGAAGAGCCGGAAGGCATGACCGTGGTCGGCACCAAGGGCGGCAACCATCCGGTGCGCGGCGGCGGCAAGGTGATCACCCACGGCGATCACCGCATCGCCATGAGCCACCTGATCCTGGGCATGGCGGCCCTGGAGCCGGTCGAGATCGACGAGCCGGGCATGATCGCCACCAGCTTCCCGGGCTTCGTGTCGCTGATGACGGGCCTGGGCGGCTCGATCGTCGAGGCCTGATCCATGGGTTTCGTGATCGCCGTCGACGGTCCGGCCGCCTCGGGCAAGGGCACCATCGCCTCGCGCCTGGCGGCCCATTACGGCCTGCCGATGCTGGACACCGGCCTGCTCTACCGGGCGGTCGGGGTGCGGCTGCTGGACGCCGGCGGCGACCTGGACGACGCCGCGGCCGCCGAGGCCTCGGCCCGGGGCCTCGACCTTTCCGAGCTGGAGCGGCCGGAGGTGCGCACCCGCGCCGCCGGCGAGGCCGCCAGCCGCGTGGCCGTGCATCCGGGGGTGCGCGCGGCCCTGTTCGACCTACAGCGGACCTTCGCCGGCCAGGACGGCGGCGCGGTGCTCGACGGCCGCGACATCGGCACCGTCATCGCCCCCGAGGCGCCGGCCAAGCTCTACGTCACGGCCAGCCCCGAAGTCCGCGCCGATCGCCGCTGGAAACAGCTGACCGGCCAGGGCGAAGGCGTCTCGTTCGAAGAGATCCTGGCCGACATCCACAAGCGCGACGAGCGCGACGGCGGCCGCAAGGACGCGCCCATGGCCCAGGCTAAGGACGCGACCTTGCTTGATACGTCGGAAATGACTATATCCCAGGCCTTCGATGCGGCTCTCCGCATCGTCGAGACGGCGCGCGCCCGGTGGGGAAACCCCAAGGGCTAATCTAACGCCCGCCTCGCCGCCGCTTTGGAAGCGCCGGATCGCATCAAAAAATCACTTCATCCGGAATCCCGAGAACCGTCATCCGACGGCGCTCATCGCAGGGCTTCCCACAACCCAGAGACCAAAGATCAGCATGGCTGACGACATGAGCTTCAACCCCACGCGCGACGATTTCGAAGCGCTCCTCAACGACTCCATGGGCGGCCGCGACTTCGCGGAAGGCTCCGTGGTCAAGGGTATCGTCGTTGGGATCGAGAAGGACTTCGCGATCATCGACGTCGGTCTGAAGACCGAAGGCCGCGTCCAGCTGAAGGAATTCGGCGTCGACGAGAACGGCAAGGCGACCATCAAGACCGGCGACACCGTCGAAGTCTTCCTCGAGCGCCTCGAGAACGCCATGGGCGAAGCGGTCATCAGCCGCGAAAAGGCCAAGCGCGAAGAAGCCTGGACCCGCCTGGAAGGCGTCTACGCCAAGAACGAACCCGTCATGGGCGCGATCGTCGGTCGCGTTAAGGGCGGCTTCACCGTCGACCTCGGCGGCGCCTCGGCCTTCCTGCCGGGCTCGCAAGTCGACATCCGTCCGGTCCGCGACGTCGGCCCGCTGATGGGCAAGGAACAGCCCTTCGCCATCCTGAAGATGGACCGTCCGCGCGGCAACATCGTCGTCTCGCGTCGCGCCATCCTGGAAGAAGCCCGCGCCGAGCAGCGCACCGAACTGGTGTCGCAGCTGCAAGAGGGTGAAATCCGCGAAGGCGTCGTCAAGAACATCACCGACTACGGTGCGTTCGTCGACCTGGGCGGCATCGACGGCCTGCTGCACGTCACCGACATGAGCTGGAAGCGCGTCAACCACCCGAGCCAGGTGCTCGCCGTGGGCGACACCGTGAAGGTCCAGATCGTCAAGATCAACCCGGACACCCAGCGCATCTCGCTCGGCATGAAGCAGCTGCAGTCGGATCCGTGGGACGGCGTCGAAGCCAAGTACCCGGTCGGCGCCAAGTTCACCGGCCGCATCACCAACATCACCGACTACGGCGCCTTCGTGGAGCTGGAAGCCGGCGTTGAAGGCCTGGTGCACGTGTCGGAAATGTCGTGGACCAAGAAGAACGTCCACCCCGGCAAGATCGTCTCGACCTCGCAGGAAGTCGACGTCGTGGTCCTGGACGTCGATCCGTCCAAGCGCCGCGTCTCGCTGGGCCTGAAGCAAGCCCTGGCCAACCCGTGGGAAGCCTTCGTCGAGGCTCACCCGATCGGCTCGACCGTCGAAGGCGAAGTCAAGAACGCGACCGAATTCGGTCTGTTCGTCGGCCTCGACAACGACATCGACGGCATGGTGCACCTGTCGGACATCGACTGGAGCGTCGCCGGCGAAGAAGCCATGGCCCGCTACAAGAAGGGCGACCTGGTCAAGGCCAAGGTGCTCGACGTCGACATCGAGAAGGAACGCATCTCGCTCGGCATCAAGCAACTGGCCGGCGACCCGATGTCGGGCGACACCTTCCGCAAGAGCCAGACCGTGACCGTCACCGTCACGGAAGTCACCTCGGGCGGCATCGAAGTCCGCTTCGGTGAAGACGACGCCCCGATGACCGCCTTCATCCGCAAGTCGGACCTGTCGCGCGATCGTCAGGAACAGCGCCCCGAGCGCTTCGCCGTGGGTGACCGCGTCGACGCTCAGATCACCAACGTGGACAAGGCCGCGCGCCGCGTCTCGCTGTCGATCAAGTCGCTGGAAATGGCCGAAGAGAAGGAAGCCATCGAGCAGTTCGGCTCGTCGGACTCCGGCGCTTCGCTGGGCGACATCCTCGGCGCCGCCCTGCGCGAGCGGGCCACCCCGAAGGAATAGGCTTCAGCCTCACGGCTTTAGCTGAAAGACAGGCGGCGGCCGGAGCGATCCGGCCGCCGCTTTTCTTTTGCGGACCGTCCGGGCGCAGCGCAGTCTTTGGAAACCGGTCGCAACCTTTTCCTTGAAGATTCCATGCCGCTTGGGCAAAGGTCGCGGCGCGCCGCTCCCTCGGCGCAGGGGACATCGATGATCAAGTCTGAACTCATCGCCAGGCTCGCGAACGAAAACCCGCACCTGACGCAAAAGGATGTGGAACGCGTCGTGGGCGTGATCCTCGAACGCATGATCGGCGCGCTGGAAGGCGGCGGCCGCGTGGAGCTGCGCGGCTTCGGCGCCCTGTCGGTCCGCTCGCGCCCGGCCCGGGCCGGCCGCAACCCGCGCACCGGCGAAACCGTCGACGTCCGCGCCAAGCATGTGCCGTTCTTCAAGAGCGGCAAGGAACTGCGCGCCCGCCTGAACGCGGAATAGTCGGGAAACCGACTCCCTTGCCCCTGCGGGCGAACCGCTTCAGCCTCTCGGCGTTGGATGTGCCGAGAGGGATTTTCGCATGAGCATCGTCAAGGAATTCCGCGAGTTCATCGCCCGCGGCAACGTCATCGACCTGGCCGTCGGCGTGATCATCGGCGCGGCCTTCAACGGCATCGTGAAAAGCCTGGTCGATCAGGTGATCATGCCGCCGATCGGCCTGCTGACCGGCGGGCTCGACTTCTCGAAGCTGGAATGGGTGCTGAGGCCCGAGGATCCGGCCACCGAGGCGGTCGAGAAGGTGGCGATCCAGTACGGCGCCTTCATCAACACCCTGATCCAGTTCTTCATCGTCGCGGCCGTGGTCTTCCTGCTGGTCAAGCTGGTCAACCAGATCCGCCGCGCCGACGCCGCCGACCCGGCCCCCGAGGCCCCGCCGGCCCCGACCCCGGAAGAAAAGCTGCTGACCGAGATCCGCGACCTGCTGGCCAAGCCGGCGGCGGCGGCCGTGGCTCCGGTGGCTGAAAAGCCCGCGCCGGCGGCGAAGACGCCCGCCGCGCCCAAGGCGACTCCCGCCAAGAAGCCGGCTGCGCCCCGCAAGCCGAAAGCCTAGAAAAACCTCTCCCATGGGGAGAGGGAGGGGCCCGCGCCGAAGGCGTGGGAGGGTGAGGGGGTAAGACGTCGAACGTCGCATCCCCTTCGACCCTGCCCTGTCCGGAAAGTCTGTAACCCCTCACCCTCCCATGCTGCGCATGGGCCCCTCCCTCTCCCTATGGGAGAGGTGAGATATGGTGGGAGAAGGGACGGGGACTAGAAATCCACCGCCACGCCCTTGCGCTCCCAGTCGCCGAAGCGCGTCGGCTCCGGGCCGTCTCGGCCGCCCCGTTCCGCGGGCAGCGAAGCGGCCGCATCGGCCTCGCGGCGGGCGGCGGCCTCTTCAAGGGCGCGGCGTGCGGCGGGGCTGAGGTCCTTGCCGGGGGCTGCGCCCAGGCGGGCCAGTTCCGGGTCCTGAACCTCGGAAAGCGGGGAAGAAAGATCGTCGGACATGCGCTTTCATAGCACGCAAGCGTCGATCCGGCATCCAAGGGGCTTGCGCTCGCGCTCATTGCGGGGCACGGCGGGGCGGTGACTCAGGAATTGAACGACGGCCTTCCCGCTCGGGAAGCGGCCCTCGCCCTACTCGACGCGGCCCTTTCGCGCCGCGGCGGCCTCGACGAGGCCGCGACGACCAACGCCTTCCGCGCGCTCGAGCCGCGGGAGCGCGCCTTCGCGCGCGCCCTGGCCATGGCCGCGCTGCGCCGTCTGGGACCCGTCGACCGGGCCCTCGCCGCCAAGCTCAGCAAGGAGCCGCCGCCCCGCGTGCGCAACCTGCTGCGGCTGGGCGCCACCCAGGCCTTCTATCTCGAGGTGCCCGCCTTCGCCGCCGTCGCCACCAGCGTGGAGCTGGCCGGGGCCAACAAGACCAGCCGTCCGTTCAAGGGCCTGGTCAACGCCGTGCTGCGCGGCCTGCTGCGCGACGGCGCGCCGTCCGATGATCCGTCCGACCTGACGCCGCCGTGGCTGTTCGCCCGCTGGGCCGGCGCCTGGGGCCAGGACGACGCCCGCGCCCTGGCCGCCGTCGTGGCCGAGGAGCCGGCCACCGATCTGTCCCTGAAGCCCGGAACCGACGTGGCGGCCATGGCCGAGGCCATGGAGGCCGAGGTGCTGCCGGGCGACACCCTGCGCACCCGCCGCCGCGGCGACGTCGCCGCCTGGCCCGCCTTCGAGGACGGCAGCTGGTGGGTGCAGGACGCCGCCGCCGCCGTTCCGGCCCGCCTGCTGGACGTCAAGCCCGGCGAGACCGCCGTCGACCTCTGCGCCGCTCCGGGCGGCAAGACCCTGCAGCTGGCGGCCGCCGGCGCCAAGGTCGTGGCCGTCGACCGCTCGGCCTCGCGCCTCAAGCGGGTCGGCGAGAACCTGGCCCGCATGAACCTCCAGGCCGAGGTCGTGGCCGCCGACGCCGCGACCTGGACCGACGAGCGCGTCTTCGACGCCGTGCTGCTGGACGCGCCGTGCTCGGCCACCGGCACCTTCCGCCGCCACCCCGACGTGCTGTGGGCCGCCCGCCCGGGCGACATCGCCAGCCTGGCGACCGTGCAGTCGGTCCTGCTGGACAGCGCGGCCAGGCGCACCGCCCCGGGCGGCCGCATGGTCTATTGCGTCTGCTCGCTGGAGCCGGAAGAGGGCGAGGCCCAGGTCGAGGCTTTCCTGGCCCGCCATCCGGAATTCTCGCTGGCCGCGATCGCCGCCGGCGAGGGCGGGGCGCCGCAGGCCAGCCTGACGCCGCGCGGGACCCTGCGCCTGCTGCCGCATCATCGCGAAGGCGGCCAGGACGGCTTCTTCGCGGCCCGCTTCGTCAAGGCCAGCTAAGGCTGCAACTCAACCGCTCGCTTGTAGCGCGAGCCTTTGCCCGGTAAGCCAGGAACACCATGACCGCGCCGATCATCGCTCCGTCGATCCTCGCTTCCGACTTCGCCAAGTTGGGCGCCGAAGTCGCCGCCATCGAGGCGGCGGGCGCCGACTGGGTGCATGTCGACGTCATGGACGGCCACTTCGTGCCGAACATCACGCTGGGTCCGGACATCGTCAAAGCCATCCGGCCGCACGCCAAGATCCCGTTCGACGTGCACCTGATGATCAGCCCGGCCGATCCCTATCTGGAAGCCTTCCGCGAGGCCGGCGCAGACATCATCAGCATCCATCCGGAAGCCGGCCCCCACCTGCACCGCTCGCTCAAGCGCATCCGCCAGCTGGGCGCCAAGGCCGGCGTGGTGTTCAACCCCTCGACCAGCCTCGACCACGTCGAATGGATCCTCGAGGACGTCGACCTGGTGCTGGTCATGTCGGTGAACCCCGGCTTCGGCGGCCAGAGCTTCATTCCAGGCCAGCTGCGCAAGGTCGAGGCCCTGCGCAAGCTGATCGACGCCCAGGGCCTGGACGTCATCGTCGAGGTCGACGGCGGGGTGACCCCGGTCACCGCGCCCCAGTGCGTCGCCGCCGGCGCCACGGCCCTGGTGGCCGGCTCGGCGGTGTTCAAGGGCGGCCCGGACGCCTACGCCGCCAACATCCGCGCCCTCAAAGGGGACTGACGCCACCGCATGACCGGCGCGCCCGACTCGCCTTCCGCATCCCAGGCCGCCGGGCGTCCCCTTGGACGTCCTGTGCGCCGGGGATCCGTGTTGGCGCGGTCGATCGCCGCTTCGGTCCGCGCCGGCGTCGAGCGCGAGTGGTTCGGCTCGCCGCCGCACCGGGCGCTGATCTCCTCGCCGCGTCCCGTCGGCCTGGCCGCCCGGCCGCATGATCCCCGTCCGGTGCAGGTCCAGCGCGGCCGCCAGCTGCTGGACGGCGTGCTGACCCTGCACGACGAGAGCCTGAAGGTCGGGGCCGAAGGCGACCCGTTCGACACCCCCAGCCCTTCGCGCCCCTTCGCCGTCGCCCTGCACCGCTTCGACTGGCTGCCCGGCCTGCTGGCCCATGGTCCCGAGGGCGCGCGTCGCGCCCTGCGGCTGATCCAGGATTGGCGGCGGGTGTTCGGCACCTGGAACCAGTTCTCGTGGTCGGGCGAATGCCTGGAGCGCCGCACCTTCCACCTGGCCTGCGCCGCCAAGACGCTGTCGCCCGGCGCCTCGGACGCCGAGGCGACGGCCCTGGCCCTCGACATCGCTCGGGGCGCGCGCCAGCTGCTTCGGGCCTCCGACGCCCCCGACCGCGCCCTGGAACGGGCCGTGGTCGTCACCGTCGCCGGCACGGCCCTGGTCGGCAAGGCCAGCGACCGCCTGATGGCCGAGGGCCTGCGCCGGGTGCTGAAGCTGCTCGACGTCGTCGTGCTGGGCGACGGCGGCCATGCCGCGCGCTCGCCCGAGGCCGGGCTGGAGCTGTTGTTCGACCTGCTGACCCTCGACGACGCCCTGGGCCAGCGCGGCCGGCCGACGCCGGAGGCGATGAGCCGGGCCATCGACCGCCTGTCGTCGGGCGTGCGCTTCTTCGCCCTGGCCGACGGACGGCTGGCGGCCTTCCACGGCGGCGAGGCCATCGAGCCGGCCCGCATCGCCGCGGCCCTGGCCCATGACGACCACGGCCCCCAGCCGCCGATGGACATGCCCCACGCCGGCTTCCAGAAGATGCAGGGCGGCACGATCCAGGTCATGGCCGACGCCGGCGTTCCGCCCGTGGGCGCGCTGAGCCGCGCGGCCTGCGCCCAGCCCGCGGCCCTGGAGATCATCTGCGGCAAGGATCGGCTGATCACCTCCAGCGGCTGGAGCCCCGAGGCCGCCAACGCCCAGGCGTTTCGCCTGTCGGACGCCGCCTCGACAGTGTCGGTGGGCGACGGCTCGGCCGGCCGGCCGCTGTCCGGGTTTCGGGCCGCCGCGCTCGGCCCGTGGCTGGTCGACGGGGCGACCAGCGTCGAGTCCCGCCGCCACGACGCCGAGCAGGGCGTCTGGCTCGACATCGTCCACGACGGCTGGCGGCGCCTGGGCCTCAAGCACGCCCGCCGCCTGTTCCTCGACATCGGCGCCGACGAGCTGCGCGGCGAGGACAGCCTGATCCCGATGGCGGAAGCGAAAGTCGACGGCCCGCGCCGCTATCACCCGTTCAAGATCAGCTTCCACCTGCACCCGGACGCCCGCGCCTCGCTGGCCCGCGACGGCAAGAGCGTGCTGATCAAGGGGCCGTCCAACATCGGCTGGTGGCTGCGCAACGACGCGCCCGATGTGGCGGTGCTGGCCTCCCCCCACTTCGACCACGGCCACGCCCGCCAGGCCGGAGTGATCGTGCTGAAAAGCCAGGTCCGCGCCGAGAAGGGCGCGAAGATCAGGTGGAAGCTGGCGCGAGCGGCGGATCACTAAATTTCCCCTCTTCCAGAGGGAGAGGGAGGGGCCCAGGCGATAGCCTGGGAGGGTGAGGGGTTAAGACCTCGCCGATTTCGTACATCGATCAGGTGATGGGACCGCCAATGGCGTACCCCCTCACCCTCCCACGCCTGCGGCGCGGGCCCCACCCTCTCCCCACGGGAGAGGTTTTCCTAAGGCCGCCTCAGTCGAGACTCCGCCCCTTCGTCTCCGGCAGCAGGAACACCGTGGTCAGCACGCTGATCAGGGTGAAGACCACCGGGTACCAGAGGCCGGCATAGATGTTCCCCACCGCCGCCACGATGGCGAAGGCGCTGAAGGGCACGAAGCCGCCGATCCAGCCCGTGCCGATGTGGTAGGGCAGCGACAGCGCCGTGTAGCGGACCTTCGTCGGGAAGAGCTCGACCAGGGCCGCGGCCAGCGGGCCGTAGAGGGCGGTGGCCCCGATCACAAACACCAGCAGCACGCCGAACACGCCCCAGATGTTCATCCGGGCGGGATCAGCCGCGGTCGGATAGCCGGCCTTGGCCAGCGCCGCCTTGATCGCGGCCTCGCCGGCGGCCTTCACCGCCTTGGCGTCCTTGGCCGGCAGGCCCTCGGCGCTTTTCGAGACGATGCGCGTCTCGCCGATCTGGACGACGGCGGGGGCGCCGGCCGAGCCGGTCTGGTTGGCGTAGGAGACGCCGGCATTGGCCAGGGCGCTCTTGGCGATGTCGCAGGACGAGACGAAGGCGGCCTTGCCGATGGGGTCGAACTGCAGGGCGCAGTCCCCGGGGGCGGCGGTGACGCTGACCGGAGCCCTCGCCGAGGCCTCGGCCAGGGCCGGGTTGGCGGCGCGCTCCAGCATGTGGAAGCCGGGGAAGTAGAAAACGAGCGCCAGGGTCATGCCGCCCAGCATCACCGGCTTGCGGCCGATCCTGTCCGACAGCCAGCCGAACACGACGTAGAGCACCGCGCTGACCGCCGCGGCGCCCATCATCAGGCCGTTGATCGTGCCGGGCGCGACCTTGAGGAACTTCTCCATGAAGGTCTGGATGTAGAAAAAGGTCGTGTACCAAACAGCCCCCTGGGCTGACATCACGGCGAAGAAGGCCAGCAGCACCAGCTTGAGGTTCTTCCACTGGCCGAAGGCTTCGGCATAGGGGGCCTTGGACGCCGCGCCCTCTTCCTTCATCCGGGCGAAGGTGGGGCTTTCGCTGAGCTTCAGGCGCATCCAGACCGAGACCGCCAGCAGGCCGATCGAGACGGCGAAGGGAATGCGCCAGCCCCAGTCGTCGAAGGCCGCCGGTCCGACGAGGGCGCCCAGCAGCCAGCGGGTCGCCAGGATGACCAGCAGCGCCGCGAACAGGCCAAGGGAGGCCGAGCTCTGCACCCACGACGTCGCCCGGCCGCGCTGGCCCGGCGGGGAATGCTCGGCGACGTAGATCGCCGCCCCGCCGTACTCGCCGCCCAGGGCGAAGCCCTGCACGCAACGCAGGATGATCAGCAGGATCGGGGCGATGATCCCGGCCTGCTTGAAGGTGGGCAGCAGGGCGATGGCGAAGGTCGCGCCGCCCATCAGCAGCACCGTGGCCAGGAACGCGCCCTTGCGGCCGGCCTGGTCGCCGATCTTGCCGAAGACCAGCGCGCCCAGCGGCCGGAAGGCGAAGCCGACCCCGAACAGGGCCAGGGCGGCGACATAGCCGGCGGTGTCGGAGAGGCCGGTGAAGAAGGTCTTGGAGATGACCTGGGCCAGGCTGCCGAAGATGAAGAAGTCGTACCATTCGAAGGCCGTGCCGGCCGACGAGGCCGCCACCACCGTGCGCATCGACGCGCCTTCTGAGTGAGCCGCGCCCGATACCGGTTCCGTCATTCGGAATCCCCCTGATTGATCGGAGGATTAGCCCGGAACGCGGCGGTCTGGGAAGTCTTCGGAGAACGTTGTCAGGCGACGGCGGCCTGGGCCCCAGCGGCGGCCCCAGCGGCGGCTTCGGCGACGCGGACGATCTCCGACAGCAGGGCCGTGGGCGAGATCGGCTTGGCGGCCACCCCGTTCATGCCGGCGGCCAGGTAGGTGGCCCGCTGGTGGGCCAGGACGTTGGCGGTCAGGGCGACGATCGGCGTGGCGCCGGCCGGGCCGGGCAGGGCGCGGATCCGGCGCGAGGCCTCCAGCCCGTCGACGCCGGGCATCTGCACGTCCATCAGGATCAGGTCGAAGCCGCGCTCGGCCGCCTCGACGCCCGACAAGCCGTCCTCTGCGGTTTCGACCGAGGCGCCCAGCATCTCCAGGATCCGGCGGGCGACCATGCGGTTGGTGGGGTTGTCCTCGACCACCAGCACCTTCAGGCCCTGCAGCATCTGCTCGTCGACGGCGTCGCCCTGGGCGGCGTGGGCCACCGGCGGGGCGACGATGGTCAGGCGGAAGGTCGAGCCCTCGCCCTCGATCGACGAGAAATCGACCTCGCCGCCCATCATCTGGGCAAGGCGCCGGGTGATGGCCAGACCCAGGCCCGAGCCGCCGAACCGGCGGGTGGTGCTGGCGTCGGCCTGCTGGAAGCGCTGGAACAGGCGGGCCTGGGCGTCGCCGGGGATGCCCACCCCGGTGTCGGCCACCTCGAACACCAGGCCGTCGTCGCCTTCGCGGCGCAGGCGCAGGGCCACCGAGCCCGACAGGGTGAACTTCACGGCGTTGCCGACCAGGTTGAACAAGGCCTGGCGCAGGCGGGTGGGGTCGGCGAGCACGATGCCGACGTCCGGGGCCTCGACGATCAGGGCCAGGCCCTTGTGCTCGGCCTGGCCGCGCAGCAGGCGCGCGACGCTGCGCACCAGGTCGGCCGGGTCGATCGGCTCGGGCGTCACGTCCAGGCGCCCGGCCTCGATGCGCGAGAAGTCGATGATGTCGTCCAGCAGGGTCGAGAGCATGCGGCCGCAGGCCAGGGCCTCGCCCAGCAGGTGGTCGGCTTCCGAGGAGAGCCCCTGGCGCTTGAGCAGGTGGATGATCCCCAGCACCCCGTTCATCGGCGTGCGGATCTCGTGGCTCATATTGGCCAGGAACTGGGCCTTGGCCTCGTTGGCGGCCTGGGCGGCGCGCTCGGCCTCCACCAGGGCCAGCTCGGCGCGCTTCTGCTCGTCGATGTCGAGCACCAGGCCATAGGCCTTGCGCACCCGGCCCGAGGCGTCGCGGCGCACCTCGTGGAACAGGCGGATCCAGCGCTCCTCGCCGTTGGGGCGCACGACCCGGGCGTCGAAGGCCCGCTCGCCCCAGCGGCCGACGGCGCCGGCGGCGTAGACGGCGGCCACGTCCTCGGAGCGGATCATCGGCCAGATGGCCTGGCGCACGTCCTCGAAGGTGATGCGGCGGCCCAGGATGCGATGGAATTCCGGCGAGCCCCAGAACGAGCGCTCGGCGTGGTCGATCTCGTAGACCCCGGCCTGGGCCGCGCCCAGGGCGGTCTTCAGCCGCCGGGCGTTGGCGCGGGCCTCGCGGCGGGCGTCGGCCAGGGCGGTGACGTCGTCCATGTAGGTGATGACGCCGGCGATCGCCCCGCTGGCGTCGCGCCAGGGGCGGGCCTCCCAGCGCAGGCGGTGCTCGCGGCCCTGGCCGTCGGTCAGGCTGTCCTCGCGGCGCACCACCGTCTGGCCGGTCAGGGCGCGCTCGACGGCGGCGACGAAGCGCTTGCGCGCGCCGTAGGTCAGCTCCTGCAGCGACTTGCCGATGACCTCGGCCTCGCTGGCCTGGAAGATCTCCAGGAAGCGGGGGCTGACCACCTTCAGGCGCAGGTCGCGGTCATAGAGGGCCACGGCGAAGGGCGCGCCCTCGACCAGCCGGCGGGCCTTCTGCTCGCCCCAGCGGGCGAGATCCCGGTCGCGGGCGACCTCGGTGATGTTCTGCGAGATGCCGCGCAGGGCGAAGACGCCGCCGGGACGGGGCTCGGTCTGGAAGGTGGCGCGGAACGAGAACTTCTGGCCGGTCGCGCCGCGCATGTGGTGCTCGATCGTGCCGCCCTGGCCGGTGCGCACGGCGCGGGTGAAGGTCGCTCGCACCCGGCTGCGCTCGGGCTCGTCGAGCTGGGCGTAGAAGGTCTCGGGCGTCGAGACCTGCTCGGGGCGCAGGCCGGTCAGGCTGAGGATGTCGCTCGACCACTCGATGCGCTGGGTGACGGGATCGAAGCTCCAGACGCCGACGCCGGCCGCCGAGGCCAGCATCTCGCGGGTGCGGCGCGACACGGCCTGCTCGGCCTTGCGGGCCACCTCGGCCGAGACGTCGCGCAGGGTGCCGACCATCTCGCCGGCCGGACCCTGGCGCACGTGCGCCTCCAGCCAGATGCGGCGGTCGTCCTTGCAGATCATGCGCACGCGCAGGACCGTGCCGCCCATGGCGCGGATAACCTCGCCGGCCTGGAGCAGCTCGGCGTGGTGCTGGGGGTCGATGAACTTCAGGGGCGGCTGGCCGATCAGCTCGGCGGCGGTCCAGCCGGTCAGGCGCGTCCAGGCGGGATTGACGGTGACGAAACGGCCCTCGACCACGACGGCGAACAGGTCGTGGGCGTTCTCGAAGAACCATTGCGCGCTCTCGGCCTGGCTCAGAGGCGCGGGCGGCGTGTCTGGCGAGCGCGGCGAGGACAATCCCAGCTCCCGGCGGAAGGTGAGGCGGATCGTCGCGCCCAAGGGTAAACTTTAGGTTGGCGCCGGCTCGCGTCAGGCGAATATTTCCTGATCCTCGCTCCGCCCCTCAACGAAAAACCCCGCCCGGATCGCTCCGGGCGGGGTTCTTGCGCTTTTCGCCCGTGAAAGGCGGAAGGATCAGTAGCGGACGTTCAGGGTCACCAGGGCCTGGCGGGCCGGCGCCGGGTCGGCGTGGTGCACGCCGTTGGTGCGCAGGATGTAGCGCTCGTCGGTCAGGTTCTGGACGTTCAGCTGCAGGTCGATCTTGTCGTTGACCTTCCACGAGGCGAAGGCGTCGTAGCGGGTGTAGGACGGCGCGTAGACGCCGGTCGCGCCGCCGCCGGCGCCGCCCTGGTTGCCGCCGAAGCTCTTCGACACGTAGTAGGCGCCGCCGCCCACCGACAGCTGCGGGATCACGCGGTAGGTCGTGAACAGGCTGAAGCTGTTCTTCGGCGTATTGGCCAGCGGGTCGCCGGTGTTGACGTTGACCACGGCCGTGCCGTTGCTGACCGTGATGGCGCCGCGCACCAGCTCGCTGTCGGTGTAGGTGTAGCCGCCGAACACCTGCCAGGCCGGGGTCAGCTTGCCCGAGATGCCCAGTTCGAAGCCCTGGACCCGCACTTCGCCGGCCTGCTGGTAGACGCCGACGTCGACCTGGATCTGGGCGTTCTTGCGCTCGGTGCGGAAGATCGCGCCCGACAGGGCCAGCTGGTCGCCGAACAGGTTCCACTTGGCGCCCAGCTCGGCGCTGGTGCTGTCCTCGGGATCGAGCAGTTCGGTGGAGAGGTTGCCCGTGCCCGTGCCGCCGGCGGTGTTCTGGTCGCCGCCCGAGATGGTCGGGGGCGTCGAGGACGTGGCGTAGGAGGCGTAGATGCTGCTCGACGGGGTCGGCTTGTAGTTCAGGCCGACCTGGTAGTTGAAGAAGTCCCAGCTGGCCTTGGGCAGGTTGGTGTAGGTGACGCCGGTGACGACGCCGTTCGCGCTGGTGGCGGTGACGTTGTAGCCCTGGGTCTCGTACTTGTCGTAGCGGACGCCCAGGTTCAGCAGGATCTTGTCTGTCAGGTCGATGGTGTCGAAGGCGTAGAGGGCGCCGCTCTTGGTCACCGAGCGCGCGGCCGGGGCGCGGTTGATGACGCCCTGCCAGGAGTCCGACGGGTTGGGGGCGTAGAGACGGGTGCAGTCGCCGACGCCGGCGGTGGTGACGTTGTTGGTGAAGCCGGTCGGGCAGGCCGAGCCGCTCGTCGTGTAGATCACGTAGCTGGCGTTGCGGTTGATCTCGCGCGACAGCTCAAGGCCGACGTTGAAGCGGTTCTTGAACGAACCCAGGTTGAAATTGCCGCTCAGGTCGGTGGCCGAGGCCACGGTGGTGGTCGGGTTCCAGCGCGACTTGGTGCCGCGCTTCATCCACCATTCGCCGGCCACGAACTGGGCCGCGCCGCCGTCGCCGGGGTTGGTGACGATGTAGTCGTTGAGGGTCTTGCCGACGCGGACGGCCTGGCGGACCGTCAGGTTGTCGTTGATCTCGTGCTTGACGATGAAGGTGCCGATGTCGGCCTTGGTCTTCAGGAAGTCGCGGTCGAGGCCGTAATAGGCGTCGCGCGAGACGTCGAGGATGCCGTTGGCCGGACGGGTGCGGCTGTCGGTGCCGGTCACGCCCCAGGTGCGCTTGCTGGCCAACGGGATGCCGTAGTCCGGGTCCTGGTCGGTGTCGAGGTGGTAGTAGCTGAGGGTCACCTGGGTGTCGGTGTCGATGCCGAAGGCGATCGACGGCGCGATGCCCCAGCGCTTGAACTCGATGCTGTTGCGGCCCGGCTGGTCGCCCTGGGTGGCCATCAGGTTCAGGCGGAAGGCGGCGTTCTCGGCGAAGCTGTAGTTGGCGTCGGCCGTGCCGCGGTAATAGTTGTCCGTGCCGATGGCGGCCGAGCCGTTCACGAAGTTGCGGTTCTTGGGCGACTTGGTCGACAGGTTGATGCTGCCGCCGCCCGAGCCGCGGCCGCTGTAGACCGAGTCAGGACCCTTGATGACCTCGACCTGCTCGAGGTTGAAGACTTCGCGGGTCTGGCCGCCGGTGTCGCGGATGCCGTCGACGAAGATGTTGTTGCCCGAGGCCTGGCCGCGGATGAACGGACGGTCGGCCAGCGGCTGGCCGCCTTCGCCGGCGCCGAAGGTGATGCCCGGCGAGGTGCGCAGGATGTCCTGCAGCGAGGTCGAGGCGGTCTGCTCGATGATCTGGCTGGAGATCACCGTGATCGAGCGCGGGGTGTCGACCAGCGGCGCGGTGTACTTGCCCGACTGCATGTCGGTGGCCTTGCGGGCGTCGACGGCGATGCCGGACACTTCCTGCACGTCGGCGGCGCTGGGGGCGGGGGCCGAAGCCGGGGCGGCGGCGACCGGCGCGGCGTCGGCGGCGAAGGCGGCGGGCGCCATGGCGAGGCCGGCGACACCGGCGACGGCGGCGGCGCCCAGGGCCCGGCGGGCGTGGCTGCGGACGCCGGCGGCGGCGGGCGAGGAAGGCTTTTGCATCTTGTCGTGAGACCCCAGCTCGGGTCGCGGAGGGAAGGATTCCGCGGCCCCTGTCCTGAAATTGCGAGGCGTTATTAGTTACGCAGTTGCTGGGGTGCAATAATAATCAGTCGCAGGATGAGCCACGGTTCCCGATACACTCGGTAACCGTGGCCATAATGCAACGTATCGCCTGCGTATCAGGCGCCGCGGGCCACGAACCAGCCGTTGCGGAAGCCCTGGTCGGCCTTGCCATAGAGGAAGGGCTCGCCTTCCGGGGTGGTGAAGCGGCCGCCGGCGGCGACGATCAGGGCGTGGCCGGCCGCGGTGTCCCACTCCATGGTCGGCCCGTGGCGCGGATAGATGTCGGCCGCGCCCTCGGCGATGCGGGCCAGCTTGATCGACGAGTCCATCGGCGCGCGTAGGGAAAAGCCGTACTGGTCGGCCAGGGCCGTGGCCTTGTCTTCCTTCATGGTGTGGCTGACCAGGGCCAGGGCCTCGCCCTGCGGCCAGGCGCGGACTCGCACCGGCGTCTCGGCGGCGCCCGGACCCTCGCGCTTGATCACGCCGCCGGCGGCCGTGAACCACACCTCGCCGGTGGCCGGGGCGCAGACCGCGCCGGCGACGGGAACGCCCTCGTCGATCAGGCCGATATTGACGGTGAAGTTGGGGTCGCCGCGCACGAAGGCCTTGGTGCCGTCCACCGGATCGACCAGGAAGAAGCGCGGGCCGATCTCGTCGGGCGTGCCGTATTCGCAGGCGTGCTCCTCGGAGATGGCAGGGATGTCGGGGAACTGCTGGGCCAGCAGGGCCAGGATCACTTTCTCGCCGGCGCGGTCGGCCTCGGTCACCGGGCTCTCGTCGGCCTTGCGCACGACGTCGAGCTCGGTCCGCCAGAACGGCAGGATCACCTCGGCGGCGGCCTCGACGATGCGGGCCAGGTCGCGACCGATGTCAGCCGGAAGGGGGGCGGAGCTCATGCTTGTCCTCGGGGGTCGTCGCCGACGAAGTCCAGGGTCACGACGCGGGCGTCGATCGTCTGCTTGCCGGCCTCTTCGAAATTCACGGTGACGCGATGGCCGGTCACGGACTGCACCTGGCCCAGGCCCCAGTCGGGCCGTCCGGGATGGCGCACCAGGACGCCGGGTTCGAGAAAGGGATCCATCACACGCACCTGATAGAGGCTGGCGACGCAAAGCGGGAGCGGTTTTAGACGCCCAAACGCCCTAAAAGTCGTCGCCGCGATCCGGCGGTCCCGTTTGCCAAAGTCCCAAATCACGCCAAAGATCGCGCCATGACCGACACCGAAGCCACCGCCTCGCCCGCGCCCGCCGCCACGCTTGACGTCAACGGCCCGGATTTCGCCGCCCTGGTGGCCGCGCGCCTTTGTCATGACTTCATCAGCCCGGCCAGCGCCATCGTCTCGGGCCTGGACCTGCTGGAGGATCCCAGCGCCCAAGACATGCGCGACGACGCCATGAGCCTGATCACCAGCTCGGCCCGCAAGCTGGCCGACCTGCTGCAGTTCACCCGCGTGGCCTTCGGCGCCTCGGCTTCTGCAGAGAGCTTCGACTCCCGCGAGCTGGAAAAGCTGTCCCAGCTGGGCGTCTTCGCCCACGTGCGTCCCAACCTGACCTGGGACATTGCGCCGCAGTCGCTGAACAAGGCCGCCTCGCGCGCCCTGCTCAACATCGCCCAGATCGCCGCCAGCGCCCTGCCTGCCGGCGGCCAGGCCACCCTGCGCGCCGTGGTCGCCGACGGCCGCACCGCGATCACCGCCGACGCCGTCGGCCCCCGCGCCCGCCTGCGCCCCGAGGTGCTGGCCGGCCTGAAGGGCGAAGCGCTGGGCGAGGGCCTGGGCGGTCCGTGGGTGCAGGCGGCCTATCTCTATGCGGTGGTCCGCGCCGCCGGCGGCCAGATCGGCGTCGAGATCGCCGAGGAGCGGGTCAGCATCGCCGCCTGGACGCCCGCCGACTGACGGGTCGACTGAACCGCACGTTTTTCGGCGCCGTCACCGCTCTTTAACCCGGATCGGCCAATCCTGCTCCTCTAGGATTTGGAGCGTGCCGTGAAGACCTGCCTCGTCGTCGACGACAGCCGGGTGATCCGCAAGGTCGCCCGCCGTGCGTTGGAAGACATCGGCTTCGACATCGCCGAAGCCGCCGACGGCATGGAGGCGTTGGCCTGGTGTCGCGCGGCCATGCCCGACGCTGTCCTGCTCGACTGGAACATGCCGGTGATGAACGGCCTGGAATTCCTGCAGCGCCTGCGCCAGGAGCCGGGCGGCGACGCGCCGGTGGTGGTGTTCTGCACCGTCGAGAACCGGGTCGAGAACATCCGCCTGGCCCTCGATCACGGCGCCGACGAATACATCATGAAACCCTTCGACGGCGAGATCATCGCCGCCAAGTTCGCCGAGGCGGGCCTGATATGACCCCCGAGGACATGGACCTGCTGGCGGCCCTGGGCCGCACCCGCGCCGGCCTGAAGGTCGAGATCGACAAGCACTACGTGGTCGAAAGCCGTCTGGCCCCGCTGGCCCGGCGCGAGGGCTATCCCTCGATCGAGGCCCTGGTGGCGGCCCTGCGCGCCAAGCGCGAGGAGCGGCTGATCTGGGCGGTGGTCGAGTCCCTGACCGTCAACGACACCGCCTTCTTCCGCGACCGCGCCACCTTCGCCTTCCTGCGCGACACGGCGCTGCCGGAGCTGTCGCGCCGCCGCAAGGACGGCTCGGTGCGGATCTGGAGCGCGGCCTGCTCGACCGGCCAGGAGATCTATTCCCTGGCCATCGCCGCCGACGAGGCCCGCAACCTGGAACAGGGCGTGCGCTTCGAGTTCTTCGCCTCGGACCTGTCCGAGCGTTGCCTGGAGAAGGCCCAGAGCGGTCTCTACACCCAGTTCGAGGTGCAGCGCGGCCTGCCGATCCGGCTGCTGATCAAGCATTTCGAGAACCAGGACGAGACCTGGGCGATCTCGCCCCGCATCCGCCAGGCCGTGCGCTGGCGGCGCATCAACCTGATGTCGGACCTGTCGGGCATGGGCGCCTTCGATCTGGTCATGCTGCGCAACGTGCTGCCGGGCCTGGACCCGTCGGTGCGCGTGCGCGTCGTCGACAGCCTGGCCGCCCGCCTCACCGACGACGGCCTGCTGGTGCTGGGCGAAGGCGAGGACCTGGCCGGGGTCAGCGACGCGCTGCATCCGGTGGCCGGCCGCCCCGGCGTCTTCGCCCGCGACCCGGCCTTCCGCGCGGCGGCGGCCTAGCTTCGGCTCAGGCTCTGCGCCGGACGGGCCACGGCCGCGACGATGACGTCCCGACGGCCGCGCAGCCATGATCCCAGGATCCGCCAGGACGACGGCGCCGGCTCGGGCGCATCGACCATGGCGCGCGCCAGCTTGCCGAACAGCAGGGCCGTGGCCCCCGGCGCGGCCAGGGCGCCGCGGGTGTCCAGCCGTTCGACCACCCGTCGCGACATCTGCCGATAGGACACGGCCGGCGCGGTCTCGCGCGGCTCGGGCATGCGGCAGTCGGAGAAGTCGGGCGACAGCCCGCAGCCGATCCGGATCGCGCGGGTGATGGCGGCGGTGTAGTCGGGATCGCGGCCCAGGCGGTCGACGTCGATGACCAGGTCGGCTTCCGGCAGGGCCTTCAGGTAGGACAGGATGTAGACGGCCAGGAAGGCGGCGAACGACACCTTGGCCGGCGCCCGCTTGAGCCGTCGGCGCACCGCCGCCAGCCGCCCCGCGAAGCCGTGGCCGCGGGATTCGGGCACGCGCAGGTCGCCGCGCAGGCTCTCGGCCTCGGCGAACTCAGACATCAGTACGTACTGGCAGATCTCGAAATAGGTCGGCCGGGGGCGCTTGCGCAGCGAGTAGAACGACAGCCACTGCTGCAGCGGGTCGCGGATCAGCACGATGTGGAAGCCGCCGAAGCGACGGCGCAGCCAGTCGATCTTGCCCAGGGTTCGGCAGCAGGCCAGAACGGCCATCTCGTCCTGGGCCCGGGCGTGATCGACCAGGCCGGCGACATAGGCCTGCTGTTCGGGATCGTCCTGCTCGGCGGCCAGGCGATAGCCGTCCAGGGCGAAGCGTTCGCGATAGCCGGCCACGCCGCCTTCGGGGGCGATCAGGCCCGCGAACTCCGCGAGATAGGGGCGGTCGCCGCCCGGGTGGCGCAGGCGGGTGTGCTCGGGAGTCTCGCGGGCGATGATCTCGTGGGTCATCGTCTGCAGGTGCTCGTGCCAGGGCTCGTAATAGGCGCGCACGCCGGGCAGGGCGCGAAACCGGCTCCAGATGTAGGTGCTGGAGCAACGCCATCCGCTGTGCACGAACACGGGAGCAAGAGCAGGATCGAGGGGGGCGACCGGAACCGTCATGCCCGCCAGCGTCGCTTGCGGACGTCGCCCGGTTATCTCGCGGCGGACAGAAAGCTGCGCCGTTTCGTTTCAAGGTTGCAAAGTTTGATGCGCGGGCGAGCGCGGCGCCCGCTTTCGAACGTCGTTTGCGTAACGCGGCGATCCGAAATGGAAAGGGACCCGCCTCAGGGTTGAAGCGGGTCCCTCTCTTACGGTCCGGAGGGCCGTGATCAGTTCTTGGCGTCGCGGGCGGTGTCGGTGACGGCCTTGCCGGCCGAGGTGACGTCCTTGCCGGCGCCTTCGACGGTGTTGCAGGCGGCGACGGTCAGGCTGGCCGCCAGGGCGGCGAAAATGATGAGCTTGCGCATGGGGAGGTTCTCCGCTGTTCGCCCTCGTGGGCGGATGATGGATCGCCCAGAGCAAACGTGGCCGCGCGGCCTAGGTTCCGGCCTGATGCTGGGGCGGCGGCAGGGCCTGGGGCGTGGGGAACACAAGCCGCACAAGGAGTCCGCCCATCGGGCTGACGTCGAACTTCACCGTGCCCCGCAGCTGGCGGGCGAAGGCGGTCATCAGGGTGCGGCCCACCCCCTCGCCGGGGCCGGACGGGGCGCCGGGGCCGTCGTCGCCGATGGCCAGCTCGGCCTCTTCGCCGCGCACGAAGAAGTCCACCGTCAGCGCGCCGCCGCGTTCGGCCAGGGCGTGCTTCTGGGCGTTGGTGATGGCCTCGACCGCGAACAGGGCCAGCGGCGCCAGGCGATCGGGGTCGATGACCAGCGGGTCGGCGTGGACCTCGGTGCGCACCGCGCCGGGACCGTTGATGTCGCCGGCCAGCAGCAGGGCGGTCAGCTCCTCCAGGAACGGCCGCAGGTCGACCCGCTTGAGGTCCGGCCCCTGGTAAAGGGCGCGATAGATCTGGGCCAGGGCGGTGATCCGCTGGCGCGTGTCGTTCATCGCCGTGCGCGCCGCCGGGTCGGTGAGGGCGCGCTGCTGCATGTTGAGCAGCGAGGTGATGATCTGCAGGTTGTTCTTCACGCGGTGGTGGATCTCGCGCATCAGCGAGTCCTTCTCCGCCAGGCTGTCGCGCAGCGAGGCGTCGCGCTGGACGATGCCGACGGCCATGTCGTCCAGGGTCTTGGCCAGCTCGCGGATCTCGGGCGGGGCGCGCTCGGAGGCCTGCACCGGGCGCACGGTGAAGCGGCCCTTGGCGTAGATCGCCGCCACCCGGCGCAGATAAACGATCCAGCGGATAACCTCGCGCTCGGTCGCCCAAAGAACCGCCAGCAGCCCCAGGGCGAAGCCCAGGATCGGCAGCAGCATCCGCGAGATCGGACTGAGCGAGGCCCACGACATGATGCCCGGGGCCGGCGCCGACAGGACCACGAACACGTCGTCGCCGACCAGCGAGGCGGCCGAGAACAGGCGGCGGCGGCCTTCGACGTCCTTGCCCGACCATAGGACCGTATCCCGTCCCGCCTGCTCCCGCAGATGGTCGTGGGCCGGCCCGAAGGCCTTCAGGTCGGTCGCCGAGAAGACGACGCCGCGAGCATCGGCGAGACCCACCTCGGCGCCTTCCGGCAGCGAGCGGGTCGCGGTCTGGGGCTTGAGACTGGAGAGGGTCAGGACCGCCGCCATCGCGCCGTTGAACACGCCGTTCGCATCCTCGGCCCGCACGGCGGTCAGCACCGCCGGCTCGCCGGCGTAGACGGCGCCGGGCGTCGGGGCCACGGTCAGGGGCGCTCCGGCCGACAGGTCGAGGAACCAGGGCCGCTTGGCCCGCTCCGGGTCGCGCGGCGTGGTTCCGGCCGCGCAGGACACGCGACCATAGGCGTCGAACCGGATGAGGTTGGCGTAGCCGGGCAGGCGCGACTTCACCGCGTCGAGACGCCGGGCGCACTCCAGACCCACCGAGCCGGGGCCCAGGGTCTGGAGCAGCACGCCGGCCGCCTCGATACGCGCGCGGGCGGTGCCGGCGCTATGGCTGGCGGCGATTTCCAGGCTCTGCCGGCGCGCGTCGTCCTCGGCCCGGAAGGCCAGATACGACTGGAACGCGCCGATCAGGAGCACCGGCAGGAGGGCCAGGGCCAGGGCTAGGCCCAGACGGACCCGGATGGTGCCGACGACCTCCGCCGCGCGGCCGTACACGCGCTTCACCGCTGGGTGCTCAAACGCTCCGCATCGGCCAGGATGGCGTGCATCGCGTCGCCGGCGGCCGCGCCGTCACGCTCATAGCCGCCCGACTCGAGGATGGCCTGCAGGGCTCGACGAGCCCGGCTGACCCGGCTCTTCACCGTGCCGACCGCGCATCCGCAGATGTCGGCCGCTTCCTCGTAGGCGAAACCGCCGGCCCCGACCAGGATCAGGGCTTCGCGCTGTTCAGGCGGCAGCATGGCCAGGCTCATGCGCAGCTCGTCCAGCGCCACCGGCGCTTCCGGATCGTCGACCGCCACCAGGGTCCGCTCGGCGGCTTCCTGGTCGAGCTGGCTCTGACGCCAGGAGCGACGCTTCTCCGAATAGAACTGGTTGCGCAGGATCATGAAGGTCCAGGCCTTCATGTTCGTGCCCAGCTGGAAGCTGGCCCGGGCGTCCCAGGCTTTCATCATGGCGTCCTGCGCCAGGTCGTCCGCGGCCGTCGGGTCACCGGTGAGGGTGCGCGCGAAGGCCCGCAGGTGCGGGATGAGGGTGACGAGCTCTTTCTTGAAGGTCTCGTCACGGACCGGATCGATGGGCGACCGGCCGACTTGCGCTTCGCTCATGCTCAACGCTCTCCCGAAGGCTTGTCAGCCTTGCGCAGAATGTCGAGGAATTCGTCCGGGATGGGCTCGTTGACCACCTCGTCGAACATCTGGCGAAGCTTGACGCCGATGGCCTGCTGACGAAGCCGCGCCTCGTCGAGCGAGGCGGATCCCTTGCGTTGATCTTCCATGGGTACGTGTTCGATCATGTCCTCGACGCCGGTTGTGCGCAGCGTCCGCCCCCTGCGGCCGAATTTATAAATGCTGGAGGTCAACGCCAGATTCCGCATCGGGTTCCATAAGCTTGAGCGTAGAGTGCCAAAAATCGAGTTGCTACGGAACCGTCGTCACGCAGGGCACGTTATGCTCCCGACTGAACGGCATAGCTTTGCCGTGACGGACGAGCTTTTTTGTTTCGAAGACACTCTACGGGAGGGGTCATGAGTCTTCTTGCCCGACTGGCGCCGCACCTGCCCTACGTTCGCCGTTACGCCCGCGCGCTGACCGGGGATCAGACCACCGGTGATCATTATGTCCGCGTTGCGCTGGAGGCCCTGGCCGCCGGCGAACGCTCGCTGGACGCGGCCCTGTCGCCGCGCGTGGCGCTCTATCGCGTCTTCCACGCCATCTGGCTGTCCTCGGGCGCCCAGCTGGAAGCGCGGCGCGACGATATCTCCGACGACGCCTCGCAGCGCCTGCTGCGCATCGCCCCGCGGTCGCGCCAGGCGTTCCTGCTGACGGCCCTGGAAGGCTTCACGCCCACCGAGGCCGCCCAGATCCTCGATTGCGACTTCGGCGAGGTCGAGCGGCTGATCGCCGACGCCCAGTCGGAAATCGACGCCGAACTGGCCACCGAGGTGCTGATCATCGAGGACGAGCCGGTCATCGCCGCCGACATCGAGGCGCTGGTGCGTGAGCTGGGCCACGACGTGGTCGACATCGCCGCCACCCGCGGCGAAGCCGTCGACGCGGTCGCCCGCAAGACCCCGGGCCTCGTTTTGGCCGACATCCAGCTGGCCGACGGTTCGTCGGGCATCGACGCGGTGAAGGACATCCTGGCCCGTCTCGACGTGCCGGTGATCTTCATCACGGCCTTCCCCGAGCGCCTGCTGACCGGCGAGCGTCCGGAGCCGACCTTCCTGATCACCAAGCCGTTCCAGCCGGAAACCGTGAAGGCCGCCATCGGCCAGGCGCTGTTCTTCCATCCGCGCCGGACCCGTCAGGCTGCCTGACGAAGGCGAGGCTTGAAAAAGACGAAGGCCCCGGCGAGCGATCGCCGGGGCCTTTTTCCTGGGCGGAAGAAAAGAGCGCCTAGTGGGCGGGCGCGGTCTTCTCGCCCGGGGCCTGCTTGGGGGCGGTCTGCACGGTCGTGCCCTGGGCGGCTTCGGCCGGTGTGTCGGCGCCGGTGTTGTGCTGGACCGACGCCAGGTCGCCCGAGCGCATGCCCCAGGCCCCGAACAGGGCGATGGCCGCCAGCACGGTCGAGATCACCAGCACCCAGAAGATGTGCCGGCCCCAGCGGCCCTGGCGGGCGCGCGTGGCCTTCAAGGTAGGACTGTGTTCGGTATTGATGTCGGTCGCCATGAGGGACCTCCTGATTTCAATTCGCGGCGGTCCAGGCCGCGCCTTTCGAGGCGGCGTGGTCGGCGTCGAGCCGGGCTTCGGCGAAATGCTGGACGGTGCCGACCGCCAGCGCCATGCCCAGCACGGTCGCCAGAGCGAGCAGGCGTGAACTCCGGGCCTGTCTGCGTCGACGCTGGGTTTCGAAGACCAGTCCGCCATGCGCGGCTTGATAGGCGCGGATCATCACGTCGCTCCCCATTCGCCCACTTTTTCACGGGGTCGGAGAAACAACGTTCCGCGCACGGCCATGTTCCAGCCCGACGGAACGTCGCGGCGCCGGAATATCCGCTCGCCGAGGACGCGAAAAATATTTCGGATTCGCGGGAACGCCGTTTGGGGGAGGTCGTTTACTGTATGCGGAGGCGGCGACGCCCCCCCGACTTGAGGCTGGTGAAAGCCAGCCTGCTGCCTCCGCACCCCCTCTTTTTCTGTCGCGCCTCAGGCGGACCGGGCAAAACCGGCCCGCCTTTCTTCATGCGCGGCTGGCAGGTCCGAGGATCAGCGCTTGGGCGGCGCCTCGAGGTCGATGCGCACGTCGGCGCGGCGGCGTAGGGGGCGGGCCTCGCCGTCACGGGTGATCGCGCCGGCGTCGCCGGCCGCCGACACCTCGAACGACACCTGGCGGAAGCCGACCTTGGCCAGGGCCGCGGTCACCGCGCTGGCGCGACGCTGCGACAGGGCCAGGTTGGCGTCGGGCGCCCCGACGGCGTCGGCCAGGCCCACCACGTGGACGTTCTTGGCCGTGCAGCCCTTGGCCAGGTCAGCCGCGCCGCGCAGCAGCTGCCGCGCCTCGCGCGTGATCGCCGCGGAATCGCGGTCGAAATAGATCGACACCGCGAAGTCATCGCAGGCGGCCGGCAGGGCCTCGATCTGCGATCGCGACTTCGGCCAGGGCCCGGTCGCGCAACCCGTCATCGTTGCTCCGATCGCCGCAGCCGCGATCCAAACGCCAGCCTTGTTCATCCGTAGCCCCTCTATGTGAACCCCGCCGATCGCGAACATGCCAAAGGCGGCCGACGCGCGTCGACCGCCTTCGAAACCCTGTTGGACGACGCCGCCTCAGCGGGGGCTGCCGTCTTCCCAGAAATAACGACCGCTGCGCGAGTCGTAGTAGTAATACCGTCCGGCGCGCTCGTCATAGTACTGGCGACGATTGACGTTGGTGGCGCCGCAGCCGCCGTCTTCGCGACAGCCCTTCACGGCGCCGGCGGTGCCGCCGATGGCCGCGCCGATGGCCGCGCCCGTGCCTGCGTCGCCCGCGCCGACATTGTTGCCGATCACGGCGCCGGCGAGGGCGCCGAGGGCCGCGCCGCCGGCGGCGTTGCGTTCGGTGTTGCCGGTGGCGGTGCAGGCGGTAGCCAGCAGGCCGGCGGCGGCGACCGCGATCACTGTGGTCTTCATCTTGGCTCTCCGTTCGAGCATGTCCCGGTCAGTCAAACGGAGCACGGCCACGGGAAGTTCCGGCGGGTCGCGGCGGGCGCCCCGGAGAGACCCCCGGAGGGACGCCAGGAGGGAACCCCGGCCAAGCGCCGCCGTTAGCTCCGGACGGCGGCCGTCCCGGGCCGCGTCGAGGGGAGTCTTCATGCGCGTCGAACTGGTCGCCAACGTCGCCTCGGGATCTGTGGGCCGCGACGCGCCCGAACGCGCCAAGGCGATCCTGGCTGAGCACGGCGTCGAGGGGACGGTCTGCGCGCCGGCCTCGGGCGAGCTGGAGAGTTGCCTGACGCAGGCCCTGGCCCGCAAGCCCGACGTGCTGTTCGTGCTGGCCGGCGACGGCACCGCCCGGGCGGCGGCCGAGATGGCCGGCCCCGCCGGTCCGATGGTCGCGCCCCTGCCGGGCGGCACCATGAACATGCTGCCCCGCGCCCTCTATGGCGAGCGCGCCTGGCCCCAGGCCCTGGCCGCCTGCCTGACCCATGGCGAGGAGCGGATGATCTCCGGCGGCGAGGTGGCCGGCCGCCTGTTCTTCGTCGCCGCCATCCTGGGCAGCCCCGCCCTGTGGGCCGAGGCGCGCGAGGCCGCGCGGCAGGGCCGGGCCGACCTGGCGATCATGCGCGCCCAGCGGGCCCTGCGCCGGGCCTTTTCCAGCCGCCTGCGCTACGTGCTGGACGGGCGGCCCAAGGAGAAGGCCGAGGCCCTGACCCTGATGTGCCCCCTGGTCTCCAGCGGCATGGACGCCGACGAGCGGGCCCTGGAGGCCGCCGCCCTCGACCCGACCAACGCCCTCGACATCTTCAGGCTCGGCGTGAAGACGGTGACCGGCGACTGGCGCAACGACCAGGCGGTCAGCGTCCAGCGCTGCCGGATCGGCCGGGCCTGGGCCGGCGGGCGGATCCCGGCCATCCTCGACGGCGAGCCGGTGCGGCTGGACGACCACGTCTCGATCCGCTTCCGCCCCAAGGCCTTCCGCGCCCTGGCCCTGAAGGACGACGCCCCGTGACAGGGCCTAACTCGAGCGAACCCGTCTTCAAGATGGTCCAGGTCTCCGACATCCACTTCGGCGGCGAGCATCCGCAGGCGGTCGAGGCGGCGGTGGAGTGCATCCATGCGGCCAGGCCCGACCTGGTGATCGGGGCCGGCGACCTGACCAAGGACGGCGCCCAGGTCGAGTTCGACGCCGCCCGCGCCTGGTTCGAGCGCCTGCCCCGGCCGCAACTGCTGGCGCCGGGCAATCACGACAGCCCCTTCAAGGGACCTGTGGAGCTGTTCGAGCGGCTGTTCATGCCCTGGGGGCGCTACGAGGCGCGGTTCGGCGACGCCGACGGCCTGTCGTATCGCGACGAGCGGGCGGCGGTGTTCACGCTCAATTCGGCGCGCGGCGCCCAGATCCGCTGGAACTGGTCGAAGGGGGCGGTGTCGCGTTCGCAGACCAAGGCGGTGGCCCGTCGCCTTCAGGCCGAACCGGCCAGGCGGCTGAAGGTGGTGGTCTGCCACCACCCGCTGATCGAGATGATGGGCGGGCCGATGACCGCCAAGGTGCGCGGCGGCGAGGCGGCGGCCCTGGCCTTCGCCAACGCCGGGGCGGATCTCGTCTTAACCGGGCATATCCACGCCCCGTTCGTGCACGCCTACCCCTATGCCGGCGGCTGCACCCAGGCGGTGGGCTCGGGCACGCTGTCGGTGCGCGAGCGCGGCGTGCCGCCCAGCTTCAACATCATCGAGGCCGATGCGACGGAGATGCGCATCACCGCCATGGCCTTCGAGCGCACGGGCTTCGTGGTCTGGCGCACCTGGGCGGTGAACCGCCGGCCCAACTGCAAAGCCCCCTGAACGCAAGAAGGGCGGGACCTCGCGGTCCCGCCCTTCTGAAGGTCGGCCCTAAGTTGCGGCTTAGACCGGGTACTTCCAGGCTTCGCCATCGCCTTGGGCGGCGGCGTACTGGGCGTCGGCGAACGCCCAGTTGGGCAGGGCGTCGAACCAGGCTTCCAGGAAGCCCTTACGGTTGTTCTGGTGGTCGAGGTAGTAGGCGTGCTCCCACACGTCGCAGACCAGCAGCGGGGTCACGCCCGGCTTGGTCATGGCGCCGTCGGCGTCGTGGGTCGAGATCAGCGACAGCTTGTCGCCTTCGGCGACCAGCCAGGCCCAGCCCGAACCGAAGTGGCCGACGCCCTCGGCGACGAACTTTTCCTTCAGGCCGGCCAGGCCGCCGAAGGTTTCGTCGATGGCCTTGGCCAGGGCTTCGCCCGGACCGGCCGTATCAGCGCTCATGCAGTCCCAGAAGAACGCGTGGTTCCAGGCCTGGGCGGCGTTGTTGAACACCTTGCCCGGGCCGGCGTCGGCGATGACGGCTTCCAGCGAGCGGGTGTCGCCTTCCGGCAGCAGGGTGTTGAGCACGTTCACGTAGGCGGCGTGGTGCTTGTCGTGGTGGAAGTGCAGGGTCTCCGCCGAGATGGTCGGCTGGAGCGCCTCGTAGGCGTAGGGCAGGTCGGGCAGCTTGAACATGGTTGCTCCATGGCGAAACGCCCCCGGGAAATGGGCCGGGGGCGGTTGAAAGCTAGACGTTGGCGCCGAAAAAACTCGGCGCCAGAAAATCAACGTCTGGGCGGTGGTTGTCTCGAAGCCATGAAGGCCTGGGCGACGGCCGCCGTGAAGGTCGGGTTCCTGAGCGCGAAGACGCCGGCGGCCAGGGCCGCGCCGATCGACAGGATCGGGCGATCCTTGACGATGTCGACGATGCGTTCAGCGAAGCCGTTGACCTCGGGCGTCGGGGTGTGGCGGACGCGCTTGGCCTCGGCCCGGTTGGCGGCGATCAGGCCGGCCACGGCGACGATGACAGCCGTCACCGCGGCGACCACGGCAGCCGCGCCGGCGGGCGTCAGGAACGGGGCCAGCACGGCGAAAAGCGCGAAGGCGGCGGCGAACACGCTCACGGCAGCGGCCGCGGCGATCGCCGCGGCCGCTGCCAGCGTCATCAGGGTCTTTTCGAAGATCACTTGTTGTGGCTGCGGCCGCCCGCGAGCAGGAGGCCCAGGAGAACGCCGACGCCGAGACCGGCCAGGGTGGCGGTGATCGGACGTTCGCGCACGCGCTCGGAGACGTACTTCTGGGCGTCTTCCAGCTGGGCGCCGGCGGTGTCGGTATAGGTGCGGCTCTGGGCGCGCAGGGTGTCGAAGCCTTCGAGAAGGTTCTTTTCCAGGCGCTTGGCGGCGTCGGCGAAGCTGGCCTTCGCGGCCGAGGCAGCCTCGGCGAAGCTGCGTTCGGCGTGCTCGGCGGCCACGCCGGCGGCGCTCGCCGCCTTGTCGGCTTCTTTGAGAGCAGGATTCAAGGCGTTCGCGGGCATGATCTCGTCTCCGGTTCGCGGCAGGCTGTACGGGAATGCAGCGTCAAGCTGCGCCCCGTCAACGCGGAGCCCATGCGGCCAGTTCCCATCTTAGCGTCACCGCGAAAGCTTCACCACAGAAGATCGCGTGCGAACGCCCCAATCCGGGGTGATCGCCGCTCGCGCGTGGCGGGAAGCCGGTCTATGTTCGAATCATGGCGGACGCGGATGCAGAACGAGCATCGGATCAGGAGGCCCGTAGATTGCGGGCGGCGACGGCTCTGGCCGAGGCGTGGAAAGACGCCGACGACCCGCGTCTCTCGCGCCTGACCCGGCTGGCGGCGCGCCTGTTCGAAGCGCCGCGCGCGACCCTGCTGCTGATCGAGGTCGATCACATCCGCCTGGCCGGACGGGTCGGCCACGCCGACCCGACGATTTCCCGCGAGACGCCGCTGGCCGACATCGTGCTGCGCTGCAGCCGCTCGTCGCAGCACGCGAACGTCGCCGATGCGGGCTTCCTGGCCTGCGCGCCGCTGCGCGATCCCCGCGGCTTCGTCGTGGGGGTGCTGGCGGTCGAGGACGACGCGCCGCGCGGCGAGGCCTCGCCGGACCTGCTCGAAGCCCTGTCGGAGCTGGCCGACCTGGCGGTCGAGGAGCTGATCCGCGGCGCCGACCAGGCGCGGGCCGAGGCCGAGCGCCTGCTCGACGGCGAACGCCTGGCCCTGGCCCTGACGGCCGCGCGCCTGGGCGAATTCGAGTGGCACATCAAGACCGACCGCGTGCGCATCAGCGAGCGCATGGCGCGGATCAGCGGCATTCCCGCGGGCGAAATGCCCGCCGAGGAGGGCAAGGCCATCTGGCCCTACGTCCACCCCGACGACCGCGAGGTCACCCGCGACGACCTGCGGGCCCAGCTGCACGAGAGCGGCCGCTACGAGGTGGAGTATCGCCGGGCCGCCAGTCCCGACGGCCGCGAAAGCTGGAGCCGCGGTTGCGGGGTCATGGTGCTGGACGGCGAGGGCCAGCCTGATCTGCTGATCGGCGTGGTGCAGGACATCACCGACCAGCGCGAGGCCGACGAGCGGCGCGACAACCTGGTGGCCGAGCTCGACCACCGCATCAAGAACCTGCTGGCGGTGGTGCAGTCGGTCGCCGCCCAGTCGGCGCGCAAGAGCTCGTCTCTGGACGCCTTCCTCAAGACCTTCGCCGGGCGGCTGAAGTCGATGAGTTCGGCCCACGACCTGATCAGCGCCGCCCGCTGGCGCGGCGCCACCTTGGGTCGCATCGCCGCCGCCGAGCTGGGCGGCCTGGCCCCCAACCAGACCCGCTGGGACGGGCCTGAACTGTTCCTGACGCCGCGTGCGGCGGCCGCCCTGTCGCTGGCCCTGCACGAACTGGCGGTCAACGCGGTCAAGTACGGCTCGCTGTCGACCGAGAGCGGCCGGGTCGAGATCGTCTGGCGTCGCTCGCCTGAGGGCGGCTTCAGCCTGGAATGGCTGGAGACCGGCGGCCCGCCGACTAGTCCGCCCACGACGCGCGGCTTCGGCGCCACCCTGGTCGAGGACGTGGTCGGCCGCGAGCTGGGCGGCGAGGCCAAGATCGACTACCGCCGCAGCGGCGTGTCGGCGATGATCCACGCCGCCCCCGCCGCCCTGGCCGACGGCCCCGAGCCCGAGCCGGCCGAGGTCGAGCCCGAGCGCATCGTCGAGACCATCGGCGGCGGCGACGAGAATTTCCGCGCCGGCGCCATCGCGGGCCTCAAGGTGCTGATCGTCGAGGACTCGCTGCTGCTGGCCATGGAGCTGGAGGCGGGGCTGGAGGACAGCGGCGTCGAGGTGGTGGGCTGCGCGGCCGAACTGGGCGAGGCCCTGGCGATGCTGGAGCAGGAGTTCGACGCTGCCGTGCTCGACGCCGACCTCAACGGCCAGTCGGTGGCTCCGGTGGCCGAGGTGCTGCGCAAGGAAGGCCGGCCGTTCGTGTTCGCCACGGGCTATGCCGACAAGGCCGCCCCGATGGGCTTCGACGCCCCGATCGTCCGCAAGCCCTACAATGTCCACCAGATCGCCCGGGCGCTGGCCTCGGTGACGGGGCGGGGGTAGCTCGCCTTCGGCGACCCCCTCAGTCGCTCCGCGACAGCTCCCCCAGAGGGGGAGCATCTGGGCGCGATCCTCCCCCTCTGGGGGAGGTGGCCCGGAGGGCCGGAGGGGGTAGGCGCCTGGCGCCTACTTCCGGATCCGCATCAGGCATTCCTGCGCCACCGACGCCACCAGCCGGCCGTCGCGGCTGAACATCTGGCCGCGCACCAGGCCGCGGCCCTGCGAGGCGCTGGGGCTGTCCTGGGCGAACAGGGTCCAGTCGTTGAAGTCGAAGGGGTGGTGGAACCACATGGCGTGGTCGAGGCTGGCGGCCTGCAGGCCCGGCGTCGTCCAGACCAGGCCGTGCGGGCGCAGGGCGCTTTCCATGAAGGCCATGTCGGACGCATAGGCCAGAGCGGCCTGCTGCATGCGGATGTCCTCGCCCAGCGGGGCGACGGCGCGCATCCAGACCTGCTTTTCGCCGGACTTCTTCTCGGGCTTCACCGGGTTCTGCGGATCGATCCAGCGCAGGTCCACCGGGCGCGGGCGCTCCATGAAGGCCAGCATCTTGGGATGGATCTGGTCGCCCAGGCTGCGCAGATATTCGGCCTCGGTGGGCAGGGTCTCGGGCGCGGGGACGTCGGGGGCCTCGAACTGGTGCTCCAGCCCGACTTCCGGCGTCTGGAACGAGGCGGCCAGGTTGAAGATCTGCTCGCCGTGCTGGATGGCGGCCACCCGGCGGGTGGTGAAGGTGCCGCCGTCGCGGGCCCGCTCGACCTCGTAGAGGACGGGGGCGTTCACGTCGCCCGGACGGATGAAATAGGCGTGCAGCGAGTGGCAGACCCGGTCGGGCACGGTCTTGTAGGCCGCCGTCAGGGCCTGGGCGATGACCAGGCCGCCGAAGATGCGCGGAAAGCCGTCATTGGGGCTGATGCCGCGGAACAGGTTCACCTCGATGGCTTCGAGGCTGAGGATTTCGGCGAGGTTCTCGGGCGTCTGCATGGTGCGCTGCGATAAGCTTCAAGGATCGATAGGGCAAGGCTGCCCATAGCGTCAGCCTTGCGCCGCATGGTCGCGGCGCCCATGCTTTGCGCATGCCGCCAATCGTCCATCACCCCGCCTTCCGGGCCGAAATGCCGCCCGGGCACCGCTTCCCGATGGACAAGTTCTCGAAGCTGGCCAGCCTGCTGGAGGCCGAGGGCCTGCCGGGGCCGGAGGGTTTCCACAAGCCGGAGTTCGCGCCGCTGGAGGTCCTGCGGCTGGCGCATACGGACGACTATGTGCGGGGCGTGGTCGAGCTTTCCCTGCCGCCCGACATCGTGCGCCGCATCGGCATGCCCAACAGCGACAGCGTGGCGACCCGGGCCCGCGCCGCCACCGGCGGCACCATCCTGGCCGCGCGCCTGGCGCTGGAGCATGGGATCGCCTGCAACACCGCCGGCGGCAGCCATCACGCCGAGGCGGCTTCCGGCGCGGGGTTCTGCGTGTTCAACGACGTGGCGGTGGCCGCGCGGCTGCTGCAGGCCGAGGGGCGGGTGAGCCAGGTGCTGGTCGTCGACCTGGACGTCCACCAGGGCGACGGCACGGCGCGGATCTTCGAGGGCGATCCCAGCGTCTTCACCTTCTCGATGCATGCCGAGAAGAACTTCCCACATCGCAAGGCGGCGAGCGATCTCGACGTCGAACTGGCCGACGGTACCGATGACGCCGCCTATCTGGCCCGGCTGGATGCGATCCTGCCCGACCTGCTGGCCCGGGTCGCGCCTGATCTCGTCTTCTTCAACGCCGGCGTCGATCCGCATGCGGACGACAAGCTGGGGCGGCTGGCCCTGACCAACGCCGGCATCGCCGCCCGCGAGGCCCGGGTGCTGGGCGCCTGCCTGTCGCGCGAGATCCCGGTCGTCGGCGTGATCGGCGGCGGCTACGACCCCGATCTCGACCGCCTGGCCGACCGTCACGCCATCCTGCACCGCACGGCCGCGGCCCTTGCTTCAAAAGAAAAGGGGCGACCCGTCGCCGAGCCGCCCCTTCCTTACGCGTACTGACGTTGGACGGTCCTAGAAGGCCGTCTTGAGGCTGAGCACCGCCGCGCGCGGGGCGCCCTCATAGGCGTAGGTGCGCGCATAGCCGAGCTGGCCCGGGGTGGCGCTGGTCTGGGTGCCCGACAGGTTGCCGTAGTAGAACTTGTCGAACAGGTTGGTGACGTTCAGCTGGATGTACGAGCTCTTCCAGCCGTCGCCGCCCAGGTCGTACCGGACGTCGGCGTCCCACACCGTGTAGTGGGGCAGCTTCTGGTCGTTGACGTCGGTCATGTAGCGCTCGCCGACGAACTTGCCCTGCACGCCGATCTGGAACTTGCCGATGTCGTAGGTCAGGCGGCCCGAGAAGGTCCACTCCGGCGTTTCGACCAGCTGCTTGCCGGCGGTCTTGGCGTAGCCGGTGGTGGTGACGCTGTTGACCGTGACGGCCGTGTACAGGTTGTCCTGCAGCTTGGCGTCGGTATAGGCGGCCGAGACGTAGCCGGTCAGGTGTTCGTCGATCTGCCATTGCGCCTGGGCGTCGATGCCCTTGATCACCACCGCGCCGACGTTGCGGTCGATGTAGGTGCTGGTGTCGGTTGGGTCGACGGTGCTGACGATGCGGTTCTCGATGCGCGTGTGGTAGGTGCTGATCGAGCCCATCACGTCGGCGACGCGGAAGCGGTAGCCCACTTCGTAGGTCTTGCCGGTTTCCGGTTCGGCGTCGCCCAGCGAGCCGTCGGCCGCCAGGGTGTAGAGGTTGTCGACCTTCGGCGCCGACAGCTGCTCAGAATAGCTGCCGTAGACGGTGCTGTTGTCGGTCACGCGGTACGACAGGCCGAGGTTCGGCAGGACCGCGTCGTAGGTGCGGTCGGCGCTGAACGGCGTGAAGTAGGTGGTCGACGAGCTGCCGAACTTGACCGCCGCGGCGACGGCGCCGTCGGCCTTGGCCGCGGTGCTCGAGGGCGTCTGCGAGGTGCAGTAGTAGGTGCTCGAACCGGCGCGCGAGTAGCAGTACTGATGCAGCTCGCGATCCAGGGTCGGCAGGCGCACGCCGATGTTGGCGATCAGCCGCTCGTCCAGGAATTCGCCGCGATACTCGACGCTGAACTGGTTGAAGGTGGCGACCGAGGCGCGGTTGCGCTTCTGGGCCACTTCGCCGGCCGCGTTGAGGATGGCCGAACCGTAGCCGTCCTTGCCGCTGAACACGTCCGTGGGCGAGCCGTCGCTGTTGAGGATGCTGTACTCGCCGGTCTGGCGGGTGTGAGCCTCATCCCAGGCATAGGCGAAGCGCACCCGGTGATGGTCGTTGATGTCCCAGATCAGCGAGGTGTTCAGGCCGTAGCGGCGGGTGTTGGTGTTGCTGGGCGAATAGACCAGGACCGTGTCGCTGGTGTCGCCGTCGCCGTTGAGGTCGACGCCGGTCGTGCCGGCGGCGTTCAGCAGCTGCATCGACTTTTCCGACAGGCTGGTCGTGCCGCCGCCGTTGGCCAGGGTGTAGTTGAACGACGGATCGACGGTCAGCTTCAGGTTCGGTAGGAGGGTGAACCGCGACTGGCCGCGGATGGTGCCCGTGTTCGACGGGTTGATCCGCACGCCGTAGTAGTTCGAGCCGGCCGTGGTCGTGTAGTCGTAGTCCTTGCCGTAGGTCGCGACATCGCCGGCCACCGACGCGTCGGCGTTGGTCAGATAGGGCGCGTAGTAGCTGCTGTTGCGGTTTTCATTGTAGTTGAAGTTCAGCGCGACGAAGTCGCCCGGCTTGACCAGGTCCTGCTCGATGCGGGCGTTGACCTGCTTCTTCTCGAGGTCGCCCGGACCCTTGAACTTGTCGTACTTCTGGTAGCTGGCGGAGATCCAGGCGCGGGTGTCCAGCGGGCCGAACTCGCCGGTCTGCAGCAGGCCGAACACGCGACGGTAGTTGTCGGTGCCGACGCCGGCCTTGGCGACCACGCCGAAGTCCTTGGTGGCCTTCAGGGTCGTGTAGTTGATGACGCCGGCGGTCGCCGAGGCGGTGACGGAGTCGGCGTCGGTCGAGCCGGTGTTGACGTTGGCCTGCTGGATCAGCTCGGCGTCGACCTGCTGGTTCGAATAGATGGCGTAGTTGCCGCCGTCGTTCAGCGGCACGCCGTCGACCAGGAAGCCGATGTGGGCGCCGTCCTGGCCGTGCAGGCGGATGCTGCCGCCCGACGAGCCGTACGGGTCGCTGTTCGAGAACACGACGCCCGGAATGAGGTTCAGCGACTGCAGGACGGTCTGGCCGTCGGCCTGACGGGCCAGGAACTCGTTGGTGATCGTGTACTTGGCCTTCGGCGCGGTCTCGGCGACCATCGTGCCGTCGATGGTCTTCGGACCGGTGGCGGCGGTGACGACGACGGCGTCGAGTTCGGTGGTCGCCGTGGATTGGGCGTAGGCGCCGGCGGCCGAGAGCAGACCGCCGAACAGCGCCGTGGTGGCCAGGCAGGCCAGCTTGGTTCTGTTCATCTCTAAGATTATCCCCTTGTCCGCAACAACTTCGGCGATGTGCGAAGTAAAACCGTGCGGAGGCAGGATTTTTAGAGACCGTAATTCAATGTTTGATGACGATAATAGAGCGATTATAGGGTCGAAAATCGACGATATCGCTGCAACGGTGTTGCAAAGGCAACGTTCTGATATCTATAGAAACAAGTAAGTTTCGAATTCTTTCAGATGAATACTAATTCGGCGCGATCGGTTGCGCCATGCTCCGCCGGGATCGGCCGGCGGAGCTACGCGGCGATCACTTAGAAGCTCGGCGACAGCGAACCGGCGACGATGACGAGCGGCAGGACGGCGAGCACCAGGCTGGCCAGCGAAGCGAAGGCGTTGTTCGAGAAGGTCATTGTTCTGATCCCTGAGTTTTTGTTTCCCGGCGCGACGTCCGCGTCCGGTGAAAAGGGGTATAGGTCGGGCGAGGGATGAACACCCGTTACCTTTGCGTCATGACGCCATTTTAAGAAACTATCTCGCGCGTAATATGCATTACATGGGATTAATGTTGGTGTTATTTCGCCATTTCCTGGGAGATTATTTCTCTTCCGGGCTTCGCCGCGGCGGCGCCGGCTTGCGCCAGCCGCCGCGACGAGGGTCGATCAGTCCTCGGCCCCGGTGAGCAGGAAATGGCCGCGCAGGGCCGCGATCGGGGCGGCGCGCTGCTCCTGCCAGGCCTCGACATGGACGTTGGCGATCCGCCGGCCGACCTTCTTGATCTGGGCGCGGGCGTAGGTGGTCAGCGGACGGCCCGAGCGCAGGTATTCGATGGAAACGTCAATGGTGCGCGGCTGGCGCTTCAGGGTCTCGGCGATGGAGAGCTGGGCCAGGGCGGTCATCTCCATGAACGCCCCCAGCACCCCGCCGTGGATGGCCGGCAGCATGGGGTTGCCGACGATCTCGGGCGAGAACGGCAGGATGGCGGTCATCTCGTCGCCGGCCAGTTCGGCGGTCATGCCGATGAAGCGGGCGTAGGGAATGGCGCCGAGCACGGCGACCAGGCGGTCTTGAGCTTCGCTCATTGGCCGGTCTCCCCGGATTCAGGTTTGCTGGAGCCGGGCGGCTTGAGATTGGCGCCCGCTTTGCGGCCGGCGCTGGAGTCGAGCATGAAGGCGGCCTGGGCGGCGGCGATCGGATCCTCCGGATCGGTCTCGTAGGCGACGGCCCGCACGAAGGCGACCGAGCGGGTCAGCTTGTAGCAGTGGGCGCGGGCCAGGATGTCCTTCCCCGGCTCTGCCGGCCGCATGTAGTCGATGCGCAGGTCCAGGGTGGCGATCGAGGTCCAGGTGCTCATGGCCGCGTGCACCGCCTGGCCGCTGGCGTGGTCGAGCAGGGTGGTGACCACCCCGCCGGCGATCACCCCCGTCTCGGGATCGCCGACCAGTTCTGTGCGGTAGGGGACCTTCAGCACCGCGACGCCGTCGCCGATGTCGAGGGTGGTGAAGCCCAGGGCCTTGGCCTGGGGACTGCCTTCGTTCATCGCCTTGGCGATGAGGCGGTGCTGCTCGTTCAGATCCGTCTCGCTCATGCCGCTCTCTGGTCTTGGAGGGATAGGCTTACAGGATCGCGCGTTGTCTTATCCAGCCGTGATCAAGCCGCAGGATGTTCTCTGTCCGAAGCCCGCCGGGCTCTACTGCCCGCCCGGCGACTTCTATATCGACCCGGTCCGCGAGGTGGACAGGGCGGTGATCACCCATGGCCATTCCGATCACGCCCGCGCCGGCCACGGGATGGTGGCGGCGACGCCCGAAACCCTGGCGATCATGGCCGAACGCTATGGCGAGGACTTCACCGGCCAGCGCCAGGCCGTTCCCTACGGCGAAAGCTTCACCCACAACGGCGTCGAGGTAAGCCTCGTCCCCGCCGGCCACGTGCTGGGCTCGGCCCAGGCGGTGGTGCGCTGGAAGGGCCTGACCATCGTCGTCTCCGGCGACTACAAGCGCCGCCGCGATCCCACCTGCGCGCGGTTCGAGCCCGTGCCGTGCGACGTCTTCGTCACCGAGGCCACCTTCGGCCTGCCGGTCTTCCGCCATCCCGACGACAAGGGCGAGATCGCCGCCCTGCTGAAATCGGTCGAGCAGTTCCCCGAGCGCGCCCACATCGTCGGCGCCTACGCCCTGGGCAAGGCCCAGCGGGTGATCAGCCTGCTGCGCGAGGCTGGCTGGGACAAGACGATCCACGTGCACGGGGCCATGGAGCGGCTGAACCGGCTCTACGAGGCCCACGGCGTCGATCTTGGCCCCCTGGCGCCGGCGACCACCGAGCGTGGCAAGACGGGCGACTTCGCGGGAAGCATCATCGTCGCCCCGCCCTCGGCCCTGGCCGACCGCTGGAGCCGGCGCTTTCCCGATCCGGTCGACTGCTTCGCCAGCGGCTGGATGCGGGTGCGGGCCCGCGCCCGGCAACGAGGCGTGGAACTGCCGCTGATCATCTCCGACCACGCCGACTGGGACGAGCTGACCGACACCCTGGCCGAGCTGCGGCCCGGCGAGGTGTGGATCACCCACGGCCGCGAGGAGGCCCTGGAGCGCTGGTGCGCCCTGGAGGGCATCCCCGCCCGCGCCCTGCGCCTCGTCGGCTACGACGAGGACGACGGGGAGTAGGGCGCTCCGATCAGGAGATCAGGTCGGGTCCCGACGGCGGCGGGGAGCCGCTTTTGGCCTTCTTGCCGCCGCCGAACTTGTTGCGGAACCAGGTCACCAGGCCCCCGAAGGCGGCGATGATCAGCACGATCCCCTTCTTGCCGAAGGCGATCAGCAGGGCCAGCAGGCCGAACTTCTTGGCCGCCGCCACGCCCGCGCCGGCGGCGATCAGGCCGGCGACGCCGAACTCGGCGACCTTGTCCTCGCCCTTCTTGAAGTCGGCATAGCGCGAGCCCTGGTCGAACTGGGCGGTGGCGGCGATGCGGCCGGACATCTCGTGCAGCTCGGGCAGGGCCTCGGGCGCGGCCACGGCGTTCAGGCTGATGACGCCTTTGCGGCCCAGCACGCGGATGTCGTAGTTCAGCGAGTGGGCCTCGCCGCGGCCGATCTCCAGGTCGCGGGCCCAGATCAGCACATGCTTGCCGGCGTCATAGCTGGGCCGCTCGGCCCAGCCCGCTAAGTGGATGGCCTTGTAGCCCGCCTTCTCGCGCGAGGCGTTCTCCTCGTCCTCGCCCTGGCGCAGGTCGACCAGCAACTTGTCGTAGTCGGTGGTCTTGGCGTCCTCGTCCGAGACGTAGCCGACGTCCTGGTAGGTGACGATGACGCCCCACGACTCGTCGTCCAGCGGCTTGAAGCGGGCCGGCAGGATCATGCCCAGCACGCCCTCGGCCACGTCCGGCGGGTTGCCCCAGCCCTCGGTCAGCACGCGGCGGGCGGCGGCGGCGTCGAGAAAGTAGAAGTCCGGACCCAGGTCCAGCGTGGCCTTGCCTTCGCTCAGCGACACCTTGCCCGTGCGGCGCGGCAGGTTGTCCTGCCAGCTGATGTCCGGCTTGCCGGCGACGACTTCCGGGTCGGCGGCCAGGGCGGCGGTGGGCAGGATCATCGCCGGCAGCAGGGCGGCGGGCAGGGCGACCGAGACGACGGCCGCGGCGGTGGTCGTGAAATGACGCATGAATTGTTCCCCCGAACATACTAGCGCTTAGCTATAGCCGGGCCGCGGGGACCGGCAAGGGGGCGAGAGATGGCGAAAGGCATGATGAGGCTCGAGGCGGGCAAGGTGGTCGAGACCCTCGATCACCTGCATGCGCGGATCTCGGAGCGGTTTCCGGCCTCGGGCCTGTCGCGGGTCTGCGCGCGGCTGACGGCGACGGCGCGGGAGACGGCCAAGCGGGCGCGGCGGCTGTCGCGACCCTATCTGGCCCTGCGTCTGCCGGTGGCGGCGATCGTCCTGACGGCTCTCGCCCTGCCGACCTGGCTGATCGTCCGGATGGACTGGCTGGCCGGCCTGCGCGGGGCCGACGTGCTGCATGTGGCCGAGGGCCTGGAGCCGGCGGTGAACCTGGCCCTGCTGTCGGCCGGCGCGGTGTGGTTCCTGCTGTCGCTGGAGGCCCGCTGGAAGCGCGCCCGCGTGCACAAGGCGCTGCACGAGCTGCGCTCCTTCGCCCACGTGGTCGACATGCACCAGCTGACCAAGGACCCCACCCTGGTGATGGGGCCGCGCACGGCCTCCTCGCCCGCCCGCGAGATGAGCCGCTTCGAGCTGGCCCGCTATCTCGACTACTGCGCCGAGATGCTGGCCCTGACGGCCAAGCTGGCCGCGCTCTACGCCGGCGAGAACGACGACCCGGCGATCCTGGCGGCCGTCAACGACATCGAGACCCTGACCTCCGACCTCGGCCGCAAGATATGGCAGAAGATCATGATCCTGGGACAGCTGGACGAGGCGAAGGCCTAGAGCCTCACACCACCTTGAACGTGCCCCGCGCCCTGGCCACCGGCTTGCCGTCGGCGCGGACGGTGGCCTCGGCGTAGCAGAGGCTCTTGCCGGGTTTGATGAAGTCGGTGTCGAAGTCCAGCCATTGGCCAAGGCTCGGCGCCGCCAGATAGTCGACCCCCAGCGAGACGGTGACGAAGCCGTTGAAGGCCAGGCCCTCGCGGCGCATCCGCACCCCGCACGACAGGCCCATGGCGTTGTCGGCCAGGGCGGCGATCAGGCCGCCGTGCGGTCCGCCGCGCGAATTGGCGTGGACTTCGCGAGCCTCCAGCCCCAGCACCCAGCGGTCGTCGCGCACGTCGGCGTAGATCGGCTCCCAGGGCGCGGTCAGGGGGCTGGCGCGGGTGTGCGGGACGAAGGGTTCGGGCGGCTGGAACGTCATGGTCGTCTCCGAGGCCAGGCTCTGCATCGAGTTAAACGAATGTTTGAATTGGGTGCAAGCCGCGCCATGGCTTGAACCTGCGCCCGGGCGCGACATTCTCTGCTCTATGCGCGCCTTCGCCCATCTTCTCGACCGCCTGTCGCTGACGGCCTCGCGCAACGCCAAGCTGACCCTGATCGAGGACTTCCTGCGCGGGACCCCCGATCCCGATCGCGGCTACGCCCTGGCGGCCCTGACCGGCGCCCTGTCGTTCGACGCCGCCAAGCCGGCCTTCATCCGCAAGGCCGTCGAGGCGCGGATGGACGCCCAGCTGTTCGCCTGGTCCTACGACTATGTCGGGGACCTGGCCGAGACCGTCGCCCTGGTCTGGCCCGAGCGGCCCGGCGCCAATCGCGAGCCGGAGCTGTCGGAGGTGGTCGAGGCGCTGAAGACGACGTCGCGCGCCCAGGCCCAGCAGCTGATCGAAGGCTGGCTCGACGCGTTGGACGCCGACGGTCGCTGGGCGCTGCTCAAGCTGATGACCGGCGGCCTGCGGGTGGGGGTGTCGTCGCGCCTGGCCAAGCAGGCCTGCGCCAATCTGGGCGGCGTGCCGATCGGCGAGATCGAGGAGGTCTGGCACGCGATCGAGCCGCCCTATGGCGACCTCTTCGCCTGGCTGGAGGGACGGTCCGAGCGGCCCTCGCCCGACGCCCCGGGGCGCTTCAGGCCGGTGATGCTGGCCCAGGCCATCGACGAGGCCGTGGATTTCGAGAAGCTCAAGGCCGCCGACTACGCCGCCGAATGGAAATGGGACGGCATCCGCGTGCAGGCGGTCAGCGAGCGCGGCGAGCGGCGGCTCTACACCCGCACCGGCGACGACATCTCGGCGACCTTCCCCGACGTGCTCGATGCGCTGGATTTCGAGGGGGCGCTGGATGGCGAGCTGCTGGTGATGCGGGGCGGCGCGATCGCCAGCTTCGGTGATTTGCAGCAACGGCTGAACCGCAAGACCGTCGACGCCAAGCTGACGGCCGCCTATCCGGCCGGGATCCGCGCCTACGACCTGCTGCTCGACGGCGAGGAGGATCTGCGGAGCCTGCCGTTCGTCGAGCGCCGCCAGCGCCTGGAGGCCTTCGTCGGCGGGCTGAAGACGTCGCGGATCGATCTCTCTCCGCTCCAGCCCTTCGATAGCTGGGAGGAACTGGCCGCTCTGCGCGCCGATCCGCCGGCCGGCGATCCGGCCATCGCCGAGGGCCTGATGCTCAAGCGCTGGGACAGTGCCTACGAGCCCGGCCGTCCCAAGGGGCCGTGGTTCAAGTGGAAGCGCGACCCGCACCTGGTCGATGCGGTGTTGATGTACGCCCAGCGCGGCCACGGCAAGCGGTCGAGCTTCTATTCCGACTACACCTTCGGCGTCTGGCGCGAGGACGAGACCGGCGAGCGCAAGCTGACCCCGGTCGGCAAGGCCTATTTCGGCTTCACCGACGAGGAGCTGAAGCAGATCGACAAGTTCGTGCGCGACAACACCGTCGAGCGGTTCGGGCCGGTGCGCTCGGTGCGCGCCGACCTGGAGTTCGGCCTGGTGTTCGAGGTGGCGTTCGAGGGGCTGCAACGCTCGACCCGGCACAAGTCGGGCGTGGCCATGCGGTTTCCGCGCATCAACCGCATCCGCTGGGACAAGCCGGCGCGCGAGGCCGACGAACTGGCCGCCCTGGAGCGGATGCTGGAATGAACCGATGTCGGCGCGATCGGGCGGCTCAACCCTAGGGTCCGATGCGATGCCCTCTTGCGCGTAACTCAAGCTCCGCTAAGGCGTTGTGCAGCCGGGGGGCGGCGGCTTCGCCACGCCGGGGCGAGCATTGGAGCAGGGTGTGAAGTCGTTGTCTGGTCCGCTCGCTGAGGTCCTTCGGGCCTGCCGGCCGCATTTCGTGGCGACGGCGGTGTTCAGCGCCCTGCTCAATCTGCTCTATCTGGCGCCGACCCTGTTCATGCTGCAGGTCTACGACCGCGTCGTGCCGACCAGCGGCCACCTGACCCTGCTGTACCTCACCGTGGTGGCGATGCTGGCCCTGGCCACCCTGGCGGCGCTCGACGCGGTCCGCGCCCGGCTGATGACGCTGGCCGGCCTGCGGCTCGACCGCCTGCTGGCCCCGGTCATCCTGCGCCGCCTGATCATGACCCGCGCCGGATCGGCCCAGGGCATGCGGGACTTCGACCTGCTGCGCCAGGCGCTGTCGGGCTCCACCGCCCTGGCCGTCCTCGATGCGCCCTGGGCGCCGATCTACGTGCTGATCGCCTTCATGGTCCATCCGGCGATCGGCGCCATGGCGCTGGCCGGGGCGGCGGTGCTGCTGGGCCTGGCCGTGCTCAACGAGCGGGCCACCCGCGTTTCGGCCAAGGCGTCGCTGGAGGCCCAGGCCGCCGCCTACGCCGCCCAGGACGCCGCCGCCCGCAACGCCGAGGTCGTGCGCTCGCTGGGCATGCAGCGGGCCATGGAAGCCCGGCAGCTGGAGCAGCGCTCGACCGGGCTCGACCTGGCGGCGCGCACCCAGATGGCCGGCGGCGGCTACGCGGCCGCCACAAAGTTCGCGCGCCTGGCTCTGCAATCCCTGGCCCTGGCCCTGGGCGCCTGGCTGGCGATCGAGCGGCAGATCTCGGCCGGGGCGATCATCGCCTCGTCCGTGCTGATCAGCCGGGCCCTGCAACCGGTCGAGCAGATCGTCGGCGCCTGGGGCGTCGTCAGCCAGGCCCGCAACGCCCTCTCGAACGTGGTCGCCCTGCTCGACACCTCGGCCGATCGCCCCGCCGGCACCGTGCTGCCGACGCCCAGCGGCGACGTCCGCCTGGAGCAGGTGGTCGTCCGCGGCCGCGAGGGCCAGCTGCTGCTGCGCGGCGTGAGCCTCAACCTCGTTCCCGGCGAGATCCTGGGGATCCTGGGTCCCAGCGGCGCGGGCAAGACCACCCTGGCCCGGGTCGCGGCCGGCGCCTTGGCGCCCGATTCCGGCACGGCCCGGATCGACCAGGCCAACTACGCCGACTGGGAGCCCGACCGCCTGGGCCGCCTGATCGGCTATGTGCCGCAGGATCCGTCGCTGATGGTGGGGTCGGTGCGCGACAACATCTCGCGCTTCGCCGGCTGGATCGAGGACGATGCGACCCTGATCGACACCGAGACCGTCAACGCGGCCAAGTCGGCGGGCGTGCACGAACTCGTCCTGCGGCTGCCGCATGGCTACGACACCGAGCTCGGCGTCGGCGGGCGCGGCCTTTCGGCCGGCCAGTCGCAGCGCATCGCCCTGGCGCGCGCGCTCTACGGCGCCCCGCCGGTGCTGATCCTGGACGAGCCCAATTCGGCGCTCGACGCCGACGGCGAGACCGCCCTGGCCAACGCCCTGTCCGACGCGCGGCGGCGCGGCTCCGCCATCATGATCATCGCCCACCGCAGCGGCATCCTCGGCATCGCCGACCGGCTGGCGGTGATGCGCGACGGCCAGATCGAACGCATCGGGCCGCGCGACAAGGTGATCGCCGAACTCAACGCCCTCGCCAATCCGCCCAAGCCCAAGGTGGTCAAGCCATGAGCCGCTCCATCGCTCTTCCCCGGAGCGCGCCGCGCGCCATGGCCGACGACCCCAGGCGGATGATCATCGTCGGGGCGGCGATCTCGGGCTTCTTCTTCGTCGGCTTTCTCGGTTGGGCCGCGCTGACCCCGCTCGACGCGGGCGCCTATGCGCCGGGGTCCATCGTCGTGGCCGGCAACCGCCAGGCGGTGCAGCATCGCGAAGGCGGCGTGGTCACCGCGCTCAAGGTCCAGGAGGGCGAGGTGGTCGGCCGCGGCCAGGCGCTGGTCGAGATCTCCGACAGCGAGATCAAGGCCTCCGAGCGCGGCCTGGCCGGCGAGGTCCTGACCCTGCTGGCCCAGCGCGCCCGCCTGGTCGCCGAACGCGACGACAAGGCCGTCTTCGCCGCGCCGGTCGAGTTCGCCTCGCTGTCGCCCGAGGACCGTTTCCTGGCCGACGAGTCGATGAAGCTGCAACGTCTGCAGTTCCAGGCCCGCCGCCAGGCCCTCGACACCCAGCGCGGGGTCCTGGGCCAGCGCGTGCTGCAGCTGACCGAACAGGCCGGCGGCTCCGAACGCCAGCTCAAGGCCAACGTCACCCAGCAGGACCTGATCGAAGAAGAGTACCAGGGCGTCAAGGAGCTGGCCGACAAGGGCTATGCCCCCAAGACCCGGCTGCTGGCGCTCAAGCGGGCCGAGGCGTCGCTGGAGGGCGAGAACGGCGCCCACCGGGCGCAGATCGCCCGCTCGGGCGAGGCCATCGGCGAGACCCGCCTGCAGATCATCTCGCTGAACCGCCAGCGCGCCGAGGAAGTGGCCGGCCAGCTGCGGGACGTCCAGGTCCGGCTCGACGACCTGCAGCCGAAGTGGGGCGCGGTCCGCGAACAGCTGGCCCGCACGGTGATCCGCGCGCCGGCCGGCGGCAAGGTGGTCGGCCTGACGGTGTTCACGGTCGGCGGCGTGATCGCGCCGGGCCAGACCCTGATGGAGATCGTGCCGCAGGATCGCGAGCTGGTGATCCAGGCCCAGGTGTCGCCGGGCGACGCCGACGACCTGCGCCTGGGCCAGACGACGCAGGTGCGCTTCAGCTCGCTGCACGAGCGCAACCTGCCGATCCTCAAGGGCGTGCTGACCAAGCTCTCGGCCGACAGCTTCACCGACGAAAAGAGCGGCACGCGCTACTTTCGCGCCGAGGTGAAGGTGCCGGCCGACGAGATGGCCAAGATCACCGCCGTCCGCGGCGCCCAGGCCGGCATCCAGCCGGGCCTGCCGGTGGAGGTGATCGTGCCGCTGCGCCGCCGCACGGCGCTGGACTACCTGGTCGAACCGCTGGTCCAGACCTTCTGGCGGGCCGGACGCGAGCACTGAGCCCCGGAGGGCGCGCGCGTCCGGATCGCCCTAGTGGGCCATGTCCGGCGCGTCGCCGCCGGGGCCGGTCTGGAACAGCCTGCCCTTCTCGGTGACCAGCACGACCAGCAGGCCGGCCAGGCCGAAGCCGAAGAAGCCCAGGGTCAGCGGCCCGACCGTGCCGTCGAACAGCTGACCGATCATGAAGCCGCCCAGGGCCCCGCCGATGGTGGTGATGAACCCTTGGATCGAGGCGGCCGCGCCGGCGATGTGGCCCAGAGGCTCCATGGCCACCGCGCCGAAGTTCGACATCACCAGGCCGAAGCAGAACATCATCGACCCCTGCAGCAGGGCGAAGGTCCAGACCGTCTCGTGGCCGGTGTGGGCGACGATGGCGTGGATCCCGGCGAAGGCGATGAAGCCCAGAAGCGCCCCGTGCGAGACCTTGCGCATGCCCAGCCGTTCGACGATGCGGGCGTTGACCAGCGAGGCCACGGCGATGCCGCCGGCGATCCCGGCGAAGATCAGGGTGAACCACTCGCCCGCGCCCAGGGCGTCGACGAACACCTGCTGGGCCGAGTTGATGAAGCCGAACAGGCCGGCCAGCACCAGGGTGGCGGCGATGGTGTAGCCGATGGCCGTCCGCTCGGTCAGGGCCTGGCGGAAGGCCGAGAGGATGGCCTTGGCCGAGATCGGCGTGCGGTCCTCCGGGTGCAGGGTCTCGGGCAGCTTCAGGGCGGTCCATGCGATCACGGCCGCGCCGAACAGCGCCATGACGCCGAAGATCCAGCGCCAGGGCGCGACCAGCACGATGGCCTGGCCGATCGAGGGAGCCAGGATCGGCACGGCCAGGAAGACGATGAACGACAGCGACATGACCTGGGCCATGCGGCGGCCCGAATAGCAGTCGCGGACGATGGAGACGGCCAGCACCCGGGTGGCGGCCGCGCCGACCCCGGTCAGGGCCCGGGCGACCAGCAGCATCTCGAACGAGGTCGTCAGGGCGCAGGCCAGGCTGAACAGCACGTAGAGCGTCAGGCCCGCCAGCAGCACGGGCTTGCGGCCGTAGCGGTCGGCCAGCGAGCCGTAGGCGATCTGCGCCACGCCGAAGCCCAGCAGATAGGCGGTGATCACCCACTGGCGCTCGTTGTCGGCGGTCAGGCCGAGGCTGGCGCTGATCTGCGGCAGGGCCGGCAGCATGGAGTCGATGGCCAGGGCGTTGGTGGCCATCATCGCCGCGATCAGGGCGACGAACTGCACGAAGCCCATGCCCTTGTGCGGAGAGGTCCCCGGCGAGGCCGGGGGCGACACCCGGGGCATGGCGGCGGTGGTGTCTTTGGGCATGACGCGATCTCTTCGGCCGTGGACGCGCGAGGCGCCGGCCGGCGCGAAACGCAACGGGCGGCATATAGGTCGCGCGGCGGCGCCCGCCAACCGAGAGATTTACGCTAGGGCGCCATCAGCAGCTGGATGCTGAGGGTCTGGCCGTCGCCGACCCGCGAGGCGCCTTCCTGCGACTGGCCCACGCTGGCCACCCGCAGCAGGGGCTGCGAGCCGGGGTCGCCGGGCGGGGCGCTGCGCAGCGCGCCGAGCACCGGCTGGGCGGCGGTCAGGGCTCGGTGCAGGGCGACCGAACGCTGCAACGCCAGGGCCGCGGCCTGCTGACCCTCGGGCGTGAAGGCGTCGAGGCTGGTCTGGCCCAGCACGTTGACCAGCGCCAGCTTGGCCTCGCCCTCGGGACAGGCCGCGCTGGCGGACCCGCCGTAGGCCAGGCAGGGCAGGCGCTTGGCCAGGGCGGCGGCGACGTCGTCGGCGATCTTGCGGCCTTCGGTCGACAGGGTCGCCGAGCCGGGCTCGAACAGCTGCTCGGCCTTGAACGACAGCACGCCGCCGCTGGTGTCGCCGGTCAGCGGCGCGCCGGCGTCGCGCAGGTCGGCGTCCAGGAAGCCCATCAGGGCGCGCTGGGCGTCGCCGGCGGCCAGCGTCGAGGCCGCGCCCTTGGCGGGCGGGGCGTAGGAGAAGCAGCGGCGGTCGGATCCGCTTCCGCCGATGGCGCTTTCGGGCACGCACAGCACGCGGGCCTTGTCGTCGACCTCGACGGTGACCTCACGCGGGGTCAGGGCCGTGGCGGTCTGCAGCAGGGCCGCCGTCTCGGGATGCTTGGCCTCGGTCAGCGCCTTGGTCGACTGGCGGTACTGCAGGGCGAAGTAGCTGAGCATGATGATGAAGATGAAGATCACCCCGACCATCATGTCGGTCATCGAGACGTAGTAGCTTTCGCCTTCCTCGAGGTCGGGCGCGCGGCGCCGGCGGGCGCGGGCCAGGACCGCCATCAGGCCAGGCTCGATGTGGCAACTTGGGCGGCGCGGGGCGCGGGGCCCGCCGCCAGGGCGGCCTCGATCCGCGACAGCACGGCCAGCTGCTCCAGCATGACCTTTTCGGGCGGGGCGAAGCGCACGCAGCTGTCGAGCAGGGCGAAGAAGTGGGCTTCCAGCGACTCGATCGCCTTGCGCCGCCCCCGCGCCGCCAGGCGCAGGATGATCGAGCCCAGCACGCCGGCGATCGAGGTCCAGAACTTGGTGGCCGCCACGGCCAGCAGGTTCATCAGCGCCGCCTGCATGCCCGCGCCGCCCTGGCGCTGCATGGCGTCGACCGCCTCGGTCAGGGCCGCGACGATGCCCATGAAGGTGATGACCAGGCCGATGGCGACCAGCAGGTTGGCCCACCATTCGAGGGTGCGGGCCGGACCGTCGGCGTGGTCGAAGACGTCGACGGCGTGGATCGACGAGGCCAGGCGCCCATCGCCCGTCTCCGCCAGCTGGCCGCGATAGGCCGACCAGCCCAGTTCCAGCGTCGGATGGGCCGAGGCGCTCAGGCGGCTGTCGATGGTGGCGAAGGCGTCGGCGAAGGCCTTCTGCGGGTCCGATCCGCGTAGTTCCGACAGCAGGTCGCTACGCCGCCGCAGGTCGTCCTTCAGCGGCGCATATTCGAAATGGCCCGACTGGAAGATCAGGCCGACCGCCAGCGCCAGTATGGCGCCCGCCAGGATCAGCGCCGCGCTGGGGGCGCTGAACACCGTGACGACGAAGCTGGTGATCGGGTCGTGCATGCGGATCCTGGGCGGTGAGCGTCGGGCCCGACCATGCCGTTAGTTGCGGCCTCAATGAGGCGCAACTTAACCGTTGAAGCCGCGGATCGCCTCGATGATCACGGCCTGGTCAGCCTCGGGCAGATAAGGATGCATCGGCAGGGCCAGCACCGTCTGCGCCTTGGCCTCGGTCACCGGCAGGCCGCCCTCGCCGCGCGGGAAGGCCGCGTACGGCGCCTGCACGTGCATCGGGACGGGATAGTAGACGGCGGTCGGAACGCCCTTGGCCTTGAGGTGGGCGGCCAGGCCGTCGCGGTTCTCGTGCTCGATGACGTACTGGGCCCAGACCGAGACGCCGCCGTCGATGACGGCCGGCGTGGCCAGCACCTTGCCCTTCAGGCCGTCGGCGTAGCGGTCGGCCACCACCTGGCGCAGGTCGATCTCTTCCTGGAAGATGGCCAGCTTCTCGATCAGGATCGCCGCCTGGATGGTGTCGAGCCGCGAATTGATGCCGATGCGGGTGTTCAGGTACTTCGGGTCGTGGTCGAAGGTCTTGCCTTCGAGGTCCGGACCGACCGCCTTGCCGTGCACGCGGTAGCTGTCCATCAGGTCCCACAGACGGGCATCGTTGGTCAGCACCGCTCCGCCGTCGCCGTAGCAGCCCAGGGGCTTGGCCGGGAAGAAGCTGGTGGTGGCCACGTCGGCCCAATGCAGCGGGTGCTTGCCGTCGAGGGTGCAGCCGAAGCCCTGGGCGCTGTCGGAGATCAGCTTCAGGCCTTCTCGGTCGCAGATCGCCTTGATGGCCGGATAGTCGGCCGGCTGGCCGAACAGGTCGACGGCGATGACCACCTTGGGGGTCAGCTCGCCCTTGGCCTTCACGCCGGCGATGGCGGCTTCCAGCCTGGCCGGGTCGAGGTTGAAGGTATCGGGCAGCACGTCGACGAACACCGGCGTGGCGCCGACCCACGGCACGACTTCCGGCGTCGCGGCGAAGGTGAAGGACGGGCAGAACACCGCATCGCCCGGGCCAACGCCCCAGGCCATCAGCGGCAGGGCGATGGCGTCGGTGCCGTTTCCGCACGACAGGGCCAGCTTTGCCTGGCCGAAGGCGGCCAGTTGGGCTTCGAACTCGCGCACCTGCGGGCCCATGACATAGGCGCCGCTGTCCAGCACCTTGGCGATGGCGGCGTCGATCTTGTCGCGGATCCGGCGCTGCTGCGCGGCGAGGTCGATGAAGGGCATGCTCATGGGCGGGCTCTTAGAGGCGGCGCGGCTCGGGGACGAGCCAATTGATGTAACCGACTGTTTCTCGGCTGTCTGTCTCAGGATCCTTCTCCCCTTGCGGGAGAAGGTGGCGGTCGAAGGCCGTCGGATGAGGGGTCTCTCAAACACCGGACGCTTCACCCGGCCTCCCCGTCTTTGCGGCGGAAGGTTCTGAGAGACCCCTCACCCGACCTCGCTGCGCGAGGCCACCCTCTCCCGCAAGGGGAGAGGGGCTATGGGAACGAACCTTCACCGCGCTTCGTTGACCGGCCGGCGCGGGGGCGCCATCGAGAGATTCATGACCAAGCCCAGTACCGTACCCGCCGACCTGAACCTTCCATCCATCGCCAACATCAAGGCCGACGAGACCATGTTCGGGCATTTCCTCGACTGGCTGGGCAAGGTGGCCGTCAACCTGGTGGTGGCCGCCCTCATCCTGTTCGTCACCTTCTGGGCGGCCGGCTGGCTGGCCGGGGTGGCCAGGCGGGCGCTGAGCCGGGTGCATCGCACCAATCCCGACCCGACGCTGGAGAGCTTCGTCTCCTCGCTGGTGCGCTACGCCGTGGTCGCCATCGGCCTGGTGGCGGTGCTGCAGCAGCTGGGCGTGCAGGCGACCTCGATCATCGCCGTGCTGGGCGCGGCCTCGCTGGCCATCGGCCTGGCCTTGCAGGGCGCGCTGTCGAACGTGGCGGCCGGGGTGATGATCCTGCTGTTTCGCCCCTACCGCGTCGGCGACGTCATCGAGACGGCCACCCGTCAGGGCACGGTCAAGTCGCTCGATCTGCTGTTCACCGAGATCGCCACGCCCGACAACGTCAAGGTGATGATCCCCAACAGCAAGGTGTTCGGCGACGTCATCCTCAACTACTCGACCCACCGCAACCGCCGGGCCGACGTGCTGTTCAAGGTGCCGCTGAAGACCGACCTGGTGGCCGTTCTGCAGAAGATGCGCGAGCGGGCCGAGAGCGACCCGCGGGTGCGCAAGGACCCCGCGCCGATGATCGAGGTCGTCGACCTGTCGGAAGCCTTCGCCCAGGCCGCGATCCGCGTCTGGACGGCCAAGGAGGACTTCGGCCCGGTCAAGACCGACCTGATGCTGGCCGCCCACCTGTGGGCCGAGGATCCGACGCGCAGCTTGCCGCCCCCGCGTCCGTCCAAGGCGCCGGACCCGTCGCCGGCCATGCCCGGCGACAAGGACCATCACCTGTTCAGGCTGAAAGCGCCGAGGAGAGGTCGGAAATCAGATCCGAGCAGTCCTCGATCCCCACCGAAAGCCGGATGAGGGTGTCGCTGATCCCCAGCGCCTTGCGCTGATCGGCCGGGATCGAGGCGTGGGTCATGATCGCCGGATGCTCGATCAGGCTCTCGACCCCGCCCAGGCTCTCGGCCAGGGTGAACAGGCGCGTGCGCTCCAGCATCCGCCGCGCCGTCGCCTCGTCGCCCTTCAGCTCCACCGAGATGATGCCGCCGTAGCCGCCGTGCATCTGGCGGCGGGCGAGAGCGTGCTGGGGATGGCTTTCCAGGCCCGGATAGATCACCCGCTCGATGTCCTTGCGGGTGGCGAGCCACTGGGCGATCTCCAGGGCGCTGTCGCAGGCCCGCTGCATGCGCAGGGCCAGGGTCTTGACCCCCCGTAGGGCGAGGAAGCTGTCGAACGGCCCCAGCACCGCGCCGACGGCGTTCTGCAGGAACTTCAGCTTGTCGGCGATCTCGGCGTTGTCGCCGACCACGGCCACGCCCGCGACCACGTCGGAGTGGCCGTTCAGGTACTTGGTGGCCGAGTGCATGACGATGTCGAAGCCCAGCTCAAGCGGCCGCTGGACGTAGGGGCTGGCGAAGGTGTTGTCGGCGACGGTGATCAGGCCGCGGCGCTTGGCCAGGGCCGCGATGGCCTCCAGGTCGGCCAGGCGCAGCATCGGGTTGGTGGGCGTCTCGACCCAGATCATCTTCGTCTCGGGCCGGATCGCCGCCTCGATGGCCGAGACGTCGCCCATGTCGACGAAGCTGAACGACAGCCCCGCCGAGCGCTTGCGCACCTTGTCGAACAGCCGGAACGAGCCGCCGTAGAGGTCGTCGCTGGCGATCACGTGGGCGCCGCTGTCGAGGATCTCCAGGATCGTCGAGGCCGCCGCCAGGCCCGAGGCGAAGGCGAAGCCGGCGGTTCCGCTCTCCAGGTCGGCGATCGAGCGCTCGAAGGCGAAGCGGGTGGGGTTCTGGCTGCGGCTGTACTCGAAGCCCTTGTGCTCGCCCGGGCTCGACTGGACGTAGGTCGAGGTGGCGTAGATCGGCACCATGACGGCGCCGGTGCTGGGATCGGGAAACTGGCCGCCGTGGATCGTGCGGGTGGCGAAGGCCAGGCGGTTCTTGCCGGGGATGTCGGTCATGGAATCTCGACGTCAGAGGGATTTGAGGGCGTCGGCCAGGTCGCGGGCCTCGTGCAGCAGGCGTACGATCACTGGCGGCTTTCGAGACGGATTGTAGGCAAGGACGTAGGGAAATCCTTTCAGCCTGAACAGGCGAAAGGGCGGTCGAACAAGGTCCGGCTGCTCATGGCCGAGATAAGGATTCCGGCCCAGGGCGTCAGCGGCGGCCAGCATGGTCTCCGTCAGCCTCAGCGCCGCGCGAGGGCTATCGGCGGAAATCCAGTTCGAAGCGGCGAGAAGCTCTTGCCTAGCTTGCGGCGCGATCGTCGCCGGAGCCATCTATTTCACAGCTTCCCTGGCGGCCGTTTCTATCGCGGCCCTCATTTCCGCCGCGACTTCGGCGGCCGTGAAACAGCCGTCGCGATCAGCCTCCGCCATCGCCTCGTCCAGTGAATCGCTCAGCTGCTTGCGCCGTTCCTCCCGCTCCTGGAGTAGAGCAAGCGCCGCCTTGATCACCGCCCCGACATCTTCGTAGCGGCCGTCGGCGACGCAATCGCGGGCGAACTGCTCAAGATCGGGCTTCAGAGAGACTTCCATAATCGGACCCTAGGATAGAACCCCAGAATGACTCCGGCGGAACATTTCCGCAACGCCCTCACGCCTCCAGCCGCAGGTGGTTGAGCAGGTCCACCCGGGTGATGACGCCCAGGAATTCGTCGCCGTCGACCACCAGGGCCACCTCGTCGCGCTCGAAGACGTCGGGCAGGTCCTCGACGCCCTGATGGGCCTGCAGGGTGTTGACGTTGCGGGTCATGGCGTCGGCGACCGGGGTCTTGAAGCGGGCGCCGCGATGTTCGTCGCGCCCCTCGACGGCGGCCAGGATGTCGCTCTCGTCGAGAATGCCCACCAGCCTGCCGTGATCGACCACCGGCAGCTGGCTGATGTCGCTCGAGCGCATGCGGTTGTAGGCGGTCAGCAGGGTGTCGCCCGGGCCGATGGCGATGACCCCGCCGTCGGCGTAGCGCTTGGCGATCAGGTCGCGCAGGTCGCCGTGCAGTTCGCGCTGGTCGAAGCCGTGCGCGGCCAGCCACATGTCGTTGAACATCTTGGTCAGGTACTTGGCGCCGGTGTCGCAGACCAGGGTGACCACCCGCTTGGGCTGCGTCTGCTCGCGGCAATAGCGCAGGGCCGCCGCCAGCAGGGTGCCAGACGACGAGCCGGCCAGCACGCCCTCCTTGCGCAGCAGCAGGCGGGCGGTGTCGACGCTTTCGCGGTCGCTGATCGAATAGGCCTTGGAGACCAGGTCCATCTGGGCGTTGTCGGGGATGAAGTCCTCGCCGATGCCCTCGACGATCCACGAGCCGGCCTCGCCATAGGTCCCGGTCGCCACGTAGTCGCAGAGGATCGAGCCGACCGGATCGGCCAGTACCATCTTCGTCTTCGGCGACTGCTCGGCCATGTAGCGGCCCACGCCCGTCAGCGTGCCGCCCGAGCCGACGCCGACCACCACGGCGTCGACGTCGCCTTCCATCTGGGCGAGGATCTCGGGGCCGGTGCCCAGGTAGTGGGCGCGCGGATTGGCCGGGTTCTCGAACTGGTTGGCGTAGATCGCCCCGGGGATCGACTGGGCCAGGGCCTGGGCCATGTCCTGGTAGTATTCCGGGTGGCCCTTGCCGACGTCGCTGCGGGTCAGGCGCACGTCCACGCCCATGGCCCGCAGGTGCAGGATCTTTTCCCGCGCCATCTTGTCGGGGACGATCAGGATCAGCTTGTAGCCCTTCAGCGCCGCCACCTGGGCCAGGCCCAGGCCCGTGTTACCGGCCGTGGCCTCGATGATCGTGCCGCCGGGCTTCAATGAGCCGTCGGCCTCGGCCGCCTCGATCATCGAGCGGGCCACGCGATCCTTGATCGAGCCGCCGGGGTTCTGGTTCTCTAGCTTGAGAAACAGGCGGCAAAGGCCGGTGTCCAGGTTGCGCACCTCCAGCATCGGCGTCGAGCCGATCAGGTCGAGCGCGGAACCGGCGACCGGCGGGAGGGCGAATTTGGGGTCGTTCATGGCGCGACTCTGCGACAGGAAGAAAGGATCTCCTGTCTAACGCGCAAAATCAGAAACGGGAAACGCCGTTCTTCAAGCTTGGCCGCAACGTCCGGACCCCGGATTCAGACCCCAGCTTCAGGCCCCGCTGGCGGCCAGGCGGTCCATGCGCCATTCGAGGGCGAACTTGCGGCCGACGCCGGCGTCCTCGAACACCACCTTGCGGCGCTCGCCCTCGAGTTCGGGCGCGTTGTGGATCATCACGAACGGAAAGCCGTTGCTGGCCAGGAAGCTCTGCACGAAACGCGAGAACCGCACGGCTTCCTCGGCGGAGGCCAGGCAGATGTCGACGGCGATATCGGCGGCTTTCATGGGCGCGCTCCTCGTGTGAGGTTTCCCGACCCTAACGCACGAGTTCGCGTTTGCGAACCACCTTCGCAGTTGCAAAAAAGAACGGCCCCGGACGAATCCGAGGCCGCGCCTTGTGAAGTAAGGGTTTTCGACCCTTACGAAATCGCCCGATTACAGGATGGCCCGCTTACAGGATCGATTGGCCGGTGCCGGCCCAGTCCTTCAGGAACTGTTCCAGGCCCTTGTCGGTCAGCGGGTGCTTGAAGAGCTCGGCGAACACCGCCGGCGGGATGGTGACGACGTCGGCGCCGACGATCGCGGCTTCCTTGACGTGGGCGGCGTTGCGCACCGAGGCGGCCAGGATCTCGGTCTCGTAGCCGTAGTTGTCGTAGATCGTGCGGATGTCGCGGATCAGGTCCATGCCGTCGAAGCCGTAGTCGTCCAGGCGGCCGATGAACGGCGAGACGTAGGTCGCGCCGGCCTTGGCGGCCAGCAGGGCCTGGGTCGCCGAGAAGCACAGGGTGACGTTGGTGTTGACGCCTTCGTTGGCGAAGTGGTTGCAGGCGATCAGGCCGTCGCGGGTCAGCGGCAGCTTGATGACCACGTTCGGCGCGATGCCGGCCAGCTTCGTGCCTTCGGCGATCATGGCGTCGGCGGTGGTGGCGGCGACTTCGGCGCTGATCGGGCCGGGGACGAGGTCGCAGATCTCGGCGATCACCTCGAGCATCGGGCGGCCGGCCTTGGCGATCAGGGTCGGGTTGGTGGTGACGCCGTCGACCAGGCCGGTCGCGGCGGCGTCGGCGATGACCTTGGTGTCGGTGCTGTCGAGGAAGATCTGCATGGCTCTGCGCGGGCCTTTTTCTTGAAGGGATTTGCGGTCGGTTTAGCCCCTCGGGAACCGAGGCGCCAGGATTTCAGATCTCGCCGTCGGCCAGCTGGCGCAGATAGCGATGGTAGCCGGTCTTGGGCGAGGGGCCCGCCAGGGCGCGCAACTGGTCGGCGTCGATGAAGCCCATCTGGAAGGCCACCTCCTCGACGCAGCCGATGCGGAAGCCCTGGCGCAGCTCGATGGCGCGCACGTATTCGGAGGCTTCCATCAGGGAGTCATGGGTGCCGGTGTCGAACCAGGCGTAGCCGCGGCCCAGGCGCTCGACCGTCAGGGTCCCGGCGTCGAGATAGGCGCGGTTGACGTCGGTGATCTCCAGCTCGCCGCGGGCCGAGGGCTTCAGCGCCCTGGCGATCGCCGGCGCCTGGCCGTCGTAGAAATAGAGGCCGGTGACGGCGTGGCGCGAGCGCGGCCTTTCCGGCTTTTCCTCGATGCTCAGCGCCTTGCCGTCGGGACCGATCTCGACGACGCCGTAGCGCTGGGGATCCACCACGGTGTAGCCGAACACGGTCGCGCCGGAGGACCTGCCGGCGGCGGTCTGCAGCAGCTCGGCGAAGCCGGCGCCGAAGAAGATGTTGTCGCCCAGCACCACGGCGCTGTCGGCGCCGTCGAGGAAGTCCTCGCCGAGGATCAGGGCCTGGGCGATGCCTTCGGGCGCGGGCTGGGGCTTGTACTCGATGCGAAGGCCCAGCCGCGAGCCGTCGCCCAGCAGGCGGCGGAAGGACTCCTCGTCATGGGGATTGGTGACGATCAGCACCTCGCGCACCCCGGCCAGCATCAGCGTGGTCAGCGAGTAGTAGATCATCGGCTTGTCGTAGACCGGCAGCAGCTGCTTGCTGACGGCCAGGGTCAGGGGCGCCAGGCGGCTGCCCGAGCCTCCGGCGAGGATGATGCCGCGTCTCATGCGTCCAGTCCTTCCGCGATGATCTGGTCGGCCGCGCGCCGCACGGCCGGCTCCCAGGGCTCGGCCCGCCAGCCGAACACCGCCGCCACCTTGCCGCTGTCGAGCGCGCCGTTCAAAGGGCGAGCGGCGGGTTCGGGAAAATCCCGCTTGGCGATCGGCGACAGCTTCGCCCGGGTGTCCGGGTCGCGCGCCAGGGCGGCGGCGGCCAGGTCGTGGCGCGAGGTCGCGCCGGCGTTGGTGAAATGGAACAGGCCGAAGGCCGCGTCGCTGGCCGGGGCCGAGGCCCAGCGGGGCGCGGCGTCCAGCAGGAACTGCGCCAGGGCGAGCGCGTCGGTCGGGCAGCCGTACTGGTCGGCGACCACCCGCAGCTCGTCGCGCGTACGGCCCAGCTGCAGCATGGTGCGCACGAAGTTGCGGCCGAAACGCGAGAACACCCACGAGATCCGCACCACCACGCCCTTCTCCCAGGCCAGGACGGCGGTCTCGCCGTCGCGCTTGGTGGCGCCGTAGACCGACAGCGGATTGGGCGCATCGTCTTCGCGATAGGGCCGGTCCAGGGCGCCGTCGAACACGCAGTCGGTCGACAGGTGCACCAGCGGCAGGCCGCGCGCCGCGCAGGCCCGGGCCATGGCCGCCGGCGCCAGGGCGTTGGCGGCGCGGGCGGCTTCCGGCTCGGCCTCGGCCTTGTCCACGAGGGTGAAGCCGGCGCAGTTGATCACCAGGTCGCAGTCGGCCCCGGCGATGGCCGTCTCGATCGCGGCGAGGTCGGAAAGGTCGACCTCCCGGCGCGACAGGGGCGTCAGGACGGCGCGGCCGGCGGCCTGGTCGATCATCGCCCGCGACACCTGGCCGGTGGCGCCGAACTGCAGGATGCGGATCACGGGTTCACGCCCAGCCGCTGGCCGGCGAAGCCCTTGGCCTGGATGGTCTCCCACCAGGCGTCGTTGTCGAGGTACCAGCGCACGGTGCGCTCCAGGCCCTCTTCCACGGTCATGGCCGGCGACCAGCCCAGCTCCCGCTGCAGCTTGCCCGCGTCGATGGCGTAGCGGCGATCGTGGGCGGGGCGGTCGGTGACGTGGGTGATCAGGCTCTCGCGCGGCGTATTGCCGGGGCGGACGGCGTCGAGCACGGCGCAGATGGTGCGCACCAGGTCGATGTTGGCCCGTTCGGCGTCGCCGCCGATCAGATAGGTCTCGCCCGGGGCGCCGGCCTCCAGCACCCGCAGCAGGGCGCCGGCGTGATCCTCGACATGCAGCCAGTCGCGCACCTGCCGCCCGTCGCCGTAGACCGGGATGGGCCGTCCGGCCAGGGCGTTGAAGATCACCGTCGGGATCAGCTTTTCCGGATGCTGGCGCGGGCCGTAGTTGTTCGAGCACGAGGTGACGATCACCGGCAGGCCGTAGGTGCGGCCCCAGGCGCGGGCCAGCAGGTCGGACGAGGCCTTGCTCGACGAATAGGGCGAGGTGGGGTCGACCGGCGAGCGCTCGTCGAAGGGCGGATCCTCTGGACCCAGGGCGCCGTAGACCTCGTCGGTGGAGACGTGGACGAAGCGGAAGCGGTCCGCGCGGTCGGCCGCCAGGCGGGCCAGGTGCGCGCGGGCGGCCTCCAGCAGCACGGCCGTGCCGACGATGTTGGTGCGCACGAAGGCCAGGGGACCGTCGATCGAGCGGTCGACGTGCGACTCGGCGGCCAGGTGCAACACCGCGTCCGGGTCGTGGCGGGCGAAGATCGCGGCGACGGCGTCGGCGTCGGCGATGTCGGCCTGCTCGAAGGCGTAGCCCGGCGCGGTCTCCACCTCGGCCAGGTTGGCCAGGTCGCCGGCATAGGTCAGGGCGTCGAGATTGACGACCGCGTGGCCGGCCTCCAGCGCCTTGCGCACCAGGGTCGAACCGATGAAGCCGGCCCCGCCGGTGATCAGGAGTTTCACGCCGGGTCTCCGGAAGCCGTCGGGAAGCGGGGGCCCAGCCGTTCGCGCAGGAAGGCCAGCAGGTCGCCGCCGGTGAACAGGAAGCCTTCCATGCCCGCCCGCCTGGCGGCCTCGACGTCGCTGTCGTTGTCGCCGACCAGCACGCAGTCCTCGGCCGAGAGGCCGTTTTCCGCCAGGCCGCGCAGGATCATGCCGGGATTGGGCTTGCGGTCGGGATGGTCGTCGCGGCGATAGGCCTCGACGACGGCGTCCTTATGGAACGGGCAATGGTAGAAGGCGGCGATCTCTCCGCCCAGGCCGGCCAGCTCGCTCTGCATGTGGGCGTGCAGGGCGTGGACCGCGTCCTCGCCGTAATAGCCGCGCGCGACGCCGGACTGGTTGGTGACCACGATGCAGCGGACGCCGGCCCCGGTCAGCGCCGCGATCGCCTCGCGGGCGCCGGGGATCCACTCCAGGTCGGCCGGATCGTGGACGTAGCCCCCGTCGACGTTGAGGACGCCGTCGCGATCGAAGAAGACGGCCTGCAGTGGTTTCGGATCAAGCATCGCCTCACGCAATTACGCGACGGCCCCGCCTGTCACAAGCCGAGGGTTGCGCGGCGGCGGCCGGCCGCTAGAAAACCCTCGACCCTTTGGAGAACCGCATGACCGTTCCGGCCCGCATCGTCCGCCTTCGCGACCAGCTCAAGGCCTGGGCGCTGAACGACGCCTTCCCCGTCTGGTGGACCGTCGGGGCGGATCGCGAGAACGGCGGCTTCTTCGAGAAGATCGCCCTGGACGGAACCCCGGTCGAGGCGCCGCGCCGCGCCCGCGTGCAGCCGCGCCAGATCTACTCCTACGCCGCCGCCGGCGTGCTCGGCTGGGATGGTCCGTGGCGCGAGGCCCTGGCCCACGGCCTGGCCTTCTATCTGGAGCGCTATCGCCGCCCGGACGGCTTCTTCCGCACGCTGGTGGCGTCGGACGGCTCGCCGCTGGACGACAAGGTCGATCTCTACGACCAGGCCTTCGGCCTGTTCGGCCTGGCCATGGCCAGCCAGGCCCTGCCCGAGCGCGAGGACCTGCCGCGCATCGCCGTCGAGCTGCGCGAGGCGCTGCGCGCGACGCTGAAGCATCCGGTCGCCGGCTTCGAGGAGAGCGTGCCGCGCACCCTGCCGCTGCTGTCCAACCCGCACATGCACATGTTCGAGGCCAGCCTGGCCTGGGTTGAGGCCGGTGGAGACGCGGGCTGGCGGGCCCTGGCCGACGAGATCGCCGAGCTGGCGCTCGCCAAGTTCATCGATCCCAAGAGCGGCGGCCTGCGCGAATACTACGACGGCGACTGGAACCCGGCCGCAGGCGTGGCCGGCCGCATCGTCGAGCCGGGCCACCAGTTCGAATGGGCCTGGCTGCTGCTGCGCTGGGGCGCGCTGGCCGGCCGCGACGACGCCCGGGCCGCGGCGCTGCGGATGATCGAGATCGGCAAGGGTCCCGGCGTCGATCCGGCCCGCGGCGTGGCGATCTTCTCCCTGCTGGACGACATGAGCGTGCACGACGACGTCGCCCGCCTGTGGGCTCAGACCGAGTGGATCAAGGCCGGCGTGCTGGCCGCCCAGGCGACCGGCGACGTCGCCTGGCTGGAGACGGCCGCCGACGGCGCCGAGGCGCTGTTGAAGTATCTCGACGTCGCGGTCCCTGGCCTGTGGCGCGACAAGCTCCAGGCCGACGGGACCTTCGTGGACGAGCCGGCCCCGGCCAGCTCGTTCTATCACATCGTCTGCGCGATCCTGGAGCTGGACCGCGTGGTCACAGCCATGTCGTGACGAGCACGGTGGCGGCCTCGCCCGCCCGCACCAGGGTGGGCGAGTGCAGGTCGACGCGGGCGCCGAAGGCGAAGCTTTCGGCCTCGGCCTGAAGCTCGCCGCCCAGCACCTGGATCGAACTGGCCGGCAGGCTGGCCGTGACGCCCGCCTCGAACCGCCACAGGTCGACCGACGCCTTGGGCGAGCGGGTGACCGGCTGGCGCTCGACCCCGCCCGAGAAAGCGATGGCGTGGCGGTGGGCGATGTCGCGACCGCTGGCCTTCAGCACGTCGACCAGAGTCTTGACCGCCTGGGCGTCGTCGCGCCTGCAGACCAGCACAGCGTCGCTTTCGGCCACGATCAGCAGGTCCTGCACGCCGATGGCGCCGACGAACGGACCGTTCGATCGGGCTAGCACGCCCTTGGTGTTGATCAGGTGCACGTCGCCGGTGGCGGTGTTGCCCGAGGCGTCGCGGATCGAGGCTTCCCAGATCGCGTCCCAGGCGCCCAGGTCCGACCAGGTGAAGGCGGCGGGGGCCACGGCGGCCTTGGTGGTGCGCTCCATCACCGCGTAGTCGAGCGATTTCTTTGTGGTGGTGGCGAAGGCCTCGGCGTCGAGGCGCAGGATGATCCCGTCGCGCGCGCCCTTCTCGACGGCGCCGATGGCGCCGTTGCTGATCGCCGGCTCGAAGGCGTCCAGCTCGTCGAGCAGGGTCTTGGCGGCGAAGGCGAAGTTGCCGCTGTTCCAGTAGTAGCCCTCGTCGAGATAGCGCTTGGCGGTCTCGAGGTCGGGCTTTTCGACGAAGGCGTCGATGGCCTTGACGCCGCTGGGCAGGGACTGGCCCGGCTTGATGTAGCCGAAGCCGGTGGCCGGGCCGGTGGGCTGGACGCCGAAGGTCACGATCAGGCCGGTCTTGGCCGCCGTCACCGCCGTCAGGGCGGCTTCGCGGAAGACGTCGACCTCGGCGATGTGGTGGTCGGCCGCCAGCATCAGCACCACGCCGTCGGGCGACTTGGCGCGGACATAGGCCGCCGCCGCCGCGATGGCCGGGGCGGAGTCGCGGGCCTCGGGCTCGATGATGACGACGAGGTCGGCCCCGATCTCACGGGCCTGGCGCTCGACCAGCTCGGCCATGTGGCGGCCGGTGACGACGACGATCTCGCGCGCGCCGGGCAGGTTCATCACCCGCAGAATAGTTTCCTGGAAGCTGGACCGGTCACCGATCAGTTTCAGAAACTGTTTGGGACGGTCCGACCTTGATGAAGGCCACAGGCGCGTGCCCGATCCGCCGCAAAGAATGACGGGATAGATAGCGTCTACCAAGGATTCCCCCGAGCTTCCACGCGGATACATTGCGCGGACTATATGACAATCCTCGGTCGGTCCACCGCGTTCGCAGATCTTTAACCATCTTCGGCGCGCGAAACTCTATACGGGCGTTTTAGCGCGCAGTTCGGCCAGCCAGGCGTCAGCCGTGGCGTCCGACGGCATCCGCCAGTCGCCCCTGGGCGAAAGCGCGCCGCCCGACGAGATCTTCGGCCCGTTGGGCAGGGCCGAGCGCTTGAACTGGTTGTTGAAGAACCGGCGCAGGAAGAGCTCCAGCCACTTCTTGATCTCCGCCAGGTCATAGGCGCGCCGCGCGGCTTCCGGCAGGCCGACCGGCCAGGCGCCGTGCTCGGCGTCATGCCAGGCGCTCCAGGCCAGGAAGGCGATCTTCGACGGCGCCATGCCGTAGCGGGTCATGTAGTAGAGGTTGAAGTCCTGCAGGGCGTAGGGGCCGACGAAGCTCTCGGTGGCCTGCACCGCTTCGCCCGGCACCAGCTCCGGCGAGATCTCGGTGGCCAGGATGTCGTCCAGCAGGGCGGTGGTCGCCGCATCGACGTCGCCGGAGTGCGAGACGAAGCGGATCAGGTGCTGGATCAGCGTCTTGGGCACCCCGCTGTTGGGGTTGTAGTGGCTCATCTGGTCGCCGACGCCGTAGGTGCACCAGCCCAGGGCCAGTTCCGACAGGTCGCCGGTGCCTACCACCATGCCCTTGTGGTGATTGGCCAGGCGGAAGAGGTAGTCGGTGCGCAGACCCGCCTGCACGTTCTCGAAGGTCACGTCGTAGACCGCTTCCCCCTTCGCGAAGGGGTGGTCCATGTCGGCCAGCATCTGCCGGGCGGCCGGACGGATGTCGATCTCCTCGGCGGTGACGCCCATGGCCCGCATCAGCGCCCAGGCGTTGCTCTTGGTGCGGTCGGAGGTGGCGAAGCCGGGCAGGGTGTAGGCGCGGATGTCCGAGCGCGGCCGGCCCAGCTGGTCCATGGCCCTGGCCGCGACGATCAGGGCGTGGGTTGAGTCGAGGCCGCCGGAAATGCCGATCACCAGGCTCTGCGAGCCCGTCGCCTCGACTCGCCGGGCTAGGCCCTGGACCTGGATGTTGTAGGCCTCGTAGCAGTTCTCGCGCAGCTTGGCCGGATCGGACGGCGTGAACGGAAAGCGCTCGATCGCCCGGGCCAAAGCCAGGTCGCCGGCCGGCGGCGCGAAGTCGAACGAGGCGATCCGGAACGGGACCTTGGGCGGGGCCAGCGCCATGGCGTCGCCGAAGCTGCCCACCCGCATGCGCTCCTGGCGGATGCGCTCGACGTCGACGTCGGCGAAGGTCCAGGTCGGGCCGGTGGAGAAGCGTTCGGTCTCGGCCAGCAGGGCGCCCATCTCGTGGATGTCGAGGTGCCCATCCCAGGCGACGTCGGTCGAACTCTCGCCCGCCCCGGCCGCCGAATAGACATAGGCGGCGATCGCCCGGGCCGACTGGCTGGCGCACAGCAGGCGGCGGGTCTCGGACTTGCCGATCGTGATGTTGCTGGCCGACAGGTTCAGCAGGATCTCGGCCCCGGCCAGGGCCTGGGCGGTGCTGGGCGGATTGGGCGTCCAGACGTCCTCGCAGATCTCGATCCCGACCGTGAACGGGTTCTCGCCGCCCGAACGGAGCAGGATATCGGTCCCGAACGGAACCTCCTGGCCGGCCAGACGCAGGCTCTTGCCCGTCACCCCGGCGCCCGGCGTGAACCAGCGGCGCTCGTAGAACTCGCGGTAGTTGGGCAGGAAGCTCTTGGGCATGACCGCCAGCAGCCGCCCGCCCTGGATGGCGACGGCGGTGTTGTAGAGCCGTCCAGCGTCGCGCAGCGGCGCGCCGACCACGAACAGCGGGGCGAGGTCCTTGCTCTCCTGCGCCAGGGTCGCGATCGCCGCTTCGACAGCGTCGAGCAGCACGTCCTGCTGCAGCAGGTCGTCGATGGAGTAGCCCGAGAGGCCCAGTTCCGGGAAGGCGATCGCCGCCACGCCCTGGTCGTGCGCCTGGCGGACGAGGTCGAGCACGCCTTGGGCGTTCACGGCCGGGTCGGCCAGCTTCACCTTGGGAACGGCCGCGGCCACGCGGACGAAGCCGTGGCGGTAGGGCGAGAAGAACGACGGACTACCCAAGAGACCGACCTTTCGAGGTTATGCTGAAAATGAGCATAAGTCTGCGCCCTGCTATAGCCGCTCCGCCCGCCGTTGCATAGCAGCCTCAGCCGATAAGCGTTGAGTCCCGGTTGCTTGACCCTGGCGGCCCCACATGTCACGTGCGGGCCGCGCAGGCGCCCCCGCCGACCACAGACATTATAAAGCCGAAGAGCCAGAGCCCATGCCCGTCTCGCCGATCAAGATGGCCGACGCCATCCGCGTCCTTTCGATGGAGGCCGTGCACAAGGCCAAGTCGGGTCACCAGGGCATGCCGATGGGCATGGCCGACGTGGCCACCGTGCTGTTCAGCAAGTTCATGAAGTTCGACGCGAGCAAGCCCGACTGGGCCGACCGCGACCGCTTCGTGCTGTCGGCCGGCCACGGCTCGATGCTGCTCTACTCCCTGCTTCACCTGACCGGCTACAAGGCCGTGACGATGAAGGAGATCGAGAACTTCCGTCAGTGGGGCTCGCTGACGCCTGGCCACCCCGAAGTGCACCACACCCCGGGCGTGGAGACCACCACCGGCCCGCTGGGCCAGGGCCTGGCCACCTCGGTCGGCATGGCGATGGCCGAGGCCCACCTCGCCGCCGTCTACGGCAAGGACCTCGTCGATCACCGCACCTGGGTGATCGCCGGCGACGGCTGCCTGATGGAAGGCGTCAGCCATGAGGCCATCAGCCTGGCCGGCCGCCTGAAGCTGTCCAAGCTCACCGTGCTCTTCGACGACAACAACACCACCATCGACGGCGTGGCCACCATCGCCGAGACCGGCGACCAGGTCGCCCGCTTCAAGGCCGCCGGCTGGGCCGTGAAGGTCGTCGACGGCCACGACCACGGCAAGATCGCCGCCGCCCTGCGCTGGGCCACCAAGCAGGACCGTCCGACCATGATCGCGTGCAAGACGCTGATCTCGAAGGGCGCCGGTCCGAAGGAAGGCGACCCCCACAGCCACGGCTACACCCTGTTCGACAGCGAGATCGTCGCCGCCCGCGCCGCCATGGGTTGGGACGCCGCGCCGTTCACCGTGCCGGACGACATCGCCAAGGCCTGGAAGAGCGTCGGCCGCCGCGGCGCCCGCGTCCGCAAGGCCTGGGAAGCCGCCGTCGCCGCCTCCGACAAGGGCGCCGAACTGACCCGCGCCGTGAAGGGCCAGCTGCCCGCGAACGCCTTCGAGAAGCTGGAAGCCCACATCGCCTCGGCCGTCGAGAACAAGCCGGTCAACGCCACCCGCGTCCACTCGGGCTCGGCCCTGGACCAGCTGATCCCGGCCATCCCGGAAATGATCGGCGGCTCGGCCGACCTGACCGGCTCGAACAACACCCTGGTCAAGGGCATGGGCGCCTATGACACGCCCGACTACGCCGGCCGTTACGTCCACTACGGCGTGCGCGAGTTCGGCATGGCCGCGGCCATGAACGGCATGGCGCTGCACGGCGGCGTGATCCCCTATTCGGGCACCTTCCTGGCCTTCGCCGACTACAGCCGCGCGGCGATCCGCCTGGGCGCCCTGATGCAGGCCAAGGTCATCCACGTGATGACCCACGACTCCATCGGCCTGGGCGAAGACGGCCCGACCCACCAGCCGGTCGAGCAGGTGGCGTCCCTGCGCGCCATCCCCAACCTTCTGGTCTTCCGCCCGGCCGACGCCGTGGAAGCCGCCGAGGCCTGGCAGGTGGCCCTGCAGCAGAACACCACCCCCTCGGTGATGTGCCTGTCGCGCCAGAAGACCCCGCACGTCCGTACCTCGGCCGGCGAGAACCAGGTCGCCAAGGGCGCCTACGAGCTGATCGCCGCCGACGGCGAAGCGGCCGTGACGATCTTCGCCACCGGCACCGAGGTCGGCCTGGCCGTCGCCGCCCGCGAGATCCTGCAGTCGCAAGGCAAGCCGACCCGCGTGGTCTCGGTTCCCTGCTGGGAACTGTTCGACCAGCAGCCGGCGGCCTACCGCAAGGCGACGATCGGCGACGCGCCCGTGCGCGTGGCAGTCGAGGCCGGCATCCGCCAGGGCTGGGAGCGCTTCATCGGCGAGGACGGCAAGTTCGTCGGCATGACGGGCTTCGGCGCCTCGGCCCCGTTCGAGCGCCTCTACAAGGAGTTCGGCATTACCGCCGAGGCGGTGGCGCAGGCCGCCCTGGCCTAAGGCCGGGTTCTGTTCAGGGTCGTCGGCAGCAGGCCGGCGACCTCGGCGCTCCAGCGATCCATGCCCAGGCGGGCGTGGATCGCCCGGCGCCCGTTCTCGCCCAGGGTCGCGCGCGCCTCGGGGCTGGCGATCAGGACGGCGAGCTTTTCGGCGGCGTCCTCGACGTCCGGCTCGACCCAGCGACCGCCGGCGTAGTCGCCGGCCTCGGCGCCGGCCGCGACGGGCCGGCTGGCGACCAGGGCGGCGCTGTCCTCGTCCATGAATTCCAGATTGCCCGACCAGCCGGTGGCCACCACCGGCACGCCGGCGCGCATGGCGTCGGCCAGTAGCAGACCGAAGCCCTCGGCCCGGTGCAGCGACAGCACGATGTCGGATCCGGCGACCAGAGCCGCCATCTCGGCGTCCGACAGCCTTTCCAGTATCAGCTCGATGCGCGGGTCGTCGGCCAGGTCGCGCCGCAGGGCGGCCAGGGCCTCGGGACGGGCGTCGCCGCCCGACACCTTGAGCCGCAGTCGCGCGTCGGCCCCCGCGCGCGCGCTCGCCCGCCGGAACGCCGCGATCGCGGCCTGCGGGTTCTTGCGGCTCATCCAGGACTTCAGGTCGAAGGCGAAGAACACCGAGACCGGGCCGTCGGCCGCGCGGACCGGCCTTGGCGCCTCGGGCAGGGCCAGGATCGGATAGGGCGTGACGCGCACCGGCCGCGGGCCGGCGATCCGCGCCAGGGCTTGGGCCGTGAAGCCGCTGGGCGCCCAGATCTCGTCGACATAGGGCAGGGCGCGGGCCCAGGCCGGCGGCGCGTCGGGCAGCTCCCAGGCCCAGTGCGCCACGTGCCGGCGGCCGCGCAGCAGCCGCGCGCCCGGACCGTCGGCGAACAGCAGCAGCTCGGGCGGATTGAGCACCGACAGCACCAACCCCCCGTCGGCCAGGTCGGGCAGGGCGGCCCGGCGCGGGGCGCGGCGGTCGACATCGATGTCGACGACCTCGTAGCCGGCCTGCCGCAGTCCGGCCGACAGCAGCCGCGCGGCGTGGGACAGGCCCATGGTGTCGCTGTGGAAGCCGACGCAATAGATCGGCCCGGGCGCGTCGCCGGTCGGGCGAGGGCCGACGCGGTACGGACGCACTAGGTCGCGCTGGACCTGCAGGGCCAGGTGGGCGCCGAGCCTGACGGGGCGGGGCAGGGCGCGCCAGGCCGTCAGAAGGGAAGATGCGAGCCGGTTCATGTCGTCCGATGCGACGGGGCGGCGAAAGGCCCCGCGTCCGGTCCGGTATCGGGTGAAACGGCGCGGGCGTCCATGCCGTGCGCAGGCCCCGGCCTGGGCGCCGGAGGAAAAATCACGCGCGCCGGTTCGGGGCCATGAAACTGCGCCGGAGGCTTGCGGTTTTTTGTTTCATCGAAACAATCCACAATCCCAGCGCTTTCTTAACGATCACCGCAGAACCTGCGTGCCGCTCCCCTGAAACGCCCTTGAGGTCCCACCCATGGCCGAACAATATCCCGCTCCCGGCGAAGAGATCATCTACGCCACCACCCCGGGGACGGCCTATGTGGGCGGCAGCGGCCGCACCGCGGTCAGCTACGAAAACGCCAGTTCGGGCGTCGGCGCCTATCTGATCCCCAGTGAAGACGCCTTCGGCCTGGCCGACAACGCCACCTACCAGAGCGTCGAGGACCTGATCGGCAGCCAGTTCAACGACTGGCTCTGGGGCGACGGCAAGGGCAACAGCCTGTACGGCCTGGGCGGCATGGACGCGATGTACGGCTTCGCCAGCGCCACCAACGTGATCACGCGGATGTTCGGCGGTTCGGGGATGGACACCCTGCTGGGGGGCCTCGGTATCGACATCATGGACGGCGGCGAGGACGAGGACACGGTGTCCTACTACCTCTCGCCCACCGGCCTGACGATCTCGCTGGCCAATCCCAGCATCAACACCGGCTGGGCGGCCGGCGACAGCTACATCAGCATCCAGGACGTCATCGGCAGCAATTTCGACGACGTCATCTACGGCAGCAACGAAGGCCTGCTGAACCAGCTGCAGGGGCAGGACGGCAACGACACCATCTACGGCGGCACGGGCTACAACGTGCTGATCGGCGGCGCCGGGGCCGACAAGCTCTACGGCGGCAATGTCGGGATGAACCTCGTCGACTACGAGACCTCGGCCACCGGCCTGACGGCCTCGCTCGAGAACCCGGGCATCAACACCGGCGACGCCGCCGGCGACAGCTACCACAACCTGTTCAACGCCGACCTGGCCGGCTCGCCCTACAACGACATCCTGTACGGCGACTCCCAGAACAACCACCTGATCGGCGACCCGACCCCGCTCGATTACGGCGGCAAGTTCGGCAACGACACCCTGTACGGCGGCGGCGGCGACGACATCATCGAGGGCAACCTCGGCGCCGACTCCATCAACGGCGGCGACGGCTACGACTACGCGGCCTATTCGACGGCGGCGACGGCGGTCTACGTCTCGCTGGTCAACCCGTCGCAGAACACCGGCGAAGCGGCCGGCGACACCTACACCTCGATCGAGGGGGTGTTCGGCTCGAACTTCAACGACACCATCATCGGCAACGACGCGGCCAACTCGCTGTTCGGCGAGGCCGGCAACGACCAGATCTACGGCGGCGGCGGCGACGACATCCTGGTGGGCGGCCTGGGCGGCGACCAGCTCGATGGCGGCGCGGGTTTCAACTACATCAGCTTCGGCGGGCTGACCGCGGGCATCACCGTCTCGCTGGCCAACACCAGCCTCAACACCGGCGAGGCCATCGGCGACACCTATGTCAACGTCCAGGGCATCCTGGGCTCGGGCTATGGCGACGTCCTGTACGGCGACACCGGCGTCAACGTGCTGCAGGGCCTGGGCGGCAACGACGTCATCTATGGCGGCGGCGGCAGCGACCTGATCACCGGCGGCGACGGCGACGACATCCTGATCGCCGGTCCGGGGGCCTCGCGCCTCTACGGCGAAGGCGGCGCGGACACCTTCAAGTTCCTGTCGGCCACCGACTCGATCTCGACGCCGCAGATCGCTCCGACCGAGATCCACGACTTCCAGACGGGCGTCGACAAGATCGACATCTCGGCGATCCAGCCGCAGAGCTTCCAGATCGTCCAGGAAAACGGCTTCTACACCCTGACCGCCAGCACGGCGTCGGGCACCTTCGCGGTGCGCTCGACCAACCCGTTCTCGACCTCGGACGTCATCACCCAGGTGGCGGGCCAGACCCTGCTGGGCACGGCGGGGTACGACAAGCTGGTCGGCGGGGCCGGCGCCGACATCATCTATGGCGGCGGCTCGGGCGACAACCTGACCGGCGGCGGCGGTCCCGACCTCTTCGTCTACAAGGCGACGTCGGAATCGACCCAGTCGAACTACGACATCATCACCGACTTCCAGACCGGCGTCGATCGCATCGACCTGCAGGGCGTGGCCCCCACCTACATCAGCATGCTGCACAGCGGCGGCGCGACCTACCTGTTCCCGACCGGGGGCATGCAGATCGCCGCCATCGGCGACGTGCGCGGCTCCGACGTGGTGACGGGCGTGGCCACCAACTTCTACATCGTCGGCGACAACACCGGCATGACCCTGATCGGCGGGGCCTATTCCGACAGCATCGTCGGCGGTTCGGGCAATGACCGGGTCATCGGCGGGGCCGGCGGCGATGCTCTGTACGGCGGGACCGGAACCAACACCTTCGCCTATCTGGCGGTGGCGGATTCCAACAACCAGAACCTCGACCTGATCCACGACTTCAAGACCGGGATCGACAAGGTCGACCTGACGGCGATGAACCCGTCGAACGTCAGCATCATCCGCTACAACGGCGGCGCCTTCATCAACGGCGGCACGGCCGGCGGCGTCTTCCAGATCGGCTCGATCCAGGCCCTCAACGGCTCGGACATCCTGGGCCTGACCAACGGGGTCTACCTCGTCGGCGAGAACGTCGGCTCGACCCTTGTCGGCAGCGCCTTGGACGACACCGTGGTCGGCGGCTCGGGCAACGACATCATCGACGGCGGCGCCTGGGGCGACGCGCTGTTCGGCGGCGCCGGGGCCGACACCTTCCTCTACAAGACCGCGCCGGACTCCAACGCCCTGGCCGGCCAGATGGACATCATCCACGACTTCGAGACCGGCGTGGACAAGCTGGACCTGACGGGCCTGAACCCCACCAACGTCAGCGTCGTGCACTACAACGGCGGCACCTTCATCTTCGGGGCCTCCGACAGCGGCTCGTTCCAGATCGCCTCGACCCGCGACATCAACGCCTCCGACATCGTGGGCCTCAAGAGCGGGGCCTACATCGTCGGCGACGGCGACGCGCGCACCCTGCGCGGAGGCAGCTTCGCCGAGACGGTCGCCGGCGGCGCGGGCGCCGAGATCATCATCGGCGGCGGCGGTTCGGACGCCCTGTTCGGCGGCGGCGGCGCGGACGTCTTCAAGTACCTGGCGGCCTCGGACTCCGCGCCGGGCGCGGCCGACCTGATCCACGACTTCCAGACCGGCGTGGACAAGATCGACCTCAGCGCCCTGCACACCTCGTCGGCCGACAAGTTCTCGCTGATCTCGGACGGCGCGGCCTCGTACATCTTCGTGCAGCTGGCCGGGAACACGGGCAACGACATGCAGATCCTGATCAACACGCCCAACGTCAAGGTCACCGACATCGTCTGGTGATCGCCGCCCTCCCGTTCGGCCCTCGGGCCGGACGGGACAGGGCCCAAGAAAAAAGCCATTCCGGGCGACCGGAATGGCTTTTGTCGTTTTCGGACGGCGTGGCGGCCGGGGGCTAGAGGCCCAGCTGACGCGAGACCACGTAGAGGCGCTCTACCGCCGAGGTCAGCTCCAGCAGCACCGAGCGCCGGTCGGCGCCGTCGGCCAGCTTGGCGCCGAAGTGGCTGCGGCCGGTGTCGTCGATCGGACGCGAGAACTGCTGCTCGTAGGCGCGGGAGAGGAAGGCCTCGTTGGTCAGGTTGCGGTCGTCCAGCAGGCTGTCCCACTCGCTGGTCTTCTCGCACTCGAACTTCAGCATCCAGCCTTCGACGATCTCCTTGTTGTGGATCGTGTAGCCGGCGGCGGCCAGGTGCACCGTCAGGCTGACGTCGGTGAAGCCGGTGTGGTGGTAGTCGCCCGGGTGGGCCTGGTTGCCGAACAGGCAGATCGACCAGCCGTAGTGGTCGGCGAAGGACGGGTTTTCCCGCATCTTTTCGGCGACGTGCAGGATGCTGCTGGTCTGGACGACGAGCTTGCCGCCCATCTTGGTCAGGCTGGCGAATTCCAGCAGGGTTGTCAGGCTGAAGGGGCGCGGAATGTGCTCGAGCACGTCGCGGGCGTAGACTTCGGCGAAGTGCCGCTTGGGCAGCAACGAGAAGTCTCCGGGTTGGATCAGGAAGTCGGGCTGGCACGCCGCGTCGGAGTCGACGTTGAGATAGCCGGCCCGCTTGTCGTAACCGCAGCCGTAATTCATCTTATCGTACTGATACAATTGACTTCTCACGACTTGAGATAGGACCGCGGTCCGGATCTTTCTGAAAGTATAGTGTTGGCGCCACCGCAGACGAAGTAGCGTATTACGGAGGCTCACGCTTTGCTCCAAAACTCGGGGTTGCGCAAGACGGGAGCTGGACGGCGAAAGAAGGCGCTGTCGAGGCGGATGAGGGTCATTCGCCGAACAGTGGCCAGGCGCCGCCTCAGCTCCTTTCGCGCCAGTAGTCGAGAACTTCGCCGATGGTTTCACGGAAGGGGATGGCGGGGCGCCAGCCGGTGGCTTCGGTCAGGGCCGCGTGCGAACCGGCCGCGCGCTTGACCGCCGAGGGGCGCACGCGGGCGGGATCGACGGCGAAGGTCACCGGCACGCGGGCCAGCGACTCCAGCAGGGCGGCGATCTCGCTGACCGGCCGGGTCGTTCCCGAGCAGATGTTGAACACCGACCGGGCCGGCAGGGCGTGGGCCTTGTCCAGCACCGCCACATAGGCCTCGACCAGGTCGCGGACGTCGCCGAAGTCGCGTTCCGCCGACAGGTCGCCCACCTGGATGACGGCGGGCGCCTCGCCGCGTTCGGCGCGGGCGACCTGGGCGGCGAACGAGGCGGCCACGAAGCGCTCGTCCTGGCCGCGGCCCAGGTGGTTGAACATGCGCAGCACCACCAGTTTGCCGGCGTCGCCCCACAGGTCCTGCAGCGCCAGCTCGGCGGCGGCCTTGCTGCGGGCGTAGGGATTTTCGGGCTGCAGGGGCGCGTCTTCGGTCAGGGCCTGGCCCGACAGGAACGAGCGGCCATAGGCCTCGCCGCTGCTGGCGAAGACGAACAGGGCGTCGGGGGCCTCGGCGCGCAGGGCGTCGGCCAGGCGCAGCACGCCCTCGACGTTGGATTCCCAGACCCGCCGGGGCGAGCCCAGGGCCCCCTGGACGCTGGACTGGGCGGCCAGGTGGACGACGACGGTGGGCCGGAAGTCGGCCACGACCGCCATCGCCTGGTCAGGAGACAGAAGGTCCAGCTGGCGGGCCTCGACGCCGTCGACCGACAGGCCGCCGGAGTGGCTGGTCCCCATCAGGCGCGCCTGCGGGTAGGCCTGGCGCAGCCTGGCGACCAGGGCGCTTCCGACGAAGCCGGAAGCGCCCGTGACGAGGACGCGTTGCTCGCTGGACGCCGGCACTAGGCGCTCCGACGGTGCCGCTCGAGGTCGGCTTCCACCATTTCGGTGATCATGTCGTGGAAGCTGGTCTCGGCCTTCCAGCCCAGCTGGGCGGCGGCCTTGGCGGGGTTGCCGAACAGGACGTCCACCTCGGCCGGGCGCATGAAGGCCTCGGCCACCTCGACGTGGTCCTGGTAGTTCAGGCCGACGGCGCTGAACGAGGCCTCGCAGAGCTCGCGCACGGTGTACATCGTGCCGGTGGCCACGACGTAGTCGTCGCCGGTCGGCTGCTGCAGCATCAGCCACATCGCCTTGACGTAGTCGCGGGCGTGGCCCCAGTCGCGCTTGGCGTCGAGATTGCCCAGCTGGACGGTCTTGGCCAGGCCCAGCTTGATGCGGGCGGCGGCGTCGGTGACCTTGCGGGTCACGAACTCCAGGCCGCGTAGCGGGGATTCGTGGTTGAAGAGGATGCCGCTGCTGGTGTGCAGGTTGAAGCTCTCGCGGTAGTTCACGGTCAGCCAGTGGCCGTACAGCTTGGCGACGGCGTAGGGGCTGCGCGGATAGAACGGGGTCTTCTCGCTCTGCTGCGGCTCCTGGATCAGGCCGTACATCTCCGAGGACGAGGCCTGGTAGAAGTGGGCTTCCGGCGCTTCGAGGCGGACGGATTCCAGCACGTTGGCGACGCCGGTGGCCGTGACCTGGCTGGTCAGGATCGGCTGCTGCCAGGACGACTTCACGAAGGACTGGGCGGCCAGGTTGTAGACTTCGTCCGGCTTGGTCTCGCGGACGGTGCGGATCAGGCCCGACAGGTCGGTGAGGTTGCCGTCGTGGTATTGGACGTCGTTTTCGATGCCCAGCCACTTCAGGCGGTGGGCGTGGACTTCCGAATGGCTGCTGCGACGGACGAGGCCATGAACAGTGTAGCCCTTCTCAAGCAGCAGCTTGGAAAGGTAAGCGCCGTCTTGCCCAGTAACGCCAGTTATGAGTGCCGTGCGAGCCATATATCAGTCCTGTCCACATCCGAATTTGAGCCGCGGTCGTAGCATCCGGACCGGGGAGCGCACAACGGCCGCCCCTAGCGCGAAGCCATGACAACGTGATGAAGGTTCAGCCGGCTTGGCGGAAGTTGGTGTCTCCCGGCGCCGATCTTCTGGAAGGGCGAGCCGGAACGCCGAAGCGGTCAGACTAGCCTTGGGAAGTCTATGCGGCGGGCCGAACAGTCGGCGTCGCCGCGGGAAAAGAGGGTCGTGTCTCCGGTCAGGCGAGCGCTCCGGCTGGAACGGCCGCCAGGGCCTGCAGGGCGCCCTGGACGCCGCTGTTGGCCAGCACCCGGTCCCAGTAGGCCTGGTCGCGGGCCTTGCGCTGGGCGGGCGTCAGCTTCAGGGGGGGGCTGTTCATCACCTCGATCATCGCCTGGCGGAAGGCCTTGGGCGTGTCGGCCACGATGATCCCGGGGGCGTCGGCATAGTCCTCGCGGCCGCGCATGGCCGTGCTGGTGGTGACCACCCAGCGGCCCGAGGCGATGGCTTCGGCGGACTTCAGGTTGGTGCCGCCGCCGAACTGGATCGGCAGCAGGAAGGCGTGGGCGGCGCGCTTCAGCGACCACAGGGCCTCGTCGTCGAGGTCGGGCAGGAACTGCACCCGGTCGCTGTTGCCATGCAGGAAGCGCTGGTACTCGGCGCTGACGAAGATGCCGTGCGAGGCGCCGCCGCAGACCGCCAGGCCCTTGGCAGGGGGCAGGAAGAAGAAGCCGCCGTCGGCCACCAGGCGGCGGAAGCCGTCGATGTTGGGCGGATAGGCGCTGCCGGCGAACAGCATGAACCGGTTGTCGCCGAAGTGCTCCTCCAGCGGCGAGGCGCCGGCCGCGACGGCCGGCGGCCGCGAGGTGCCGTTCGGGGCGACGAACACCTTCGAGGGATCGGTCAGGCCGCGATAGATCTCGCCGTCGGCCTTCGAGACGGCGATGACCACCGAGGCGGCCTCGGCGAGCTCGGCCTCCATGGCCTCGATCTCCTCGCGCAGCTTCTCGGCCTTCTCGGCCGGGACGCCGGCGCCCAGGAGGATGCTCTTCTTCAGCGGGCCTTCCCAGTTGTGCGAGGAATAGACCAGCGGCACGCCGTTCAGGCGGCCCTCCTTGCGCAGCCGCTTGACCAGCGGCCACAGGAACGGGTGCTCCAGCTGCACGACGTCGGGGCGCTCGCGCTCGATCAGGGCGCAGAAGTGGGCGTAGGCCGCCGGGCTTTCGGCCGCGAACGTCCCGGACGACATGTCGCCCAGGAACGGCAGGCCCTGCCAGCGGGCGTCCATGTAGCCCAGCTTGATATCGTCGGGACCGATGGTCCCCGGGCCGTAGGCCGGCGATTCGTAGACCGCCACGCAGTGATAGTCGTGGCCGAAGGTCTCGTAGAAGGCCTTGATCGCCTCGATGCGCAGCTGGCCGCCGTGACGTGGCCGCACTGCCGGATAGGTCGAGAGTCCCAGCACGCGACGGGTCATGACTGCACCAGGGCGTCGAGTCGTTCGAAGAAGACGCCGGCGGCGGCTTCCCAGGTCACCGGTTCGTAGGTCTCGCGGATCGCCTTGCGGTGGGCGGCCAGCGTCTTCGGCTCCGAGAAGAAGCGGACGATCTCGTCGGACCACCCCTTCACGTCGATGGTGTCCTTGTAGACCACCAGCGAGCGGCCGACTTCCGGCAGCGAGCCCGCCGGGCTGGAGATGCAGGGCAGGCCGCGGCTCAGCATCTCGGCCAGGGGCAGGCCGTAGCCTTCGTAGTGCGAGGGGAAGAGGCCGAACTCGGCGCGCTTGTAGAGGGTGTCGAGCAGGGCGTCGCTGACGCCCTCCATCAGGACGATGCTGTCCTTGGTGGCCGGGTTGTGGCGGATCTCGTGCATCAGCTCCGAGACGCTCCAGCCCGGACGGCCGACGAACAGCAGCTTGCAGGTCTCGGGATCGATCCGGCCGTCGCGCACCGCGCGGTTCCAGGCCTCGTACAGCGTACGGTGGTTCTTCCGCGGCTCGATGGTCGAGACGAAGATGGCGTAGCGCTTGCCCTCCAGCGCCTTGGGCAGCGGGGCCTCGATCTTGGCCGGGGGCAGGTCGCCGCCCAGCGGGAAGTGCGAGATGGCCGGCGGCTTCATGCCGTTGGCGGCGCAGTATTCCAGGGCGTCGTCCCGCGTGCGCTCGGAGATGCACATCAGGTAGTCGGCGGTCCAGAACAGCTCGCCGAAATAGTCGGTCAGCAGGTCGACATAGTGCGGCACCACGTAGTGGGGCAGGTTCAGCGGGATCAGGTCGTACAGCACCGCGGCGTAGCGGAAGCCGTAGGCCTTCTTGCGCTTGTAGATCTCGCGCAGGTTCTTGGTTTCCCAGTCCAGGCCGCCGGAGATGATGACGGTGTCGGGACCCACGGGCAGGTCGCCGTCGATGGCCTCGGCGAGCGACAGCCGCACGACCTTCGGCGGCGCCTCGGGCGTCTCGGTCGCGGCCCCGCGCTGGCGGGCTTCCTCGGTGCGGATCTGGGCGACCTGGGCCAGCGACAGCGAGCGGCCGCGCGCCTTCTGCAGCAGCTGGTAGGTGCGCGGGCGGCGCAGCAGGAATTCGCGCAGGATCTGGCGCGGCGTCATGGTCGGGGCGCCGACCATGGCCCGCAGCTCCAGGATCTGGGCCAGGGTCACGTCGCGGCCGCGGACCTTCTGCATCAGCTGGAAGGCCTTGGGGCGCAGCAGAAGGTGGGCGCGGATCTCGGCCAGCAGGTCCAGCTCGACCGGTCGGCGGATCTCGGGCGCGCGCGCCGGACCCAGGTCGATCTCGACGCGGCCCTCGATGACCGCCAGGGCGATGTCGCGGCGCAGCACCCGGAAGGTGTGCTGCTGGGAGTCATAGACGCAGTAGCGCAACTGGTCGCCCAGGTGGCGCGCGGCCTGGCGGCCCAGCTCGCGCTCGACCCGGACGATGCCGACGGCCAGGCCGCTCCAGCGGACGGCGGTCGAGAGGTCGAAGGCGAACAGGGTGCGGCCGGCCGCGGACGCGGCCCGCGCGGCCTTGGGCGCCCGCGGTTTCGACCGCGCGGCCTTGGCCTGGATGACGTCTTCTGGACCCCCCGCCATGTGTCAGCCCCCGCGGCCGATGGAGGCGTAGGTGAAGCCGGCGCGGACCATTTCGGCGGGCTTGTAGACGTTGCGCAGGTCGACGAC
>NZ_JBWKPK010000027.1:0-79242 GCF_059418205.1 Caulobacter sp. GW821-FHT09B11 | reverse complement strand
ACCTCGACGGTGGTCTCGATCAGCCGGGTCGGCGCGCCGTAGTCGGCGGCGGTCTTGACCAGGGCGATGGTGTCCTTGGGGAAGCACGAGCCGCCGTAGCCGGGGCCGGCGTTGAGGAACTTCGACCCGATGCGCTTGTCCAGGCCGATGCCCTTGGCCACCTGCTGGACGTCGGCCCCGACCTTTTCGCACAGGTCGGCCATCTCGTTGATGAAGGTGATCTTCATGGCGAGGAAGGCGTTGGCGGCGTACTTGATCAGCTCGCTGGTGCGGCGGCCGGTGAAGACGATCGGGGTCTCGTTCAGGCTCAGCGGGCGATAGAGCTCGCGCATCACCGCCTGGGCCCGGTCGTCCTCGGTGCCGACCACGACGCGGTCGGGACGCTTGAAGTCCTCGATCGCCGCGCCTTCGCGCAGGAACTCGGGGTTGGAGACCACGGCGAACTGGGCGTTGGGATTGACCCGCTTGACGATGGCCTCGACCTCGTCGCCCGTGCCGACCGGCACCGTCGACTTGTTGACGATCACGGTGAAGCCGTCGATCAGGCCGGCGATCTCCTCGGCGGCGGCGTAGACGTAGCTAAGGTCGGCGTGGCCGTCGCCGCGGCGGGTGGGGGTGCCCACGGCGATGAACACCGCGTCGGCCTCCTTGATCGCCTGGGCGCCTTCCAGCGTGAACGACAGGCGGCCTTCACGCACGTTGCGCGCCACCAGATCGTCCAGGCCCGGCTCGAAGATCGGGATCTCGCCCGCCAGCAGTCGCGAAATCTTGCGCGGATCCTTGTCGATGCACGTCACCACGTGACCGAAGTCCGCAAAACACGCCCCCGACACCAGGCCCACATAGCCCGTGCCAATCATCGCTACGCGCATCGAAACCTCATTAGACTTAACGCCTCGCGACACAAGGCAGGTGGATCGGGCCTGTAATTGCGTAATCAGAAGTTGGAAGCAACCGTCTCTTCGTGAAAATTCTAGGCTGCGGCCGTCATCGACATATTTCGCCTGTCCAATGGGCTTTATTCACTAAGTTCCAAGCAATCGACCTTGACTACACCCGCAGGATGAACTTTGCGCATCCTTGGGCGAACTGTGCCGATGGGCAGGGGTCAGGCGCTTTCGCGCAGGGGCTGGGGCGCGGCGGGACGTCCGCGCGACAGTTTCGAAAGCCAGCGCGGTGCGGCCAGGCCCAGCGGCGCCAGAAGGCCCCATCGGGCGAGCACCAGGTGGGCCACGAACGGGGCGATCACGCCCGCCGCCGTGCAGACCAGGGCGTAGGCGCCGGCGATCGGCGGCACGTGCAGCTTGACCATCACGATGCGCAGGCCGGCGGCCACGATGATGTGCATGACGTAGATGCTCATCGACGCCTCGCCCAGCTTCACCGCCCAGCGCTTGAGCGCGCCGGGCAGGGCGCTGGCCGTGGCGATCAGCGCCGCCGCGCCGAGCAGGGCGGCCGGCAGGGCGGGGATGGAGCTGTAGTCGCCGTGCGCGACGAGGCTGGCCGCCCAGACCGCGCCGGCGAACAGCGCCCACAGCACGGCGGGCGCCGCCGGGCTCTTGGTCCCCGGCCACGACAGGGCCCTCGTCGCCGTCAGCACGCCGACCAGGAAGAACGGCAGGGAATAGGTAAAGCGCTCGAGGATGACGTCGTTGGGCAGGAACTGGCTGGCCGCCAGCGCCCCGACCGCGACGATCGCCAATGCCATGGGGCGGTAGTTCACGATCGCCAGGACGATGTGGCACAGCATCAGGGCGTACAGGAACCAGAACTGGGCCATGGGGCTCCAGCCGATATAGGCCAGTTCGTGGACGTCGAGCTGCCGGTTGGTCTGCGACGAGGCCGCCACCAGGATCAGCCCCTGGATCAGCGACCACAGCACGTAGGGATAGGCGACCGTGACGACCTTGCTCAGCAGGTAGGACCTGGCGCTGCGCTCCACGCTCCTGCGGGCGTTCAGCCCCGCCAGGAAGAAGAACAGCGGCATGTGGAAGCTGTAGAGCGTGAAGTCCAGCGCCGCCCAGAACGGTCCCTGGGCGATGTTGGCCGACACCAGGCCGCGGGAGACGTGGCTGAGCACGACCAGGATGATTCCCAGGCCCCGCGCGGCGTCGATCCAGTCGATGCGGGGGCGCTTCTCGCCGCCGGAAGGGCGGGGAAGCGCGTCGGTCGTCGCCGAAGAGCGGGTGTCCATCTCTGACGCCATGCCTGCCAATGTTGTGCTGCCTAAGGAAATGCACGCCTAGGTGCAAAGGACGCGATGGCGCTTTCTCGCGCCAATTTGGGAATTTTCTGTGACCCGAACGCGAGGAATTCACGTCGGCTGGCCATTTGCTCAAATCGATCGCAGCGCCGCTGCGGCCACGCTTTCCTCATGCACGCCCAGGCGGCGGAAATTCCCCTTCGTAGAACATTGATATTCCCCTCGCGGTTGTACCGAATCCGTGTTTAGCTCGGAGTTGCAATCGTGGGGCGTGCCCATCTGCGGGGAGGGCGACGAGTGGCGGGTTCGTTACTGGAAAGTCTGTTGGGCGGCGCGGCGCGGGTGCTGAGCCGGTTCCAGCCGTGGCACAAGTATCCGACCACGCTGGCCGTGCCGACGCTGGCGGGGCTGCGCGTCAACATGCGCCACGAGAACCTGTTCGATACCGAGATGGAGCCGACGATCCCCCCGCCCGAGCCGGCGCCGGGCTCGATCGACGTGCGCCAGGCCCGCACCGCCGACGGCAGCTATAACGACCTGTCCAAGCCGTGGATGGGCATGACCGGGGCGCGCTTCGGCCGCAACATGCCGATCGAGCGCACCTTCGGCGAGGAAGAGCCGGCCCTGATGACCCCCAATCCGCGGGTGATCAGCAACCGGCTGCTGGCCCGCAAGGAGTTCGTGCCGGTCCCGCACCTCAACGCCCTGGCCGGCGCCTGGCTGCAGTTCATGGTCCACGACTGGCTGAGCCACGGCGAGAACGACCCGGAAGACAAGTTCTACGTGCCGATCCCCGAGGGCGACAGCTGGCCGGGCGGGGTGATGGAGATCCTCAAGACCCTGCGCGACCCCGACCGTCCGGGCGACGCGGGCCGGCCCCAGGCCTACACCAATGTCGAGACCCACTGGTGGGACGCCTCGCAGATCTACGGCTCGTCGCTGCGCCGGCAGGTCAAGGTGCGCACCGACCCGACGACGGGCCAGTTCCTGACCGACGGCAAGCTGGGCCTGAAGCCCGACGGCCACCTGCCCATCGACGAGGCCGCCAAGATCCCTGGGCTGGAGCTGGCCGGTGTCAACGGCAACTGGTGGATCGGCCTGTCGGTGATGCACACCGTCTTCGTGCGCGAGCACAACTCGGTCGTGGACCGCCTGAAGATCGACTTCCCCGAGGCCTCGGGCGAGTGGCTGTTCCAGAAGGCGCGCCTGGTGGTCTCGGCCCTGCTGGCCAAGATCCACACCGTCGAGTGGACGCCGGCCCTGATGAACAGCCCCGAGGGGCGCCTGGCCATGCGCGCCAACTGGTGGGGCCTGGCGGGCGAGACCTTCCACAGGGCGTTCGGCCGGCGCGGCGAAAGCGAGATCCTGTTCGGGGTGGCCGGCTCGCCGGTCGACCACCACAACGCGCCCTACGCGATGACCGAAGAGTTCGCGGCCTGCTACCGCATGCACCCGCTGATGCCGGACGACTATTCGTTCCGCAGCCACGTGAACGACAAGGAACTGCTCAAGCGCGACCTGATCGGCGTGGCCCGCGGCCAGGCCTCCAGCGTCTACGAGCACGCCAGCTTCGACGACGTCGTCTACTCGCTGGCCACCAGCCACCCGGGGGCGCTGTGCCTGCACAACTACCCCAACACCCTGCGCAGCCTGCCGCCCAAGCGCGACAACGACGTGCTGACGGATCTGGCCGCCACCGACATCCTGCGCGACCGCGAGCGGGGCGTGCCGCGCTACTGCGAGTTCCGGCGCCACATGGGCATGCGCGCGCCCAAGACCTTCGCCGAGCTGACCGACAACAAGGAATGGCAAAAGGAGCTGGAGGAGATCTATGGCGACGTCGAGAAGGTCGACCTGCTGGTCGGCACCCTCGCCGAGAGCCAGTGCGCCCGTAACGGCACGCCGCCTGGCTTCGGCTTCTCCGACACCGCCTTCCGCATCTTCATCCTGATGGCCACCCGCCGCCTGAAGAGCGACCGCTTCTACGGCGAGGACTTCAACGCCGACGTCTACACCCCGGCCGGCTTCGCCTGGGTGCGCGACAACGGCCTGCGCCAGGTGATGGAGCGCCACGTTCCGGCCCTGGCCGCCCAGTTCGCCGACGCCCGCAGCATGTTCTTCCCCTGGGCCAAGGGAACCGCCGGATGAGCAGCCGGATCCGCATTCCCGGCCTCGTCGACGTGATCCGCCTCGACGAGCCGGCCGCCATTCGCGCGATCGTCGCCGACCCGCGCCTCGACCGCGACTTCAAGAAGGAAGGGCCGCTGATCAACCGGCTGCTGGCCGGGCGCATCCGCAAGGTGCTGCGCGTGGGCTCGCACCCGCTGCCGGCCGTGGCCCCGCGCGAGGCCGAGGATCGCGCCCGCCTGCAGGCCCTGCTGGAACAGCGGCTGCAAAACGCCCAGCTGGGCACGCCCGAGCAGCGCGCGACCCTGGCCGCCTATGTGCGCGGCGAGAAGGGCGAGGGGGTCCTGGGCCCCACCGCCCAGGCCGCCGTCGGCGAGCTGTTCGCCCCCGGCTACGCGGCCCGCAAGGATCGCTGGAAGGCGGCCCGCACGCTCGACGCCGCGCCGCGCTCGTTCAATCCGCTGCAACTGCTGTGGTGGGCGCTGACGGGCGCCGTCGATCGGGCTCGCAAGACCCTGGCCGCGCCGGTCGACAACGATCCGGCCGCCGTCCACGCCACCGGCGTCGCCGTGCACAACCTGGTGCGGGGCCTGAAGATCATGCGCGGCCTGTGGCGCCAGCCCTTCGCCCGCGAAAGCCTGACCGAGGAGGCTGTGATCTGCCAGTGCGCCGTCGCGCCGGCCAACGTGCTGCGCCAGTGGAAGGCCCCGGCCAGCACCCTGTGGGGCGAGGTCGAGCCGGGCGCCATCACGCTCTTCCAGCTCGACGCGGCCCGCTATCGCAGCCCTTCGCACCAGATCGTGTTCATGACCGACAGCTGGAGCCGCTGTCCCGCCCACCACTGGACCGCCTCGCTGCTGGGCGCGGTCTGGCGCGAGGCCAAGGCCAGCGCGCCTGCCGGTAAGGGAGCGCGCTGATGACCGACGTCCTGCCGCCGCGCGCCGCCGCCGGTCCGATCATCCGCACCCCCGCCGACGCGGCGGCCGCGGGCGACCCGATCTTCCAGCCGCTGCATTTCCGCAACCTGACCGTCAAGAACCGGATCTTCCGCTCCAACATCTCCGGCATCTTCGACAACCAGGACGGCTCGCTGACCCAGACGCGGATCAACTGGGAGAGCAAGTTCGCCAAGGGCGGGGTGGGGGCGATCATCTCGTCCTACGTGCCGGTGCTGATGGAAGGCCGGATCATCGCCGGCTACGCCACCGTCCACCGCGACGAGTTCATCCCGCTGTGGGCCAGGCTGGGCGAGGCGGTCCACAGCTTCGACGCCAAGTACATCATGCAGCTGAGCCACTCGGGCCGGCAGATGGACCTGCCGGGCGTGCACAACCAGATGCGGCCGAGCCTGACCTCAACCAGCAACAGGGAGACCCTGCACGGCTTCCTGTGCCGGGCGATGACCAAGGGCGACATCGAGCACACGATCAACGCTTTCGCGGCGGGGGCGTGGCGGGCGCGCGAGGCGGGGCTGGACGGGGTCGAGCTGCATGCGGCCAACGGCTACCTGTTCACGCAATTCCTCAGCTCGGGGATCAACGACCGCACCGACGAATACGGCGGCTCGCTGAAGAACCGCGCCCGCTTCCTGCTCGACGTGATCAGCGCCATCCGCTCGCGGGTCGGGCGCGACTTCCACCTGCAGGTCAAGCTCAGCGCCATCGACCGCAACAACGTCATCCCGTGGGAGCACAAGGGCAACACCCTGGCCGACACGGTGCAGGTGGCCCAGTGGGTCGAGGCGGCCGGCGCCGACGCCATCCACGTCTCGTCCGGCTCGCTGTTCCCGCACCCGCTGAACCCGCCGGGCGACCTGCCGATCGACATCCTGGCGGTGACCTACGACGCCATGATCAGCTCGGGCGTCTACGGCTTCCGCAACTTCCTGCTGTTCCGCTATCCGCTGCTGCGGCCGATCTTCCACTGGATCTGGTTCCGCATGAAGAAGGGTCATCCGATCGAGGGCGTCAGCCTGGAGGAGGCCCGGGCGATCAAGGCGGCGGTCAGCGTGCCGGTGCTGTGCACCGGCGGCTTCCAGACGGCCTCGTTCGTGCGCGACGCCATCTCCGAGGGCGTGGTCGACGGGGTGTCGATCGCCCGCTCGCTGATGGCCAACAAGGATCTGGTCCAGCAATGGGCGGCCGGCCGCGACCTGCCGGAAAAGCCCTGCACCTACTGCAACAAGTGCCTGGCCAACGCGCCCAAGAACCCGATGGGCTGCTACGAGGAGGCCCGCTTCCCGTCCCGCGAGGCGATGATCGACGAGATCATGAGCGTCTACAAGCCGCGCGCCGACATGCGCATCCCCCTGGCTTCGGAGCTCTAGGATGGCGGCCAACAAAGCGGTGACGGCGGTCGAGGCCCACCTGGCTGCAACGCGCTGGCAGTTGCGGCTGGGTGTGGCCGTGGTGGCGCTGCTGATCGCCGTGGCGGTGATCGTGCTGGGCCTTGGCCTGTGCGCGGCCCTGCGGCTGTCGGGCTCGGCCACGCCGCGCTACGCCAGCGACGTCGACCACTTCAAGTACGGTTCGATCGGCTCCGAACCTCAGAGCGGCGTGCCCTATGCGGTGTGGAAGGCCCTGCCGGCCCTCTATCCCAAGCAGTTCGAGGGCCGCAGCGACTACACCGCCTTCGGCTTCATCTACGAGACCGACGACAAGGGCGTCCGCAAGGACCTGCCGATCGGCGTCTCCAAGCGCCAGGTCAACGGCGTCGACGTGGTCTGGCTGAACTGCGCCACCTGCCACACCGGCACTTGGCGGGCTTCGGACGGCGGCGTCGTCCACGTCGTGCCGGGCATGCCGTCCAACAATCTCGACTTCCACCGCTTCGTTTCCCTGCTGCTCACCGCCGCCACCGACGAGCGGCTGGAGCCGGCCGACCTGTTCGGGCCGATGGAGAAGGCCGGAGCGCATCTGGACTGGTTCGACCGCCTGGTCTGGCAGGCCGCCGTCATGCCGCGCTTCCGCGAAGGCCTGATCCGCGTGCGCGGCCGCCTTGGCCCGCTGCTGGAGCGGCAGTCGCCCTGGGGAGCGGGCAGGGTCGACACCTTCAACCCCTACAAGCTGCTGCAGTTCGGCACGTCGGCCGCCAGCCTGACCCAGGCCGAGGTGCACGGCGTCTCCGACTTCCCGGCGATCTTCAACCAGCGCCCGCGCGAGGGCATGGAACTGCACTGGGACGGCAACAACACCTCGCTGCAGGAACGCAACCTGTCGGCCGCCATCGGCGCGGGCGTCACGCCCAAGACCGTCGACCACGCCTCGCTCCGGCGGGTGGCGGGCTGGCTTATGGACCTGCCGGCGCCGGTCAGCCCGCATCCGCTGAACGCCCCCGCCGCCCTGCGCGGCCAGGCGATCTACAAGGCCGAATGCTTCGCCTGCCACGGCGGGCAGGAGGCCGGCGGCTACGTCTTCAAGGCCGAGAAGCTGGGCAAGGTGACGCCGATCGCCCTGATCGGCACCGACCGCGCGCGGCTGGACTCCTACACCAAGGAGTTCCGCGAGCAGCAGCTGAGCAAGATGTTCGCCGGCACGCCCTACCAGTTCCGCTATTTCCGCAAGACCGACGGCTATTCCAACCAGCCGCTCGACGGGCTGTGGCTGCGCGGACCCTATCTGCACAACGGCTCGGTGCCGACCCTGACCGACCTGCTGAAGGCGCCGGCCGAACGGCCCAAGGCCTTCCTGCGCGGTCGCGACCAGGATGTGCTCGATCCGGTCAACGGCGGCTTCCTGACCACGGCCTGCACGCCCGGTCAGCCGACCCCGCGCGGGACCGCCTGCTACGACACGGCCCTGCCCGGCAACGGCAATGGCGGACACCTCTACGGCGTGGGTCTGACGCCCGAACAGAAGGCCGATCTGTTGGCCTATCTGCTGACTTTCTGAAGGGGGAGCGACGATGAGCGACGGCCTCAGCATCGGCTGGTCGAACGAGCAGGCCAGGCGCGCGCGCGACGTCTATCGCGGCGTGCTCGGCTTCAACATGTTCCTGCACCTGGTCGTGGGCCTGCTGTGCATGTTCGCCCCGAACTTCGTCTCGCAGACGGTGGGCCTGGACGCGCCGAACGTCGCGGGCTGGACGCGCGGCTGGGGCGCGACCCTGATCCTGGTGACGGCCCTCTACGTGCCGGGGCTGCTGGAGCCGGTGCATAAGCGCGCCCCCAACCTGATCGGCATATTGGGCCGAATCTGGATGGGCACGGTCTGGGTGTTCTGCGGCGGCGGCTTCCTGTGGTTCGCGCTGTTCGACTACGCCTGGGCGCTGATCATCTTCCTGTTCTACCTGCGTCTGTTCCGCGCCCACGTCATGACGCGGCCTTAAGGAGGCGCGCGCCATGGCGACCGATCGCACGCCCGCCGTCCTGATCAAGGCGCCGCCGCTCAAGTCGCAGAGCCTGCGCCTGGGCTTCGGCGCGGCCCCGATCCGGCTGAAGGCCGAGCCCTTGTTCGAGCACATCTCCCAGCCGGCGGGCGAGGGCGAAGGCTTCGCCGCGGCCGGCGGAGGCGGGGCCGAATGGCAGAAGCTCAGCCTGGAGCAGGGCGACGACCGCAATCTGTGGGACCTGTGCCACGCCCTGGCCGGCCAGGGCGGCGAGGGCCTCGGCGCGGCCGGCGGCGGCGGACCGGTCTTCGCCGAGCCCGACCTCGAGCAGCGCTGGTCCTATCCCGCGCCCGAGGTGACGATGGGCGCGGCCCCGGCCTGCCGGCCCCAGCCGACGCCGCAGCGCCGCAACTTCCCCCATGTCGACGGCGACAATCTGTGGTTCCGCAACGGCGACCATTCCGGCTTCACCCCAGCCAGCCGCCAGACCGGCGCCGGCGCGCGCATCGCCCATATCGACACCGGCTACGACCCGACCCACCGCTATCTGCCCAAGCACCTGCGGCTGGACCTGCAGCGCAACTTCGTCGACCGCGACCATCCGCGCGACGCCAGCGACCGCTCCGAGGGCCTGTGGGTGCAGGACGGCCACGGCATGGGCACCATCGCCATCCTGGCCAGCGAGCAGTACGGCGGCGCGCCTGGGGCCGAGGTGGTGCCGATCCGCATCGCCGACCGGGTGGTGCTGTTCCGCTCCAGCACCTTCGCCCAGGCGCTGGACTATGTGTACGGCCTGCGCAACGATCCCAAGACCCGCATCGACGTCATCACCATGAGCATGGGCGGCCTCGCCTCCCAGGCCTGGGCCGAGGCGGTCAACCGGCTGTACGAGGCCGGGATCTTCATCGTCACGGCGGCGGGCAACAACGACAACAACTTCCCGACCCGCAACGTCGTCTATCCGGCCCGCTTCAACCGGGTGATCGCCGCCTGCGGGGTGATGGCCGACGGCTCGCCCTACGCCGACCTGGGCCAAGGGCGGATGGCCGGCAACTACGGCCCCGACAGCAAGATGGGCACGGCGCTTGCGGCCTGCACGCCCAACCTTCCGTGGGCGGTGGGCGGCTGCGCCAACCTGGTCGACTGGAGCGGCCAGGGCACCTCGTGCGCCACCCCGCAGATCGCCGCTGCGGCGGCCCTGTGGATCGCCGAGAACCGCGCCAAGATCGACGCCTATCCCGAAGGCTGGATGCGGGTGGAGGCCGTGCGCAAGGCGCTGTTCGCCAGCGCCCGCCCGGGCGCGCGCAGCACCTTCGGCGCCGGCCTGCTGCGCGCCGACCAGGCCCTGGGGGTCAAGCCGGCGGCGGCCGGCTCGCTGAAGAAGTCGCCCGCCGACGACGCCGCCTTCGCCCTGATCCGCCTGGCCGCCGGCCTCGGCGCGGCCGGCTCGCCGCCCGTCGATCCCGCCGTGCAGCAGATGCTGGAACTGGAGATCCTGCAGCTGTCGCAGTCGGCCGCGATCGAGGCGATTATGCCCGATCCCGCGCAGCCGCCGGACACCGAGACCGGTCGTCGCAAGCTGCGCGAGGCCCTGGCCGACCAGCCCCGCGCCTCGCGCCGGCTGAAGGCCTATCTGCGCGGGTCCGACACCCGCACCGTCCAGCCGCCGGCCAAGCCCTCGGCCCCGGCGCCCGCCCCCGTCCTGGGCGACATGGAACGGCTGCACCTGGACCACGCCCTGAACCCGACCGTGCGCGAGCCGGCCGGCCGCCGCCTGCGCGTCTACGCCTTCGACCCGTCGTTCAGCGCCTCGCAGGACACCGCCGGCATCAATGTCGCGCGGCTGGAGGTGCCCTGGGACGGCAATCTCAAGCCCGGGCCGATCGGCGAATATCTCGAGGTCATCGACGTCGATCCGGTCAGCAACGCGGCCTATGCGCCGGTCGACCTCAACCATCCGCACCTGCTCAGCCAGGACGGCCTGTCGCCGACCCCGGCCGACCCGCGCTTCCACCAGCAGATGGTCTATGCGGTGGCGATGAAGACCATCGGCCATTTCGAGCGGGCGCTGGGGCGCACGGCGCAATGGTCGTCGCGCCATCTCAGCGAAGGCGACCTGCCGACCCTCCCGCCCGCGGAGTCCATCGGCGACGCCGGCAAGCCCAAGCGCCGGGAGCGCGAGGAATACGTCCAGCGCCTGCGCATCTATCCCCACGCCTTCCGCGGGGCGAACGCCTATTACAGCCCCGACCGCAAGGCGCTGCTGTTCGGCTATTTCCCCGCCGCCGGCGGCGACTGGCGCGGATCGCCCGCCGGGCAGATGACCTTCAGCTGCCTGTCGCACGACATCGTCGCCCACGAGACCTCGCACGCCCTGCTCGACGGCCTGCATCCGCGCTATCGGGAATCCACCCACCCCGACGCCATGGCCCTGCACGAGGCCTTCGCCGACATCGTCGCCCTGTTCCAGCACTTCACCCTGCCCGAGGCGCTGGAGCACCAGATCGGCCGCAGTCGCGGCGACCTGACCGGCGGCGGTCCCCTGGTGCAACTGGCCGTCGAGTTTGGCCGCGCCACCAGCCGCGAGGGCCAGTTCCAGAAGGCCCTGCGCGAGGCGGTCGACGGCCTGTCGAAGGAGAAGCTGTCGGAGCTGCAGGGCGCCGCGCCCGAGCTGCCGATGGAGGCGCACGATCGCGGGGCCATGCTGGTGGCCTCGGTGTTCGACGCCTTCCTGACCCTCTACGCCGCCCGCCAGGAAGAGGTGATCGTGCTCGCCACCGGCGGCAGCGGCGTGCTGCCCGAGGGCCAGTTGCCCCAGCCCCTGGTCAAGGCCCTGGCGCGGGTGGCCGCCAAGCTGGCCGAGCAACTGCTGAACATCTGCATCCGCGCGCTCGACTACTGCCCGCCGGTCGACGCCACCTTCGGCGACTATCTGCGGGCGATGATCACCGCCGACCGCGACGTGGTGCCCAACGACGTGCGCGGCTATCGCCTGGCCCTGATCGGCGGCTTCGCCAAGCGCGGGATCTTCCCGCAGAACGTGCCGCACCTGTCGCCCGGCAGCCTGGTCTGGGAAGCGCCCCCGGCGGTCATCACCACGGCCTCGCGGCTGCTGCCCAAGCTCGACCTCGGCTGGAACCTGCGGAACCGCCGCCAGAAGGCCTGGAACCTGTCGCGCGACAACGCCCGCGTCCTGCACGCCTGGCTGTCGGGCCGGCGCTGGGAGAACGGCAAGCAGGTCGCCGTGCCGCTGGACGAGCGGGCCACCGACCTGGAGCTCAAGGCCTTCGGCCTCTATCGCGACGAGGGCGTGCAGAAGATCGACTATGTCGAGAACGGCGAGACCTTCAGCGAGGAGGTGACGATCGGCAAGATCGAGGTCCACTCGGTGCGGCCCGCCCGGCGGATCGGCCCCGACGGGGTCACGGTCAGCGACATCGTCGTCGAGATCACCCAGAAATGGACCGACAGCGGCGGCGTCACCCGCCGGGGCGGCTGCACGGTGCTGTTCGACCTGGAGAGCTACCAGGCCCGCTACCTGATCCGCAAACGCGTGGCCAACCTCGCCCAGGCCTGGGCCGAGACGGCCGCCGCCCCGCCGCCGCGCGGGACCGGCCAAGTCCGCAGCGCCTATTTCGGCGTCATGGGCGACCGCGAGCCCTTCGCCATGCTTCACGACTGCTGTTGAGGGGGAGGGGCGATGACCAAGCACCGCGCCAAGGTCAGGATGTATCGCCACGGACTGGGCGATTGCCTGCTCGTCCGCCTGGCGCGCGACGGCGACCGGGATTTCAACATCCTGATCGACTGCGGCGTCATCCTCGGCACCAGCGACGCCCGCGCCAAGATCAACAAGGTCATGGAGAACGTCGTCGCCGAGACGGGCAACGTCATCGACCTCCTGGTGGTGACCCACGCCCACGGCGACCACGTCTCGGGCTTCCTCCAGGCCGAGCCGATCTTCCGCAAGCTCGAGGTCGGCCAGGTGTGGATGGCCTGGACCGAGGATCCGGACGACAGCTTCGCCAAGTCGCTGCTCGACGAGCGCGGCCGGCGCGGGGCGGTCGACGCCCTGCAGGCCGCGGCCGGCCAGATGCAGGCGGCCGGCGACGCGGCGGCGGGCGAGAAGATCGCCGGGCTGATGGACTTCTTCGGGATCGACGACGTGCCGTTCGGGGCGGCCGGCGGCCGCGCCACGACGGAAGACGCCGTGCAGGTGGCGCGCGAACTGGCCCCTGAGGGTAAGCTTCTCTACTGCAAGCCCGGCCAGGAGCCCTATCGGCCGCCCGGCGCCAAGGCTCGGATCATGGTTCTGGGGCCGCCGCGCGACCACGACCTGATCCGCAAGTCGACGCCCAGCAAGAAGGCGCCCGAGACCTTCGACATGGCCCTCGACGCGCCGGGCGACGGGCCGCAGCCGGGGATCGAGGGGCGTCCGTTCTCGCCGCTGTTCACCATCCCGCTCGACGTGGCCCGCGCCGAGGTGAAGTTCTTCCAGGACAACTACTGGAACCAGGCGGGCGAGGCCGGCTGGCGCGGCATCGACGATGTCGGCTCCAGCGCGCTCGACTTCGCCATCAAGCTCGACAACGACACCAACAACACCAGCCTGGTCCTGGCCATCGAACTGGACGGCCCGGGAGATGGCGGTGGTGAAGAGCCCGGCCGCGATGTCCTGCTGTTCGCCGCCGACGCCCAGGTCGGCAACTGGCTGTCGTGGAAGGACGTCAAGTGGACCAAGCCCGAGGGCGAGGACGCCGACGTCGAGGGCCTGGACCTCGTGCGCCGCACCATCGTCTACAAGGTCGGCCACCACGGCAGCCACAACGCCACCCTGAAGGACTATTTGCTGTCGATGGAGCGCCTGCGCATCGCGCTGAACCCCGTCGACGAGGTGATGGCCGGCAAGAAGCGCTGGGACCACATCCCCCTGCCGTCGCTGGAGGCGGCCCTGCGCAACCAGGCCAAGGAAGCCCTGGTCCGCGCCGACAAGAACGGCGTCACGGGCGACGACATCGTCGAGGACACGCTGTTCTACGAAGTGACGGTCTGAAGATCCTCCGCTGAAGGGCGGGGCGGCCCGGAGGGGGAAGTTTTCTCCACCCCAAACAAACTCGCCTCCCTCGCCCTTGTGGCGAGGGTCCATGCCGGCGACCGCTCAGACCTCTACCGCTCTGCAAAGGTCTGAGCGGCTGAACGATGGGCGCAAGGCCCAGGAAGGCGAACCAAGAAGGTCCTCCTTCTCTGGTGGAGGGGGCGACGGTGAGACCCCCTCAGTCGCTCCGCGACAGCTCCCCCAGAGGGGGAGCATCTTTCTGGCGATGCGTCGGCCAGATCCTCCCCCTCTGGGGGAGGTGGCCCGGAAGGGCCGGAGGGGGTCGCGCGCAGCGCGTCTCGAAGCCGCGAAAAGAAGAAGGAGAAAAGGGTGGAGGCCCGGCCCGGAATCGAACCGGGGTGCACGGATTTGCAGTCCGCTGCGTCACCACTCCGCCACCGGGCCACCGGGTCGACACAAGGTTGCGTCGGCGAAGAGGGCGGATGGCTATCAGACGGCGGCCGCGCTCGCAATGGTCAACTTCGCTTCGTCCCCAGCGATCACTTTCGGCGTGGCGGTTTGAGCGCGAGACCAACGCTCATCTGGGTTCCTTGGCCCGGGTCAGGTGCAGGCCGGCGATCAGGGCCAGGGTGACGAGGGCGAGGGCGCCGGCCAGCCAGACGGCCGGGCGCACGTCGTGGGCGCCGACGATCAGGGCCGCCAGCAGCGGTCCGGTCGCGCAGCCCAGCAGGCTGGCGCCGGGACCCAGCAGGGCGGCGCGCCGGCTGGGGTCGGCCTCGATGGCCAGCGGCGTCAGGAACGGCGAGGCGAACAGCCAGGCGAAACCGAACAGGCCCGAGGCGGCGAGGAAGGCCGGGGCCGGCGGCAGGGCGGCGAAGACCAGCAGGCAGGCCGCCGCCGCGATCACGCCGACGCTCAGGGAGACGAACCAAGACACCCGCCCCGCCAGGGCCGTCGCCGCCGAGCCGCCGGCCACCTGGGCGGCCAGCGAGATCGAGAAGGCCAAGCCAGCCACCTTCGGCGCGTGTCCGGCCTGGCGCGACAGCGGCTCGGCGTAGATCCACAAAGCGAGGATGAAGGCCTGGAAGCAGAACACCGCCAGCAGGGCGACCCAGCCGCGCGGGCTGGGCAGGCCTTTCGGGGCGTCGTCGGCCTGGGGCAGGGCGGTCCAGGCGCGTGGAACGGCGAAGCCCGCGAGCACGGCCGACGCCGCCAGGCCCGTCAACGCGACGAAGCCGCCGTCCGGTCCAAAGCGGTCGATGACCAGGGCGCTCAGGCTCGCCACCACGGCCAGCTGGATCAGGGTCTGGACGGTCAGGTAGATCCCCGACCAGCGATCCGGGCGCGGCGAGCGCACGATCATGCCGGTCACCACCCAGATCAGCGCCCCGGCCGGCAAGCCTGCCGCAGCGCGGACCAGCACCAGCAGGCCGCCGTCCACCCGTGTCGAGGCAAGGTTCAGCGCCGCCAGGAAACAGCCGCAGGCGATCGCCGCCGGTCTAAGCCGCTTGGCGCCGAAGGCCGGGCCGAGCAGCGCCGCCCCGATCCCCATGGCCGCCAGCTCGGCCATGCCGGCCAGGCCGATCTCCATGGCGCTGAGCCGTCCCGCCGCCTCCAGTCCGCCCAGCAGCAGCGGACCGACGCCGGGAAACAGCACGCCGACGACGCCGATCCACAGCACCGCCAGCTGCTGCGCCAGACTTGGCGGCGGGCCTATCCAGGCCGCCGCCGGTGAAGTCCCGCCGCTCAATAGCGGGCCCGCAGATAGACGCCGTAGGTGCGTGGCGGTCCCATGCTGAAGGCGTCGAAGCCCAGGCCCTCGATGGCGGTGATGTCGAGGATGTTGGTCTCGTCGAACAGGTTCTTGCCCCACACGCCCAGTTCGTAGCGGCCGCCGTCCAGCTTCCAGCCGACCTGGCCGTTGACGAAGGTGCGGGCCTCGTCGCTCAGCCGCTCGGTGTTGGCGGTGTCGAAATAGACCTTGGAGCGGTGGGTGAAGTCCAGCTGGCCGGTGAAGTCGCCGACCGGCAGCGGGTGCTCGTAGCGGATCGCGCCGTTGAAGCTGAGCTTGGGGGCCGAGGGCAGGCAGTTGCCCGAATAGTCCTCGCCCACCGACACGAAGTCCTCGTACTCGGCGTGCAGCAGCGCCGCGCCCAGGGTCAGCGAGAGACCCCGCGCCGGCCGGGCCTCGACCTCGGCCTCGGCGCCGTAGACCCGGGCGGCCGAGGCGTTGGTGAAGTACTGCACGGTCAGCAGGCCGCGCTGGATGGTCGTGTAGACCTGCAGGTCCTTGTAGTCGTAGTAGAACGCGGCCGTGTTCAGGCGCAGGCGGCGGTCGAGGAACTCGCTCTTGGCCCCCACCTCGAAGGCGTCGACGGTCTCGTCGTCATAGGGCTCGAGGTCGGCCTCGTCGGCGGTCTGGCCGGTGAAGAAGCCGCCGCTCTTGTAGCCGCGATTGTAGGTCGCATAGAGGTTGGCGTCGTCGGTGAGGGCGTAGCGCAGGCCAAGGCGGCCCGACAGCGACTTGAAGCTCTTGTCGCCGTCGTGGACGAATAGGGTCACGAGCCCGTAGTCGACGTCGCTGACATAGTGGATGCTCTTGTCGTCGACCGAATAGCGCAGGCCGCCGGTGAAGGTCAGGCGGTCGGTCAGGTCGTAGTCGAACTGTCCGAACACCGCCCAGCTGCGTGACTTCAGGGTCAGGGGCCAGCCGAACACACCGATGCTGGCGGCCGGATCCATGCCGGTCGGGTTGTCGGGCGTCGGATTGCGCAGGTCGGCCAGCACGTCGTAGTGGCTGTCGTTGGAAAGGTCGTCCTTGGCCCAGTAGAGGCCGGTCACCCAGCGCAGCGGACCCTGGCCGTTCGACTGCAGGCGGAACTCCTGGCTGGCCGTTTCCTGCAACGCGATGTAGCGGGCGCTGATCACCTGCAGCGGGTTGGCGTCGGTGTCTTCCCAGTCGTCGCGGGCGGCGCGCTGGTAGCCGGTGACCGAGTACAGGGTCATGTCGCCCAGGTCGTAGGCGACGCTGGCGGTCGCCCCGAACAGCTTGACGATGTCCTTGCCCTCGAAGCGGTAGTCGCCCTCGTAGAGGTTTCCGCTGGTGTTGGCGTAGCCCAGCGCGTTGGTGCACTGGCCCGAGGTGTAGAAGCCGGCCTTGCAGAAGCCGTCGGCGCCGGTCGCTTCGGCCGTCTGGGGCAGGATCGAGCGGTTGTAGGTCCAGATCGAGCCGCCGCGCGACTGGTTCAGGCTCAGCGACAGGTCGGCGGTCAGCTTGTCGTCGGGCTTCCAGCGCAGGGCCGCGCGCAGCGCCCAGCGGTTGGCGTCGTTGCCCTTGTTCCCGGTCAGCCGGTTGGTCGTGTAGCCGTCGTTCTTGTCGTAGAGGCCGCTGATGCGGAACGACAGGGTATCGCCGGCGATCGGGCCGCCGAAGCCGCCCTGGGCGTTGACGGCGTTGAACCGGCCGTACTCGACGGCGATGTCGCCGCCCGGCGTGCTCGACGGCTTCTTCGTGACGACGTTGATCGCCCCGCCGGTGGTGTTGCGGCCATAAAGCGTGCCCTGCGGACCGCGCAGCACCTCGACCTGCTCCAGGTCGTAGAAGCCGGCCAGCTGGGCCAGGGGCGAGGCGATGTAGACGCCGTCGACATAGACGCCGACGGCGCTGGCCGTGCCCGGGTTGAAGTCGTTGACGCCGATGCCGCGGATGAACATCCGCGGGTTGGCGGCGTTGTCGTCGGTCTTGATCTGCAGGCCCGGCGCCAGGCCAGACAGGGCCAGCACGTCGCCGACCCTCTGGTTCTGAAGCTGGGCGCCGGTCATGGCGGTCACCGAGACCGGCACGTCCTGCAAATTCTCGGCCCGTTTCTGGGCCGTGACGACGATCTCGTCGAGTGCGACCGGCGCGGCTTCACTTGCCGTCTGGGCCCGAGATGAGGTCGCGACCGCCATCAAGGCGACAGTCGCGACCCCGGCGAACACTTGCAGCTTGCGCACTACAACCCCCCGCATGTCCGTACGAGGAGGATGCTAGCTATAACTATCGTTTTGGCAAGCGCCGTTCGATGAGTTGGGTTCGGCTATTTGTTTCCTGCCTTCGCCAGGGCGGCCGACACCTCGGCGCGGGCCATGTCGATGTCGAAGCGGAAGGCGGGCGAGTGGTGCTCGGCGGCGTAGATCACCGCTCCCGCCTGCAGGCCGGCCTCGGTGGCGCTGACCGTGTGCGAGCCGCAGATCCAGCGGCTCTCGGCGTATTCGCGACCGCGGGCATAGAGGGCGTCGGCGCGCGAGGGCGCGACCTCGGCCAGGATCATCGCCACGTGCTCGCCATGGGCCGAGTGGCCGGACGGATAGTCCGGATTGCCGGCCAGGTGGTCGGTCTTCGCTTCGCAGACCGGCGCTGCGTCCTTGCCGATATAGGGGCGCTTGGTACCCCAGAAGGTCTTGGCCGCGCCGACCACCGAGCGGTCGTCGCCGGCCCGTTCGAGCAGGGCGGCCAGGATCGGGGCCTCCTGCGGCGTCAGGCGCACGCCGAGAGCGTCCGCGAAGTGGTCGAACATCGAGCCCTTGACGTCGGCGGTCGCCAGCGCCCAGCGCGGGGTGTCCTTCAACGATCGGCTGGCGTCGAAGATCGCGGCGTCAGAGATAGCGCGGGGCGAGCCCTGGGCCGGCGGGGCGGCCAGCACCTTGGTCAGGTCGGGGCGCTGGGCCGGGGCGAGATAGCCCGTCGCCGGAGCGTCCGCCGTCAGCTCCAGCGCGCCGTCGCAGCCCTTGGGCGCGCGCACGGGATTGCAGGCCGCCGCCTCGCCGCCGGGCAGGCGAGCGGTGTAGTTCCAGGGCAGGTGCGGGTCGGCCCACAGATAGTCGGTCGAGACGTACTGGGCGCCGCTGGTCAGGGCGGCCGTGCGCTGGGCGATGTCGCCGTTGCGGGCGGCCCAGGTGTCGGCGTCGGCGCGGGTGCGGACGATGAAGCCGGCCTTCACGGCCGCGGCGATGCGGTCCTTCTGGGCGATCGGGTCGTTCAGCGTCAGATAGGCGGCGGCCGGCGAGGCCTCGTCGGTGTTGGCGAACATCGCCCGGCCTTCCAGCGAGGTGCGCTTGCCGCGATAGATCGCCACCTTCTCGGGACCCTCGTCGAGGGCGAAGAACACCTTGCCGCGCGCGGCCTCCAGCGTCGGCCAGCCGCCGGCCAGCACCGCCTCGCGCAGGGTCGGCTTCTTGCCGCGCACCAGGTCGGGATCGATCAGGCGGTCGGGGCCGAACACGCCGCGGATCTCGGCGTCCAGCGCGTCGAACGCCTTTTCGTCGAAGGGCAGGGGCGTGACGCCGCCCGGGATGGAGGCCGCGCCTTCCTTGGCGTTGAGCATGATCAGGATCGGCACGTGGTCGCGGTGGGCGTCCGACCAGGCGCGCACCTGCGACAGGCACTCGACGAAGGTCACGCACGAGCTGCGGAAGTCGATGTCGGGCATGTGCAGGGTCTTGAAGCCGGGCTTGGCCAGCGCCTGCGCCACGCGGGGCGGCAGCACCGTTCCCTGGCCCAGCGCAGTCAGCGGCTTGGCGTAGAGGCCGCCGGCCGGGTCATTGACGACGTCGATCTCCAGCTGCCGGGCGCCGGCGTCCAGCTGTTCGGCCAGGGGGCGGTGGGCGTAGTCGATGGCCAGCACGGGCTGGCCGCGCGCGGCGACCATGGCCGCCAGCTCGTCGGCGGGGATGGCCTGCTTGTAGGAATTGTGGGTGCCCACGGCCGTCAGGTCGTTCATCCGCAGCGGGGCGTCGCTCGCCGCCGCCGCCATCGCCATCACCGCCACAAAGCCGAACATGGGCCGCACTCCACCAGAACAGGCGGCCTCTCTAGCGGCGCCGCATGACGGTTCGAAGTCAGCGCCGTCGCCACCGATCTGCGACCGATACGCAATAAAATCGTGGATAGGCGGCCGCCGAACGCTCGCTTCATACGCTCGTTATCGAACTCGTAACACACCGTCACAATTTCGCCCTAACGGCCCCGCCATCGCGCCGGCGCCCGCTCTCTGGAGGCTTCCGGCGATCCAGTTGCAGGGGGTCTCATGTCCACCACCAAGAAGGCGCTGTCGCTCAGCGCCGCTTCGGCCGTCCTGGCCTTCGCCATGCTGACGGCTCCGGCCCACGCCGCCGAGGCCGCGGCCGACGCCCCGATCGCCACCGCGCCGGCCGACGACGCCAGCGAAGTCGACGCCATCGTCGTCCAGGGCTTCCGCAAGTCGCTGGGCGTGGCCCGTCAGATGAAGCGCGAAAGCAGCATCGTCGCCGACGTCATCGTCGCCGAGGACATGGCCAAGTTCCCCGACCTCAACCTCGCCGAGTCGCTGCAGCGCCTGCCGGGCGTGGCCATCAACCGCGAAGCCGGCGAAGGTCGCCGCGTGAGCCTGCGCGGCCTGGGCCCCGACTACACCCGCGTGCAGCTGAACGGCATGGAAGTGCTGGGCAACGTCGACTCGCCGATGGACAGCCGCGGGCAGACGTCTCGCGACCGGGCGTTCGACTTCAACATCTTCGCCTCGGAGCTGTTCTCGAAGATCGACGTGCGCAAGTCGTTCTCGGCCGAGCAGGACGAGGGCGGCATGGCCGGCACCGTCGGCCTCTATACCGCCAAGCCGTTCGCCTATGACGGCCGCAAGATGGCGCTGTCGCTGCAGGGCGGCACCAACAGCGCCACCGAAGACTTCCAGCCGCGCGTCGCGGGCATGTTCAGCCAGAACTTCGACGACAAGTTCGGCGTGCTGGTCTCGGTCGCCTACTCCAAGCGTCAGGTCGAGGAGCAGGGCTACAACACCTACGGCGCGGGCCAGCAGAAGGCCAACGCCGCCAACGTCGTCAACCTCAGCGCCGCCGACGCCCTGAAGGCCACCAACGGCGAGCTGATCTTCCAGCGCGGCAACCGCCTGTCGGTCTGGGGCGCCGACAACGAGCGCCTGGGCGTGACCACCGCGCTGCAATGGCGCCCGGTCGAAAACGTGACCCTCACGCTCGACGGCCTGTACGGCAAGTTCTCCAACGACCGCAGCGAGAACCACCTGGCCACCCGCGCCAGCGTCGGCTCGACCATCCTGGGCGCGGCCACCCCGCACTCGGGCGTGACCACCGCCGCGCCGGTGCTGCGCTCGATCCAGTACGACCAGTACAACACGATCATCTACGCCGACGTCGCCAACACGGTGTTCGCCACCGAGACCCGTCGCCAAGAGACCGAGAACACCTTCAAGCAGCTGGTCCTGACCGGCGAGTGGGAGGTTTCCGACAAGCTGAAGTTCGACGGCCACATCGGCCAGGAGACCTCGGACTACGACATCCCGATCTCGGACAAGTTCTACACCGAGGCGTTCGGCGACCTGATCACCGACTACCGCGGCAAGACCGGCAAGAACACCTACGGCTGGAACACCACCGATCCCAACAACTACCGCGCCCACGAGATCGACTTCTCGGCCACCTACCAGACGACGAAGCTGAAGAACGCCGAGTTCAACGGCTCCTACCAGTTCGACGACGTCTTCACCCTGAAGGGCGGCGTGTCGTTCCGCGGCTTCGAGAACTCGGGCTACACCCAGACCAACGACGACGTGAACAAGACGGCCTGGGAAAAGGGCACGCTCGATGACCGCGTCAACAACTACTACAAGATCTTCAGCGAGCACGACGACCAGTCCTGGCTGATCGTCGACTGGAACAAGGCCCTGGCGGCCTACAACATCACCCGCACCCTGGGCGCGCCCAAGTCGATCTACGCGGTGCAGGAAGACACCAACGCCGGCTACCTGCAGCTGGACTGGAAGACCGAACTGGCCGGCATGCCGCTGCGCGGCAACTTTGGCGCCCGCGCCTACGACACCGAGCTGACCTCGACCGGCGTCATGGCCGTGCGCGGCGTCAACACCCCGACCACCGTCAAGAAGAGCTATTCGGGCGTCCTGCCGGCCTTCAACGCCGTGCTGGAAGTCAGCGACCAGTTCCAGATCCGCGCCGCCGCGGCCCAGAACATCAACCGTCCGTCCCTGGCCGCCTACGCCATGAACGGCTCGATCAGCGTCGACGGCTCGACCGTCACGGTGTCGAGCGGCAACCCGAACCTCGACCCCTACACCTCGGACGAGTTCGACCTGTCGGCCGAATGGTACTTCGGCAGCATCGGCATGCTGACCGCCGGCGTCTTCCACAAGAAGATCGACAACCTGGTCAGCAGCACGACGAGCAACGCGCTCTATTCCGACACGGGCCTGGCCGAAGGCCTGGTGACGGGCGTCACCGCCTCGACCCCGGTGATCTACACCCGCTCGGTCAACAACGCCTCGGCCACGCTGAGCGGCCTCGAGCTGAGCGCCCAGAGCGACTTCTTCTTCCTGCCCGGCCCGCTCAAGAACCTGGGCATGGTCGCCAACCTGACGCTGATCGACTCCGAGACCACCAACAAGATCAACGGCAAGGACGTGAAGGGCCAGATCTACGGCCTGTCGGACGTCAACACCAACATCACGCTCTACTACGAGACCGCCAAGTGGGGCGCGCGGGTGTCGTCGAACTACCGCTCGGACTACACGATCGACAGCGGCGGCTTCGAGGCCACCACCTATGTCGATGCGGCCGCCTTCTATCAGGTGAGCCCGCGCATCCGCCTGACGCTGGACGGGGTGAACCTGACCGACGAGCGCGAGGCCCAGTACAACAGCTTCTACGTCTACAACTCGACCACCGGCGTGAACGTCACCCAGCCGGGCGCCCACCGCCTGTGGAACCACACCAAGAGCGGCCGGACCGTCTTCTTCGGCGCGAACATCCAGTTCTAGGGCTTGGCCCGGAACTGAAAGAGAAACGCCCCGGAGCCGCAAGGCTCCGGGGCGTCGTCTTTTGGGATCAGCCGAACAGGGGCACGGGTCCGCGCCCGCCGCCGTTCCACGTCGCCCAGTTGGGGAAGACGTAGGGCAGGTCGGTCGCCGACACGCCGTACCACCTGGCGATGGCGCCGACATATTCCTCGACGGCGATGGTCGGGATCCAGCGGCCGTCGTTGTAGGCGTCGTCCGCCCCGCCGAAGGTCGTGTCCGGATAGGCGCCGTGCACCTTGCGCGAGGCCAGGCCCGCGCCGAGCACCAGGTGGTTGGAGCCCCAGGCGTGGTCGGTGCCGCCGCTGGCGTTGGATTTGTAGACCCGCCCGAAGTCCGACATCGTGAAGGCCGTGACGTTGTCGGCCAGGCCCAGCGACTTCATGGCGTTGTAGAAACCGGCCAGGGCCATGGCCAGGTCGGCGTAGAGCGAGGCGTGGGCGGCGACCTCGTTGGTGTGGGTGTCGTAGCCGCCCTGGCTGACGAAGAAGGTCTGCTTGGCGTGGCCCAGGTTGTTGCGGGCCTCGATCATCCGCGCCGCCCGCAGCAGCTGGCGGGAGATGTCGCTGGTCAGGGCCGCGCCGGTGGTCGGGTTCTTGAAGTACTGGTCCACCGTCGAGGTGGTCGAGCTGATGATCGTGTTGGCCGTGACCGCCTGGGCGTAGGCCGACGACATCCCCCGGCCGGTCATGTCGGTCACCGCGCCGAACGCCGAGGCGTCCGAGAAGGTGTTCAGCGCCGCCTGGCGGGCCACGACGGCCGCGTCGATGCTGGCGGCGTTGTAGCCGTTGCGCGAGATGCCGCCGCTCGACGGCAGGATCAGCGGCGACTTGCGGCTGCCGATCAGGGCCAGCTGCGAGCCGGCGATCGAGACCAGCGGCGGCAGCTCGGCCGCGTCGGCGCGGTCGAGGATGCGGCCCATGTAGCCGTCGAGGTTCTTCTCGCGCGTCCGCATGCCCTGCCACTGGTTCTGCTGGTCCTCGTGGGACATCAGGTTCAGCGGCCGCAGGTCCGGGCGGGTCTGGTACAGCGACTTGGTCAGCGGCTGGAACAGGGTGCCGGTGTTGAGCACGACGCTCAGCGCGCCCTCGTCCCAGGCGGTCTTCAGCGGGGCCATGGCGGCGTTCAGGCCGAAGGCCGTGCCGGTCAGCGGGACCAGGGTCTCCTTCTTCAGGGCGATGCCGCCGCGCTGGCTGGCGTAGGCCGCGTAGCGATCGTCGGTGGGCACGACCATGTTCCAGGCGTCGTTGCCGCCGAACAGGAACACCCCGACCATCGCGCGATAGCTGGAGGTGTCGGCGATGGCGGCCGAGATGCCGATCTGGGTCAGGGCGGCGGTGGCGGAGGCGCCGGCGAGCAGCCGGCCGAAATCACGTCGGGAAAGGGTCATGGCTCAGCGGTCGACTTGGAATTGCGGGGACGAGGCGACGATGTAGAGGGCGACCTGTGCCCGCTTGCGCGCCTGGACGGCGGGGTCGGTGTTCTTGACGGCGGCCATGGCCGACGACAGCGCGCTGCGCTGGGCCGAGGTCATGGTCCCGTTCAGGAAGATGAGGTCGATGCGGTCGAGCATCCTGGCCTCGTCGGCGGCCAGGGCCTCCCACTCGGTCCACGGCAGCTCGACGGCGGTCGAGCCGGCGAGGGTCGACTGGACCTTGAACTCGGTGCGGGTGGCCTCGCCGGCCATGGTCCAATCCCAGGCCAGGTTGTGGCGGGCGATCATGGTCGAGGTGGTCATCAGCTTGCTGACCGGGCTGATCTCGCCCGAGCCCAGCGGCAGCGGGAAGTCGTAGGGATAGAAGTTGAACACCGAGGTGGCGCGGAAGGGCATCTGGCCCAGGGCGTTGTCGCGGTAATAGAAGGCGTAGCCGTCCGACTTCAGGCCCATGCCGCGCGCCAGGCCGGTCAGGAACAGCACCGGCTCCTTGATCTTGCCCGGGGTGGCGGCCGAGCCGCGCGCCTCGGCGTCGGTCAGGATCGCCTTGATCACCGCCTTCATGTCGCCGCGCACGCCCGCGCCGTTGTCGGCGAAGACCGCCGAAACGCGGCCCACATAGGCCGGCGACGGGTTGGCCAGCACCAGCTGCTGGATCAGCCGCTTGCTGATGAAGGGGGCGGTGTTGGGGTGGTTGAAGACGGTGTCGACCACCGTGTCGACATTGGCCTGCGGCGTGGCGTCGGCCGCGATGGTGACGCCCAGGAAGGTCTTGGCCTTGGTGTCGAACCGCACCGTGCTGACGATCATCGGCTTGGAGTAGTCGAGCTTGGTCCCGTCGGTGACGGCCGCGCCGTCGAGGCGGGCGTAGGTCCACCCCGTCAGGGCGCGGGCTACTTCCTTGACCTCGGCGTTGCTGTAGGTGGCGATCACCGCCCCGTCGGCGCCGGTCTTGGCCGTGCCGTCGGCGTTCAGCAGCACCGTGCCGACCGAGAACAGCTGCATCAGCTCGCGGGCGTAGTTCTCGTTCGGGGCGGTCTTGTTGCTGTCGACCATGTCGAGGAAGTTGCCCATGAACGGGTTCAGGGTGACCTCGCGCAGGATGTCCTTGTAGTTGCCGAAGGCGTTGCTCAGCAGGATCTGGTTGAAGGTCGCCAGGCCCGCGGTGGTGTGCACCTCGAGGTCCGACGCCACGACGATCTGCGACAGGGCGAAGGCCACGCGCTGGCGCAGCTGGTCGTCCTTGGCCATGGCGTTGGAATAGAACCGCATCGACATCGGCAGGGCGCCGTAGTTGTCGCGATTGCAGTTGTTGAGATCGGTGCCGGTCAGGCCCGAATTGGCGCAGTAGTTGGTCGCCACCGGCTTGGCGGCGATGTCGGCGTAGCTGCTGCTGCTCAGGGCGAACTGCTGGTCGATCCAGGCCGAGGCGCTCTTGGCGGCGACGATCTGGTCGATCAGGGCCGGCGTCGGGCCGAAGGTGGCCTGCTTGGCCAGGCGCGCGGCCTCGGCCGCCGAGATCACCACGGGGGCGGGCGGGGCGGTCGGCGTCGTGCCGCCGCTGCTCTGGGGCGTCGACGAAGATCCGCCGCCGCCTCCACCGCCGCCTCCGCAGGCGGAAAGAGCGAGGGCGAGGCCTGCGCCCGCCGTGGAAGCCAGAAGTTTCATACGCATTGCACAGAGGTCCCCGATCACGCCCGCGGCACGGGCGCGTTGAAGCTGGAAAGAGGTTGAGTGGAAGCGGCCGCTATCGGTCGATGAAGACGATCTCCCGAACGGCGCGGACGCCGTCCTGGCGATGGAGCTGGACGAAGACGTCGACGACGCGTTCGACATGGTCGACCACGTCCTGGCGTCGCAGGTTGGCGCCGGCCTGAAGGGCCATCAGCGCCAGCTGTTCGATGGCCCCGCGCGGGTCGTCGGCGTGGACCGTGGTCATCGAGCCGGGGTGGCCGCTGGAGACGGCGCGCAGGAAGCTGAACGCCTCCGCGCCGCGCAGCTCGCCCAGGATGATGCGGTCGGGCCGCAGGCGCAGGGAGGCTTGCAGCAGGTCCTCGGTCCCGATCCGCGCCTGGCCCTGGTCGCCCTTGGCGGCCACCAAGCCGACGGCGTTGGCGTGGACGAGACGGATCTCGGGCGCGTCCTCGATCAGGACGAGGCGCTGGTCGCGCGGCACTTCCTTGAGGAGGGCGTTGAGAAAGGTGGTCTTGCCGGTCGAGGTGCCGCCGCTGACCACGATGTTCTTGCCCGCGCGCACGGCCGCCGACAGGAAGCCGCGCACGTCGCCGGCGTCGAGCAGGGCCCGCAGCGCCGCGTCGGGCCTGGCCGGCGGCGTGGTGGCGTGGGCGAAGGCGCCGGCCGCGGCGTAGTCGTCGAGCGACAGGTCCGAGACCACGTGCTTGCGGATGGCCATGACGATCCCGCCGCGCGTCGCGGGCGGGGCCACCACCTGCATCCGCGCGCCGTCGGGCAGCACGGCCGACAGCAGCGGGTGCTCGCGGCTGACGCCCTGGTGGACCAGGGCCGCGGCCTGGCGCGCCAGGCGCCAGAGGTTGGTCTCGTCCAGCTCGGGCGCGGCGACCTTGGCCACGGCGCCGCCCAGTCGCTCGACCCATAGCTCGCCGGGACGATTGACGTAGAGGTCGGTCACCTCCGGATCGGCCAGCCACGGCGCCAGCGGCGCCAGGTAGGCCTCCAGATAGACCCCCATCGGGGCGTGATGGGTCATTGCGCGACGCCCCGCACGCCGGAGAAGTCGAGGTCGCGGGCGACGAAGATCGTCACCGGCGCGCCCTGCGGCGTCTTGATGGTGGGCGAGGTCTGGGTCGCCTTGGCGCTGTTGGCCAGGTTCGTCGCCTCGGTCATCGAGCCGATGTAGATCTGCGAATTGGCCCGGGTGTTGCTGACGGCGGCCACGCCGGCGTTCAGCACCGAGGTCAGGATCGAGCCGCCGAACCGCGTGAAGAAGTGGCGGTCGACCTTGCCCTCCAGCCCGCCCCGGCCCAGCGGGTCGGCGGCCGGCGAGCCGATCTGGATCGACACGCCGTCGGGACGGATCACCCGGGTCCAGATCACGAAGACGCGCGAGGCGCCCATGGCCAGGCCCGACTTGTACTGGCCGATCACCCGGCTGCCGCGCGGGATCAGCACCGTCGAGCCGTCGAAGCTCTTGACGTCGCGGGTGACCATGGCCCGGGCCAGGCCCGGCAGGTCGGAATTGATCGCCGTCTCCATCACCGCCGGGATCACCGCGCCCTGGGGCACGACGGCGTCGAGGTTCTGCATGGCCGTGGCCTTGGCCGGGGTCGCCTCGTCGAGGCTGACCTTGTCGCCGAAGCTGTCGCCGGCGTTGGCGGCGGCGGGCGCGGCGGCCTCGCCCTTGTCGCCTGCCGGGCGCGGGGCCGAGCGGTCGCCCAGGTCGACGACCAGGGTCGGGGCGCGGCGGCGGACCGACTCGTCGAGCGCCGGGGCGACGACCATCGGAGGCGGCGCGGTCGGCGGGGCGAACTCGCCGCGCGGCGGTTCGGACGCGGGCGACGGGGCGCTGTTGTCGACGGTGAACTGCGGGCCGGGGATCTGCGGCAGCGGTCCCTGGAGCTGGGCGGCGTGGGCCAGCGGCGCGGCCGCGGCCGCCGGCGGGGCGGCGGGCTGGGGCTGGCCGGCGTCGGCGCGATGGCTCGACAGCCAGACAAACACGGCCACGCCGAACACGCCGAAGCCGGCCATGATCGCCAGGTTCGAGACGCCGCCGGCGCGACCGACCACGGGGCGGGCCTTGGCGTCGGCGGTCGCCAGGTCGTCCTGGACCTCGGGCGTCAGGCGGGGATCGATATCGAGGCTCATCGGGCGCTCCCCGTCGTCAGGTCGCGGCGCCAGGCGGTGTTGACCACCGTGGCGCTGGCCTTGTCGCTGCGCAGCACGAAGCGCGGCGCCAGGCGATCGACGACCAGGTAGCCGTCCTTGACGAGGGCGTTGGCCAGGCCCTCGACCCCGTCGGAGCCGATGACGAAGATCGCCGGCAGCTCGGCCTGTTCGGGCCAGGCGAAATAGGTGGCGCGACCGTCGTCGAACACCCGCGAGGGGGCCACGGCGGCGGCGCCTTCGATGGCGTAGGCCGTGTTCTGGGCGGTCGGGGCCACGGGACGGACCGGGGCGGCGACGCTGGGATACTGGAACCGCACGACATAGGCCGCGTCGCTCGCGGCGGCGCCGGCCGGGGCCACCGACAGTTCGAAGACGTAGCGGCGGCGATCGGTGACCACGGTCATGTTGGTGGCCGGGGCGCGGTCGACGGGCTTGAGGAACAGCAGGGTGGCGCGCTTGTTCGGCGTCACCTGCCAGCCCAGGGCGTCGCCGATCGAGACGTTCTCGATACGCTCGTCCGGGCCGAACTCGATCATGGTCTGGAAGCCCATGAACCCGGTCAGGCGATGCACCCGGTCGGCGTCGTAGGGCAGGGTGCGGATGTGCGGGTCGGCCGGCTTGGCGGCTGGCGGCCGGACGATGGCCGGAGCCACCGTCTGGGCTGCAGCCACTACGGGGGCGACGAGGCCGCAGGCGATCGACAGGACGAGAAGCGGGCGCTTCACGGGCGATACTCCGAAACGGGAAAGCGGGGTCACAGGTCTCTCCGGGCGCCCGAGGCGGTGCGGCGAGGGGAGGCGGGGCGGCGGTAGCTGGCGCCGAGCGGGACGGCGGCCAGGGCGGCCGACGGCGCGGGCGAGGTCGAGGGCGCCGAGCGGTCGGACACCACCGTCAGGCGGCGTGGGCCGATGGTCGCGGTCGAGGCGGCGGCCTGCTCCTCGCGCCGGGCCAGGGCCGTGGCCGCGGCGGCGACGTGGGCGGCGCGCGAGGGCGGCTCCAGCGGCGCGGCGGCCTGGCCGGCGCCGATCGATGCGGGGGCCGCCTGGTCGAGCGAGCGTTCGCGCGGCAGGCGCAGGCCGGCGGCCATGACCGAGACGGCGATGGCGGCGGCGGTCACCACCAGGGCGAACACCAGGCTCAGCACCAGCACGGTGACGGCCGGGCCGATGTCGAGTTCGGCGAACTGCTGGGCCGTCTTCATGGCGGCCAGGGCCTTGAGCGACGGGGTCATCATCGCCAGCTCGAGGGCCAGGCCGATCGTGGCCACCATCGGCAGCAGGGCCAGGGCGATCATCGCCTTGATCCAGCCCTCGACGAGGCCGCGGGTGGCGTCGAACAGCAGCAGGCCGGCGACCAGCGGGGCCAGGCCCAGCAGCACCGACAGCACCACCTTGCAGGCCAGGACCGCGCCCAGGCTGGTCAGCAGCATGACGAGGCCGCCGACATTGGCCGCGAAGGCGGCGAAGCCCGGCCCGCCCTGCAGGGCCGAGTCGCGCGCGCCGGCCCGGCTGGCGAAATGCTGGGCGGCTTCCTGCAGGACGTCGTAGGCCGCCTGCAGGCGCAGATAGGGATCGGCCTTGCCGGCCTCTCCGCCCAGCTGGCCCAGCAGCAGGCCGCCCAGTTCGGCGGGGGCCTTGAACAGGGTGTCGTAGGCCAGGGTCTCCAGCAGCGCCCAGTTGGTGGCCAGCGCCACGACCAGGGCCATCTTGACCACGGCGATGGTGGCGTCGCCGATCCGCAAGGAGCCTCGGCCAAGCACCAGCCGGTAGCCCATGAAGCCGACATAGACGGTCATCAGCACCGTCAGCAGGGTCGAGACCGGCGAGCCGGGCGCGGCCAGGGCGGCGTAGCCGGCCTGGGCCAGGCCGTGCACCTGGCAGTCGACCGAGCCGATCAGGCCCTGGACCAGCGGGGCGTCGGCGGCGGGACAGGAGAGCGAAGTCATGCGGCGTCCCTCACCAGCTTGGCCATCCAGGCCTCGGGCGCGTCGCCCAGGTGTTCGCGCAGGGCGTCGAGCCGGCGCACCGTGCTCTCGCGGCCCGACAGCACCGTCAGCAGCTCGGGCGAGCCGGCCAGGTTCAGGCGGGCCACGACGCTGTCGGTGCCGTGCTTGATCAGGAAGCAGCGGGCGGTGTCGGGCAGGCTGCGGACCAGCTCGAACTCGTGCTCGGTCAGGCCGAAGCCGCCGCAGTAGTCCTTCGCCTGGGCCTTGGGATTGGCCATGAAGATCTGGGTGGCGGCCTGCTCGACGATGGCGCTGGCGATGCGGCTTTCCAGAGCGTCCTGGGCCGACTGGGTGGCGAAGCCGACCAGGCCGTTGCGCTTGCGCAGGGTCTTTTCCCAGTCCTTGATCCGGGCGACGAAGACGTCGTCGTCCAGCGCCTTCCAGCCCTCATCGACGACGATCAGGGTCGGGTGGCCGTCCAGGCGCTGCTCCACCCGGTGGAACAGGTACATCATGGCCGGCGTACGCAGGGCCGGGTCGTCCAGCAGCTGGGTCATGTCGAAGCCCAGTGTCGCGGCCGACAGGTCCAGGCCGTCCTGGGCGTTGTCGAACAGCCAGGCGTGCTCGCCCGTTCCGTGCCACGGCGCCAGCCGCGCGGAGAGGTCGGCGGCGTCGGGGCGGCGCGCGCCCTTGAACAGTTCGGCGAAGAACCGCAGGCGGCGCAGTTTCGGCGCCTGGTCGTAGTTGGCGTCGACCGCGTCCTTGATGCGGGCCAGGTCGTCCGGCGTCAGGCTTTCGCCCGGCTGCGAGACGAGGCGCGCGACCCAGTCGGCGATGAAGCGGCGGTTGGCCGGCGTGTCTTCCAGGGCCAGCGGGTTGAAGCCCGTGGCCTGGCCCGGACGCAGCACCTCGTAGCGGCCGCCGATGGCGCGCAGGAAGATCTCGGCCCCGCGGTCCTTGTCGAAGAAGACGGTGCGCGGCTTGTACTTCTGGGCCTGGGCCAGCAGGAAGTTCAGCACCACGGTCTTGCCCGAGCCCGACGGGCCGATGATCGTGAAGTTCCCAAGGTCGCCCTTGTGGAAGTTGAAGTGGTAGGGGCCGGCCGAGGTGGTCTCCAGCAGCGTCACCGCCGGACCCCAGTGGTTGCCCATGGCCTTGCCGACCGGGAAGTTGTGGCCGCTGGCGAAGCCGGCGAAATTGGCGGTCGAGATCATCGCCCGGCGGGCGATGTCCCTGAAGTTGCCGGGGAACTGCGCCCAGAAGGCCGGCTCCAGGTTGACGTCCTCGCGCACGGCGATGGCGCCCATCTCGGTGAAGGCCGACAGCACCTCGGCCGTCGACTGGTCCAGGCCCTCCAGGCTCTCGCCGCGCACCAGCACCGACAGGTGATGCTCGCCGAAGGCGGCCCGGCCGCTGACCACGTCGTCCTTGGCGCGGATCAAATCAGCCTTGAGGCTGACGCCGTCGTCGTCGGCCGCGCGCATGCGGCGCAGCGCGAGGTTCATCTTGTCGAGCGTCGGCTGGCGATCGACGAAGCCGAAGCTCTGCGTCACCACCATCTCGCACGGCAGGCGCAGCAGGTCGTCCAGCATCCCCGGCGTGGTCTGGACCGGGTAGTCCTTGACCGAGACGATCGAGGAAAAGCCGCGCGCCAGGCCGCCGGCCCGCGACAGCTCCAGCGTCTCGTGGCCGAAGCTGACCCGGCGATAGGGCAGGTATTCGCCCGCGTCGCCTTCCGGCGCCAGCACCGGGCGCATCTCGCCGTTATAGAGGCAGGACAGGAATTCCAGCGGCTCCGAGCAGGTCCCGTTGCCGCCTTCGTACTGGCCCAGAGCCCGCGCGCCGTAGGGGGCCAGGGCCGAGACCAGGCTGTCGCGGGCGGCGTCCAGGTCGCGACGGTCCTGGGCCTTCTGGCCGGCGGTCTGGGCGGGGCCCTTGGCCAGGCGCAGGGCCTTGTCGATCAGCCCGCCCTGGCCTTGCAGCGGCCGGCGGACGATCGTCAGGAAGAGGTCGTTGACGTACAGCTTGCGGCCGGCGAGGCGGTCGCTCCAGTCGGCGTCCAGCCGCTTGCTGAAGGCGTCGGAGAAAGCGCCCTCCGTGCCGACCCTGGCCTCGCGGCGGATGATGTGGTGGTAGACGGCGAACCGTGAGCTGGCCAAGCCGCGCAGCATCACGTCGCGCACCGCCTTGCGGTAGTTCAGCGTCTCGCTGTCGGCCGTCTCGAAGGGCAGGCCGGCCAGGTGGATCACCTGCAGCAGCAGCCCGTCGCGGGTCTCGATTGTCCGCTCGTCCAGATGCCGGGCGTAGGGCAGGCGCTTGCCGGCCGACGCTTCCTTTTTCGGGTTCACGGTTGGTAGCTGTTGCATCGCCAGGCCCGGAAATTGGGAACGCGGGGGCAGCGGCTGACCTTGGTCAGCCACAGGTCGAAGATGCGCGGCTCGCGCAGGCAGGCCGCGTAGCCGATCGCGTGGACCACCAGGGCCGCGAGCAGGGCCCAGAACGACTTGGTGATCAGGAAGAGCTCGGTCGTGACCACGCCGTTGACGACGAAGTAGCTGTAGGTCACGCCGGCGAACATCTGGGGCCGGGTCAGGGCCCCGAACACCACGTCGCGATCGAGGGGAGCGGCCATCGGGCTTTACGCGCCCGCCGCGGTGCGGATGCCGCTGACGATGGTGGTGGCGCCGAACAGGATGAAGCAGCCCAGGATGACGGTCGCGCCGTAGCGCCAGTTCATCCGGCCGGTCAGCATCATGAAGCCGACCGCGGCCACGGCCATCACCGCCACGGCGGTGGCGACGTTGCCCATCAGGGTGCCCTGCAGCCACAGCACGCCCGACAGCACGGCCGACGAGCCTTGCGGGTCGGCTTGGGAGACCTGGGCGTGGGCCTGGCCGGCGGCGGCGGCGAGGGCGGTCGCCAGGGCGGCGGCGCGGGCGTCGAAGAACTTACGCATCAGTTGGGGGCTCCGAGGGCGGGGAGGGCGAGGGCGGGCGCCGCCACGGCTATGCGGCCGAGGATCGAGGCGACATAGGCTTGGGTTTCGGCGTAGGGCGGCACGCCGCCGTGCTTGAGGACGGCGCCGGGGCCGGCGTTGTAGGCGGCCAGGGCCAGCTTCACGTCGCCGCCGAAGCGGTTGAGCATCTGGCGCAGGTACATCGCCCCGCCCTTGATGTTCTGGGCCATGTCCGAGGGATCGACGCCCAGGTCGCGGGCGGTGGCCGGCATCAGCTGCATCACGCCCATGGCGCCCTTGCGCGAGCGGGCGGCGGGGCGGAAGCGGCTCTCGCGCCAGGCCACGGCCTCGATCAGCTTGGGGTCCAGGGCGTAGTCGGCGGCGGCGGCGTGCAGTTCGCGCCGGACGGCGTCGCTGGCCGCGATCTCGACAGGGGCGGCCGGCGGCGGCGCGATCGCCTCGACCGTTTCGCCGTTGAAGACGGCCGGGCCGTCGAAACGGGTGACCTGGCCTTCGTCGCCGATTTCCAGAACCTGCGCGGCGGCCGGGGCGGCGAGCAGGCAGCAGGTCGCGATGGCCGCCAAGCTCATGGCCTGGCGGGCGAGATCGAACGTCATCGACGCTCCCCCGTACAGCTATGGTTAAACGATATGCTTAATGCATCTGTATAAGGCTCGCCTGAATCGCGTAATGCGGCAGGACAGCGCATGAGGTAGCCAGTTATTTGTGTCGTAAAGTCTACGTATGAAGTTGTTTCAAGTTAATCGGCGTTAAGTATTTCGCGCTTTTACTTATGCTGAAGCTTGCTGCGCAGATGGCGATAACGGTCAAGCTTGACCGATCGTCCGAGGCCGGACTTCCGGCGGGCCGTCGAGACGCAGGCGCGCGCTCGAAACGGCTCGAGCGATGATCCGAAGCATCGCCGTGATTGTTTCGGTCCGGTGATGGTGCTGCACAACTCAGGCCTTAGGAGCCCTGCTTCGCTCATCCTGGACGAAGAGGGACCATGGCCGTCGCACCGTTTGTCATCCTGGCCGCAGCGGCCCTGCCGGCGGTCGCCGACACCGTCGCCGCGCCGACCGACGTCTCCGGCGTCGTGGTCGAGGCCAGCAAGCGCGGCGAGGCCCGCGGCGGCCAGGCGCCGCTGGTCGCCTACGACCCGCTGCAGATCCAGGCCTTCGGCGCGGCCACGGTCGACGAGCTGATCGAACTGCTGGAGGCCCAGACCACCAGCGCCCGCGGCGGCTCGCCGGTGTTCCTGATCAACGGTCGCCGCATCTCGGGCTTCCAAGAACTGCGCGGCCTGCCGACCGAGGCCATCCAGCAGTTCCAGATCCTGCCCGAGCAGACGGCCCTGGCCTATGGCTACAGCGCCGACCAGCGGGTGGTGAACATCATCCTGCGCGAGCGCTTCCGGTCGCTGTCGCAGCAGGTCGACGCCGAGCGGCCGCAGGGCGGCGGGCGCACCGTCGGCAGTTCGCGCACCAACGCCCTGCGCATCCAGGGCGGCGCCCGCACCTCGCTGGGGCTGGACCTCAAGAACCAGTCGGCCCTCTACGAGGACGAGCGCGACATCGACCGTTCGGAAACCGGCGAGACGACCTCGGGCCGCACGCTGCTGCCCCGGCTTCGCCAGGCCCAGCTGTCGGGCGTGATCAAGCGCGACCTGACCGACAAGGTGGGCCTGACCCTCAGCGGCGGCGTCAAGTCGGCGGACGAGGTCAGCCGTCTGGGCGACGGCGACGGCGGCCTGTCCGACACGCTGCAGAAGAAGGCGAAAACCACGACCGCCGACCTGGGCGCCCTGACCGACGGCTTCGTCGGGTCCTGGGCCTGGACCGGCAGCCTGGCCTACCAGCGGGTGGATACGGACTCGCGCACCGACCGCGAGACCGCCGCGGATCCCACCCTGGCCTCGTCGGTGGCGCAGAGCGTCAAGGCCGACGTCGTCGCCAACGGTTCGCTCCTCTCCCTGCCGGCCGGCTCGCTGCGCCTGTCGCTGAAGGCCGGCGGCGAGCATTCCAGCCTGGAGAGCGAGAGCCGCATCGACGACGACGTCACCAGCCGCGAGGTGTCGCGCGACCAGGGCTCGGTGCAGGCCAGTTTCGACTTGCCGCTGACGGCCGCCGGCCAGGGGCTAGGCGAGCGGATCGGCGCGGTCTCGGCCAACCTCAACCTCGCCGCCGCGCAGGTGTCGGACTTCGGAACCCTGCGCACGCTGGGCGCCGGCCTCAACTGGACGCCGCTCGAGAAGCTGGTCTTCACCGGCGACTACACCACCAAGACCATGGCCCCGACCCTGTCGCAGCTGAACGACCCGGCGCAGACGACGCCCAACGTGGCGGTGTTCGACTATCTGACCGGCAAGACAGTGTCGGTGACCCAGACCAGCGGCGGCAACGCCGACCTGGAAGCGCCCGAAAGCCGCATCCTGCACTTCGGCGTCAACTGGACCCCGACCTCCAGGCATGCGCTGCAAATGAACCTGAACTGGACCCGCACCGAGGTGCTGGACGGGATCAGCAGCTTTTCCAGCGTCACCGCCGGCCTGGAGGAGGCCCTGCCCGAGCGCTTCACCCGATCCGCCGACGGAACCCTGCTCGGCATCGACGCCCGGCCGATCAATGTGGCGCGTGAAGTGAAGGAGGAGGCCGCCTGGGGCTTCACCTTCTCGCGCGCCTTCGGCAAGCCGATGCAGTTACCGCCGCGCCCGGGCTTTGGCCCGCCCGGCGGTCCTCCCGACGGCGGCCCTCCGCCCGGAGAGGGAGGCGGCCCGCCTCCGGGCGAGGGCGGCGGTCCTCCGCCTGGCATGGGCGGCGGTCCCCCGGGTGGTGGTCCGGGCGGCCCTCCTGGCGGTCCCGGCGGTCGGCGGCCGGCCGTGGCCATCATGCCGGGCCAAGGCATGATCAACGTTTCGCTGACCCACACCTGGCGGCTGAAGGACGAGGTGACGATCCGCGACGGCTCGCCGGTGCTCGACCTGCTGAACGGCGACTCCATCTCAGGCTCCGGCGGCGAGCCTGAGCACGAGGTCAAGCTGCAGGTCGGGGCCTCGCGCCGCGGCGTCGGCGGCTTCGTCAACGCCAAGTGGGAGTCCGGCACGATAGTGAAGGGCGAGGGCCTGACGCCGGACTACAGGTTCGGCGACCTGGCGACCGTGAACCTGCGCCTGTTCGCCGATCTCTCGCAGCGCCGCGAGTGGGTGCAGAAGCATCCGTGGCTGCGGGGCATGCGGGTGACGGCCGAGGTCACCAACCTGTTCGACGCCCGCACCGAGGTGACCAGCAGCGATGGGACCCTGCCGCTGACCTATCAGCCCGACTATCTCGATCCGCTGGGCCGCGTGTTCCGCATCGGCGTCCGCAAGATCGTGTTCTGACCTGAAGGGGAGGGGCGGCCCGGCGGGTCGCTCCTGGTCCTGTGGGCGATTCCGGCCGGCTAAACGACGCGCTTCCAGCTTCGGCGGACGGCTTTGTCTGTTCGGACACGACTTCGCGAGCGCGAACGAGCACGCCGTCTGGCGTCGAGAAAGCTTTGCGATTTCAGGGGTGTGGTGGGGACCCAGACTTCCGTCTGGGTCCCCGTGGTGCCGCCGGGCAGGATTGAACTGCCGACCTCAGCCTTACCAAGGATGCGCTCTACCACTGAGCTACGGCGGCGACGAGGAGGGGCGTATAGCCAACGATTTCGGGGATTGCAAAGCCCAAATCGCGTTGACTGAACGTCGCGGGCAATTCACCTGTGGACACATGAGTCAGTCATCGAAGCCAAACCCCAGTCAGGACAAGGAAAAAGCCGAACGCGAGGCGCGTCTGGCCCAGGCCCTGCGAACCAACCTTCGCCGTCGCAAGGCGCCCGCCAGCGCCTCGGCCAAGCCGGAATCGGCTTCGGAATAGGAATCGGCGCGGCCTCTTGCATGCCCCCTTGCAAGCGTTAGAACCGCGACCTCACATGTGACCCGCGCGGAGGACGGCTTTTCCGCGCGTTCGAGGGAATTTCATTGGATCGCATCGCCATCACCGGCGGCGCGCAGCTGAACGGGACCATCCCCGTCAGCGGCGCCAAGAACTCGGCCATCAAGCTGATGGCCGCCAGCCTGCTTACCGATCAGCCGCTGCGGCTGACCAACATGCCGCGCCTGGCCGACACGCGATTCCTCGGCAAGCTACTGACCCGCCTGGGCGTCAGCGTCACCGAAAGCGACGGTCCCGACGGCCAGCAGACGATCCTGCACGCGCCCGAGATCACCAGCGGCTTTGCGCCCTATGACCTGGTGCGCCAGATGCGCGCCTCGTTCAACGTACTGGGTCCGCTGGTCGCCCGCTCGGGCCAGGCCAAGGTTTCCCTGCCTGGCGGTTGCACCATCGGCGCGCGTCCGGTGGACCTGCACCTCCAGGCGCTTGAGGCCCTGGGCGCCAAGATCGACCTGCACGAAGGCTACGTCTACGCCCAGGCCCCGCGCGGCCTGAAGGGCGCCGAGATCGTCTTCCCGATCGTCTCGGTGGGCGCCACCGAGCACGCCATGCTGGCCGCCGTGCTGGCCGACGGCGTGACGGTGATCCGCAACGCCGCCTGCGAGCCGGAACTGGCCGACCTGCAGGAGTGCCTGAACGCCATGGGCGCCAAGGTCGAGGGCGCGGGCACCCCCACCATCACCATTACCGGCGTCGCCCGACTGAACGGCGCGACCCACTCGGTGATCCCCGACCGCATCGAGATGGGCACCTACGCCGTCGCCGCCGCCATGGCCGGCGGTGAAGTGCGCCTGACCAAGGCCCGCCCGGAACTGATCGAGAGCCTGTCGGTCAAGCTCGAGGAGGCCGGCGCCACCGTCGTCCGCACCGAGGACGGCGTCATCGTCCGCCGCAACGGCTCGCGCCTGAACGCCGTCGATCTCGAGACCGCGCCGTTCCCCGGCTTCGCCACCGATCTCCAGGCCCAGTTCATGGCCCTGATGACCACGGCGAACGGCGAGAGCCGCATCCGCGAGACCATCTTCGAGAACCGCTTCATGCACGCCCCCGAGCTGATGCGCCTGGGCGCCGACATCTCGGTGCACGGCGGCGAGGCCCGCGTGCGCGGCGTCGAGCAGCTGGAAGGCGCCGAGGTGATGGCCACCGACCTGCGGGCCTCCGTCAGCCTGGTGATCGCCGGCCTGGTGGCCCGCGGCGAGACCGTGGTGTCGCGCATCTACCACCTCGACCGCGGCTTCGAGCGCCTGGAAGAGAAGCTGGGCGCCTGCGGAGCCCAGGTGCGCCGCATCAAGGGCGACGGCGAGCCGGAGCTCTGAGCATGAGCGCCGCCCCCCTCCGCCTGCTGGCCCACGAGCCTGAAGACCTGCCGGTGATCTCGGCGGCGTTGCAGGACGCCGTCGCCAAGATCGGCGACATCCGCTGGGACGCGGCCGCCCGCACCCTGACCCTGGCCTGCAACCGCTTCCGCTGGGAAGCCGGCGCCAAGAAGAAGGGCGGCGAGCGCGTGCGCTCGGCCCTGCAACTGGGCGACGTCACCGGCGTCCAGGCCCGCAACCTGCGCCGCGACGCCAGGCAGGCGGTGGTCGAACTGCTGTCGATCGCCTTCGAGCCTGGCGAGGAAGCCCCCGGCGGCGTGATCCTGCTGACCTTCGCCGGCGGCGGCGACCTGCGGGTCACCGTCGACTGCGTCGAAGCCGCCCTGGCTGATGTGTCGGAGCCCTGGGCGACTCCCAGGAAGCCGGGGCACGAGGGGTAGGGGCGCGCTCCCCCTTCCGCCCGTCATTCCCGCCACAAGGGCGGGAATGACGGGATTAAAGGGAGGGGCGTTAACCAACCAACCTTCTGATTTCCAAACATTTCAAATCGCATCCAACCTGATACGCTTATCCGAAGTTGAATCGACTTCGAGTGCGTGATGACCAGGATCGGCTCTCAGGGCTACGCCGCCGCCTATGCCTATGCGGGCGCGACGAGCAGCCAGGCGGGAACGACGACCGCCGCCCAGGCCCAAGCCCAGACCAAGGCGGCCGAGGCCGCCAAGACCGGCGCCTCCAGCGTCAGCGTCACCCTGTCGGCGGAAGCCCAGGCGGCCATGGCCGCCGCCGGCTCCGACAGTCGCGGCCTGGCCACCGTGATTTCCGACGCCCGCAAGAGCCTCGACAGCCTGCTCTCCGCCGCCAAGGCGACCAGCGCCCTGAAGGACGGCAAGGCGACGATCGATGTCTCGGGCCTCGACCGCCGCAGTTTGTACGCCATCGCGTCGAACCAGGGCGGAAGCTTCCCGATCGAGGAGCAGGTGGTCGCCAGCCTCCAGCTGAAGGCGGGCCTCGACAAGGCCCTGGCCGGACCCGCCGCCGACGCCCGGGTCACCGGCGACTACGCCGGCCTCTACAAGGCCGCCCTGACCCGCCACGAGGCCGCCGGGACCGAGGAAAAGGGCACGCTGGCCTGGCAGAACGCCAAGGCCGCCCTGGTCGAGGGTCTGCGCCAGGCGACCGCCAAGCCCGGAACCGCCCCGGCCGGGATCGCCGACGATCCGGTCGCCGCCTACCTCAAGGAGAACGGCGGCGTCGTTTCCAATCCGCGTTCGCGCGACATCGCCGACGTGGCTTCCGACGTCCGCACCGCCCTGGACCGCCAGTATTCGCTGGCCACCGGCGAGGGCATGGCGACGAACGCCGACGCTGGAACCATCGACTTCACCCGCTTCGACGACCGCTCGCTGTCGGCCATCGCCCTGAACAAGGGCGGCAAGTTCTCCGAGCACGAGGTCAAGGAAGCCGCCGACGAGGTCCGCGCCCGCAATCGCGACGGCGTCTCCTCGAACTGGAAGTCGGCCCAGCAGTCGGGCGACAGCGCCGCCTTCGGCCGCACCCTGGTCTCGCAATACGTCTCGATGAGCGATGAGGAGCGCGAGGCCGTCGGCTGGACCCCGGCCCTCTACGACAAGTTGGTCTCGCTGCAGAACCTCTCGGACAAGCTTTCCTCGATGTTCGGGGCCGACGGGACGCTGAACACCAGCATGAGCCTGCTCGACTATCTGTAGGCGCCCGTATCTGGAATAAGAGGGGCAAAGTTCCGCTTCCACGGATTCATCGCCTCATGTCCCTGATCTCGAACACCTCGCGCGCCCTGCTCGTGGCCGCGCTCCTCGGCGGCGTCGCTGTCCCGGCCCTGGCTTCGGCGGCGCCGGTCTCGAAAGCCACGGGGGCCCCCATGATCGCCCCGCTGTCGACCCGCTCGGACGCCAAGGACATCCACTCCTACGCCAGGCCCCAGGTCGCCCGCGTCACCCACGTCGATCTCGACCTGACGGCCGACTTCGAGGGCAAGAAGATGGTCGGCAAGGCCGCCCTCGACCTGAAGCTCGCGCCCGGCGCCAAGGCGGTCGTGCTCGACACCAAGGGCCTGAAGATCAAGTCGATCACCAACGCCCAGGGCAAGCCGCTGAAGTGGACCCTCGGCGCCTTCGACCCGCACCTGGGCGCGCCGCTGACCGTGACCCTGGCCGGCGCCAAGCGCATCGTCATCGCCTATGAGAGCGCCCCCGACGGCGCGGCCCTGCAATGGCTGTCGCCCTCGCAGACGGCCGGCAAGGTCAAGCCGTACCTGTTCAGCCAGGGCGAGGCGATCCTCAACCGCACCTGGATCCCCACCCAGGACAGCCCCGGCATCCGCCAGACCTGGACCGCCCGCATCGTCGCGCCCGAGGGCCTGAAGGCGGTGATGAGCGCGCAGATGTTGACGCCCGACGGCGAGCCCGTCGCCGGCGGCGGCCGCGCCTATCGCTTCGCGATGGACAAGCCGGTCGCGCCCTACCTGATCGCTATCGCCATCGGCGATCTGGCCTTCCAGCCCCTGGGCCCGCGCACCGGGATCTATACCGAGCCCTCGGCTCTGAAGGCCGCGGCCTGGGAGTTCGCCGACGTCGAGAAGATGGTCGAGGCCGCCGAGAAGCTCTACGGCCCTTATCGCTGGGGCCGCTACGACCTGCTGGTGCTGCCGCCGTCGTTCCCGTTCGGCGGCATGGAGAACCCGCGCCTGACCTTCGCCACCCCGACGGTGATCGCCGGCGACCGCTCGCTGGTCAGCCTGGTGGCGCACGAGCTGGCGCACTCGTGGTCGGGCAACCTGGTGACCAACGCCACCTGGGCCGATTTCTGGCTCAACGAGGGCTTCACGGTCTATTTCGAGAACCGGATCATGGAGTCGCTGTACGGCAAGGACACGGCCGCAATGCTGGCCGACCTGGGCTGGACCGACCTGCACGAGGCGATCGAGGAGGCCGGTGGCATGACCGGTCCCGACACCCGCCTGCACATCGACCTGACCGGCCGCGATCCCGACGACGGCATGACCGACATCCCCTACGAGAAGGGCGCGGCCTTCCTGCGCACCATCGAGAAGGAGGTCGGCCGCGAGCGCTGGGACGCCTATCTGCGCGGCTATTTCGCCCGCCACGCCTTCCAGCCGCAGACCGCCGAGGGCTTCATCGCCGACCTGCGCGCCAACCTGTTCAAGGGCGATGCGGCGCTGGAAAAGAAGATCGACGTCCAGCGCTGGATCTACCAGCCGGGCCTGCCCGAGAACGCCGTCCACGTGCAGTCCAAGGCCTTCGAGCCTGTGGACGCCGCCGCCAAGGCTTTCGCGGACGGCGGCGTTGCGCCGGTCGAGGCCTGGAAGGGCTGGGGCACGTCGGAGCGGGTGCGGTTTGTCAGCCAACTGCCGCGCAAGCTGACGCCGGCCCAGCTGGCCGCCGCCGACGCCGCCTTCGGCCTGTCGGCCCAGGGCAACAGCGAGATCCGCTTCGCCTGGCTGCAGCTGGCCATCGCCAACCGCTACGAGCCGGCCGTGCCGTCGCTGGAGCAGTTCCTGACCGGCCAGGGCCGCCGCAAGTTCGTCGCCCCGCTGTTCGTCTCGCTGTGGGGCCAGGGCGACTGGGGTCAGCCGATCGCCAGGCGCATCTATGCGGAGTCCCGGCCGCTCTATCACGCCGTCACCCGCGAGACTGTCGACAAGACGGTGAAGTAGGGGCCGCTTGCGCCCGAGGGTATTTGTAGGATGAATGCGCTCCGTCCCTTGCTGGTGGCGGAGCGTTTTCTTGTCGGCTTTTTTTAGAGGCCTCGCGGCCGCTCTTGCCTGCGCATTGCTGGCTGTCCCGGCGCTTGCCGCGCCCAAATATCCGCTTTCCACGCGCGGTCCCGACATCGTCGACGCCAAGGGCGCGAAGGTGCGGCTGGTCAGCGTCAACTGGTTCGGGGCGGAGTCGGCCGAGTTCGTGGTCGGCGGGCTCGACAGGCAGCCGCTCGAAGCGATCGTGAAGACCATCAAGGCCGGCGGCTTCAACTCGGTGCGCCTGCCGTGGTCGAACGAGCTGGTCGAACGCGATCCGGTGATCGAGGACCGCTTCCTGGCCGCCAATCCGAAGCTGAAGGGCAAGACGGCCCTCCAGGTGTTCGATGCGGTGGTCGACGCCATCGGCCGCGAGGGGCTGATGGTGGTGCTCGACAACCATCGCAGCCGCGGCGACTGGTGCTGCGACGAGGCCCATGGCGACGGCCTGTGGTGGACCCCGGCCTATCCCGAAAGCGCCTGGCTGGCCGACTGGAAGACGGTGACGGCGCGCTATGCGAACCGTCCCTTCGTGGTCGCCGCCGAATTGCGCAACGAGATCCGTCCCGACCCGTCCCTGGGCCTGAAGCCCGTCTGGGGCGGCGGCGATCCGCGCACCGACTGGCGGGCGGCCTCGATGCGCGGCGCGGAGGCCGTGCTGGCGGTCAATCCGAAGCTGCTGATCATCGTCGGCGGCATCGACTACCAGAACCACCTGAGCGGCGTGCGCGACCAGCCGGTGACCCTGTCGGTCCCGCGCAAGCTGGTCTACGCTGCCCACGACTACGCCTGGAACCGCAAGCCCGAGGAACTGGCCGACCCGGCCGCCTTCGCCCGCCGGTCTCACGAGCGCTGGGGCTTCGTGCGTGATCCCGGCCAGCCCTGGACCGCGCCGGTCTATATGAGCGAGTGGGGCGGCTGCACCCAGAACGGCCCCGACGGCCAGCCGTGCAAGAGCGACCGCACCGCCTTCGTGTGGGCTCTGGCGAGGTATGCGCGGGACACCGGCATCGACTTCGCCTGGTGGCCGCTGAACGGCACGCAGTCGGGCGGCTACAACCGCGTCGTCGGGGCGGTGGAGCCCTATGGGCTGCTGGATCCGACCTGGGGCAAGTGGGCCGATCCGAAGGTGGTCGAGGCGCTGACGGGGAAGGCTCCCTAGGCCCCGAGGCTCTCCCCTCCGCCTTCCTGGGCCTTGTGCCCAGGATCCATGCTTCAGCCTGCTCAGACCTTTCGCGTTGGAGCGCGGTCTGAGCAGCGGCCGGCATGGGCCCTCGCCACGAGGGCGAGGGAGACGGTGTTGTTGAGGGCATCGCTCAACCCCCACCCCAAACCGTAAAACCCCCGCGAAAGCGGGGGGCAGGCTTTTTCTGAAACGCGGGGCGCTCGACGATAAAACGCTTGGGTCCCCGCTTTCGCGGGGATTTTACGGAGAAAGGATCAGGCCTTGGCGGCCTCGGCCTCCGGCATGTCCTCCAGCTCCCCCTCCCACTTGGCCACGACGGCCGCGGCGACGGAGTTGCCGACGACGTTGGTCGCCGAGCGGCCCATGTCGAGCAGGTGGTCGACGCCCAGGACCAGGGCGATCCAGGCCTCGGGCAGGCCGAAATAGGTGAGGGTGGCCATGATGACGACGAGCGAGGCGCGCGGCACGCCGGCGATGCCCTTGGAGGTCACCATCAGCAGCAGCAGCATGAAGATCTGCTGCTGGATGGTCAGGTGCACGCCGTGGGCCTGCATGATGAACATGGTGGCGAAGGTGCAGTAGAGCATCGAGCCGTCGAGATTGAACGAATAGCCCAGCGGCAGGACGAACGAGACGATGCGGCGACGCACGCCCACCTTGGGCAGGCTGTCGAGGATGCGGGGGTAGGCGGCTTCCGACGAGGCGGTCGAGAAGGCCAGCAGGGCCGGCTCGCGGATCACCCCGAACAGCGGGATGGCGCGCTTGCCCAGCACCACGAAGGCGGCGGCGAACAGCAGCACCCAGAGGGTCCCCATCGTGGCGTAGAAGCCCAGCACGAACTTGGCGTAGGCGCCCAGCATGGCCAGGCCCTGGGTGGCGATGGTCGAGGCCAGGGCCGCGAAGATCGCCAGCGGGGCCAGCTTCATGACGAAGCCGGTGACCTTCAGCATGATCTGGGCGCACTGCTCGACCAGGTGCAGCACCTGCGGGGCCTTGTCGTCGAGCGCGGCGACGGCGGTGCCGACGAACAGCGAGAAGACGACGATCTGCAGGATCTCGTTCTTGGCCATGGCGTCGAAGATCGAGGTCGGCACCAGGTGGGTGATGAAGCCCTTCAGCGTGAAGGCGTCGGTCGAGGCGGCGGGCTTGGACGACACCGCGGCTTCCACCAGATGCAGCCCATGGCCCGGCTGCAGCAGGTGGACCATCAGCAGGCCCAGCAGCAGGGAGACGGCCGAGGCGCCGATGAACCAGCCCAGGGTCTTGGCGCCGATGCGGCCGACCGCGGCGGCGTCCTCCATGTGGGCGATGCCGGCCACCAGGGTGGTGAACACCAGGGGCGCGATGATCATCTTGATCAGGCGCAGGAAGATGTCGGTGATCAGGGACAGGCCCGAAGCCGCCGACTTGGCCCCCTCGGCGTCGAGGAACTGGTTGCACCCCCAGCCGACGAGCACCCCCAGCACCATCGCGCCGACGATCAGATAGGCGAAGCGTTTGTTCATCGGGCGGAACCTCTGCGCATGCGGCCGGCGAGCCGCCTGTCGCTCGGGCGTCCGCATGGTGCGTGAATTTTGGGGAAAGGGCGGACGGCGGGGCCGGAAAAAGGGCCGGTCCCGGTCAGGAATAGGGACGCGCTTGCGCGGTTATCAGGAGGCGGCGGCCTTTTGCAGGCGCTCGTAACGGCTCAGGAGGCGCTCCCAGGTGACCCGCTTGATCGGCTCGCCCCGGCGCAGCTTGGTCCAGGTAGTCTCGCTGATCCCGTAGACGTTGTTGAGGTGCTCGCGGGTGATGGCGGGCAGGCGGCTCTTCAATCGCTCGAAGTGTTCGGCGGGGATCTGGATCACGTCCGGCATAACGGTCCCGTAGCTCTTTTCAGGAGGCCGACATAAGCGGCCCGCATCTATCAAGACGCAGTCGCGCGACGTTTCCTCACGTTCGCCGACAAAAAAATTTCTCCTTACCAATCCGTGACTTGGCTTTACGGCAAAATGTCGTCGGGAAGATGTGGGTTCCGCAACAGGCTGCGTCTTGAGGTTCGGAAGCGCGAGGGGCGCGACCGAATGCGAAGGGGACTAAGCGATGCGATCCAGCACCTTGCGAGCGATGATGGCGGGCGGTTGCGCCTATGGCGCCCTGATGATCGGCGCGGCCGGCGCCTACGCCCAGGAGGCGGCCCCGGCGCCTGAAGAGCCCCAGGCCGTCGAGGCCGTGGTCGTCACCGGTTCGCGCATCGCCCGTCAGGACTATGTGGCCAACAGCCCGATCCAGACGGTCGGCGCGGCGGCGATCGAGGCCACGGGCCAAGTGACGGTCGAAAAGGCCCTGTCGCAGATGCCCCAGTTCACCGGCTCGTTCGGCCAGGGCAACACCGGCTCGACCAGCACCGGCCTCAACGGCGGCCAGTCCTACGCCAGCCTTCGCGGCCTGGGCGCCAAGCGCACCCTGATCCTGCTGGACGGCCGCCGCCTGCAGCCGTCCAACCCCGACGGCTCGGTCGACCTCAACATCATCCCCGAAGCCCTGATCGAGAACGTCGAGGTCATCACCGGCGGCGCCTCCACCGCTTACGGTTCGGACGCCACCGCCGGCGTCGTCAACTTCAAGCTCAAGCGCAGCTTCGAGGGCCTGACCGCCGACGCCCAGTACGGCATTTCGGAAAAGGGCGACGCGGAGTCGTTCCGCTTCTCGGTCACCGGCGGCTCGTCCTTCGCCGACGGCAAGGGCCGGGCGGTGCTGTCGTTCGACTACACCAACCGCGACCGCGCCCTGCAGAGCGCCCGCGACTACTACATCTTCCGCACCTCGGCGCCGGGCCTCTCGACCATCCCGCAGGGCACGGTGCTGTTCGGCGCCAACCTGCCGACCCTGGCCTCGATCAACAGCCTGTTCCAGGGGACCTACGGGACGGCGGCCCTGACCGGCAACAGCGCCGGCCGCTACACCGGCCAGCTCGGCTTCAACACCGACCAGACCCTGTTCTCGACCTCGGGCGTGCCGGTCCTGAACTTCCGCGACCCGCAGACCGACAACGCCTACATCGTCAACGCCAACGCCTCGGGAACCTCGCAGCAGGTGAACTTCGGCTACAACGGCAGCTCGATGCAGTCGGACCTCGACCGCTACGCCGTGTTCGCCAAGGTCGACTATAACCTGACCGACAATCTGCGGTTCTTCTCGCAGTTCACCTTCACCGACTACACCTCGGTGGGCGTGTCGAACCCGACCCTGGCCTCGAACGTCTACGGCCTGACCGTGCCGGTGACGAACCCGTTCATCCCCAACGACTTCAAGGCCATCCTGGCCTCGCGTCCGACCCCGAACGCCGCCTTCACCTTCTACAAGGCCCTCGATATCCTGGGTCCGCGCGTCCAGAAGTACAGCTACGACGTCTTCCAGTTCACCAACGGCCTGTCGGGCGACACCGGCTTCCGCGACTGGACCTGGGACGGCTACGTCTCGTTCAGCCGCGCCAAGTTCGACAACGAGCAGACCGGCGGGGCTAGCGCCAGCGCCATCTCGCGCCTGCTCAACAGCCCGACCGGCGGCACGGAATACTGCGCCGGCGGCTGGAACCCCTTCGGCAACCTGACCCCGTCGGGCGAGTGCGTGCGCTACATGTCGCGCCGCACGCTTAACCAGAACAGCCTCGAGCAGCGCATGGTCGAGCTGAACGTCTCGGGCACGCTGTTCGACCTGCCCGCCGGCTCGGTGAAGTTCGCCGCCGGTACGGACTACCGCTCGAACGAATACACCTTCAAGCCCGACAGCCAGCTGAACCAGCCCGACGGCACCAGCGACATCCTCGGCTACAGCGTGCTGCGCGACGCCTCGGGTTCGGTCGACACCTACGAGGTCTATGGCGAACTGCTGGTGCCGATCGTCAGGGACCTGCCGTTCATCGAGGAGTTCAATCTCGACCTCGGCTACCGCTATTCCGACTATAGCTCGGTGGGCGGGGTGCAGACCTACAAGGCCGACTTCGACTGGAAGATCATCGAGCCGGTGCGCCTGCGCGGCGGCTACAACCGCGCCATCCGCGCCCCCAGCGTGGGCGAGCTCTACGCCCCGGTCTCGACCGGTTCGGTGGCCATCGGCACGGCCTCGTCGACCACCACCAACGGCGACCCCTGCGACGTCCGCTCGTCCTACCGCACCGGCGCCAACGCCGCGGCGGTCCGCTCGCTCTGCCTGGCGCAGGGCGTGCCGACGGCGATCATCGACAGCTACCAGCTGGGCACCGCCCAGGTCTTCGCCCTGACCGGCGGCAACCCCGACCTGCAGGAAGAAACCGCCGACACCTACTCGTTCGGCGCCGTGCTGCGCTCGCCGTTCGAGGGCCCGCTGCTGAGCCGGATCACCGCCTCGATAGACTGGTACGACATCAAGGTGAAGGACGCGATCGGCAGCCTGTCGATCGTCAACGCCTTCCAGTTCTGCTTCAACTCGGGCGGCGCCAACCCGACCTATGATCCGAGCAACTACTACTGCTCGCTGCTGACCCGCAATTCGGCCAGCGGTGTGCCGACCAACCCGGTCCAGCCGCTGCTGAATCTGGGCCAGTTCCAGACCACCGGCGTCGACGTGCAGGTCGACTGGAACTTCGACTTCGCCGACACCCTGCTGGACAAGGTGCCCGGCTCGCTGTCGGTCAACGTGGCCCTGGGCTACACCGACAAGTTCAAGATCCAGAGCCTGCCGGGCGCTGCGGTCTACGACTATGTCGGCACCATCGGCACGGGCGTCGAAAGCACCGCCGGCACCGCCCACCCGAAGTGGAAATCGGTCACCTCGACCACCTACACCTGGGGTCCGGCGAGCGTCGGCCTGCGCTGGCGCTGGATCGACGCCATGGAGAACTCCGCCAAGGTGGTCGCCCCGACCAGCACCTCGCGCGGCGTCGTCTCCTACAACGCCTTCGACTTCAACGGCCGCGTCAAGCTGCCGTGGGACACCGACCTGCGCTTCGGGGTCAACAACCTGTTCGACAAGGCTCCGCCGCAGGTGGGCGACACCGAGGGCAACTACGACGCCCAGAACTACGACGTGCTGGGCCGCTCCTACTACCTGGGCGTCCGCAAGCGCTTCTAGTCGCGACGCGAGCTTGAGACACCGGGCGCGTCCGCCCCCCTTTCGACGCGCCCGGCCTTCGCCGCCAACACCCCCGGCGGCGGCGAGGAGGGGCGCCGGTCTTGGCGGGCCGGCGCCCTTTTCGCGTTTCGGGATCCGTGCGGGGGCGGCTTGCGAACGTTCGGGTTGAACCCTAGGGAGCGTCATGAGCGATTTCACGACGCCCTCCCGGATCGATCCCCTGGAGGCCGGGCTGGCCGACGCCCTCGACCGCGACGGCTACCTGCTGCTGCGGGGCGCCGTGCCCCACGCTTGGCGAGCGCCCCTGCGCGAGGCTTTCGAAGCCGGCGAAACGGCGGCCGACCGCTGGATCCCGCCCCGCGCGCCCGGCTGGCGTCACGCCCTGGTCGACCTGGATCCCGTCGTGCGGCGGACCTACCGGCTGCCGTCCCTGCTGTCGGCGGCGGGGCGGATCCTGGGCGGCCCGTTCTTCCTCAGCCAGGTCGAGGGTCGCGAGCCGCTGCTGGACGGCGGCCACCAGCCCTTGCACCGCGACGGCGCGGGGTTGAAGGCCGTCGTGGCCATGGTCTTCCTCGACCCCTACGGTCCCGACAACGGCGCCACCCGCGTGCTGCCGCGCCGCCTCGACCGGGGCGAGCCGGACGAAGCCCTGTCCGTGACCCTGGCCGGCGAGGCGGGCGACATCCTGGTGTTCGACGCCGACCTGCTGCACGGCGCCACCCGCAACCGCTCCGGCGCGCGGCGGCGCTCGTTCCTGGCCAGCTTCAAGCCCGAGGGCGACCGGGTCGGCGAAGACGCATGCCGCGCCGTCCGCAACGTGCGCATGGACACCCGCGAGGTGTTCGTCCCCTAGGCGCTCGCCCCGCGCGCCGGCGGCCGTCGTCAAACTGCAACCTCCGCGCAATAATCGCGAAACCGAAAGTCGCCATTCCGCGCCTCAGTCGCCCCCAGCGTGAGAGCGTGGTCATGGACTTCCTGGAACAGACCCAGTTTCACAACCGCATCTGCGAAGACCTCGAAGAGGCCATGGCCGCTAGCCGCCAGGTCGACGCCGTCGCCGTCCGCGCCGAGCGCCAGTGCGCCGCGGGCCAGTGGCTGCACGGCGAAGGCCACCGGCGGATGCCGGGCAGCCACCTGCACCTGCACTGCCTGGAGGCCCATCGCGAATTCCATCGCGCCGCCGGCCAGGTCGCCGACCAGATCAACCGCGGCGCCGTCGCCGACGCCCGCCGCGCCCTGCGCAACGGCGGCGCCCTGGCTCAGGCCAAAGCCGACCTGACCGCCGCCTTCCGCAAGATGCGCATCGCCGCCGAGACGACGGCGGGGTAGGGACTCAAGCTCTCCATTTTTCGTCATCCCGGCCGCAGCGCAGCGGAGAGCCGGGATGACGAGCCTTTTGGTTTCGAAAGATAGGCTGAAAGCCTACTCCTTCACGCTCGTCCATCCCCCGCCCAGCGCCTGCACCAGCGCCACCGCCGCCGCCTGGCGCGACACCCGGGCCGTGGCCAGTTCGCGCCGGGCCGACAGGGCCGAGGCCTGGGCGGTGACGACGTCGGTATAGGCCACCTGGCCGGCGCGATACTGGTTCAGCAGCATCTGCTCGGTCTGGTCGGCGGCGGTCGAAGCTGTCTGCAGCAGGGCATACTGGCGCTCCAGCACCCGCACGGCCGTCAGCTGGTTCTCGACGTCCTGGAAGGCCTCCAGCGCCGTCTGGCGATAGTCGGCGGCGGCCGCGTCGTACGAGGCGCGGGCCTGGGCCACCTGGGCCTTGCGCGCGCCGGCGTCGAACAGGGTCTGGGCCGCGGCCAGGCCCAGCGACCAGGTGTTGGTCGAGGCCGCGAACAGGTCGCCCAGCTTGGTGGCGCTGCTCGAGCCGTCGCCGGTCAGGGTGAAGGTCGGGAAATAGGCGGCGCGGGCCACGCCGATCTCGGCGTTGGCGGCGGCCACGCGGCGCTCGGCGGCGGCGACGTCGGGACGGCGCTCCAGCAGGGTCGAGGGCAGGCCCACGGGGATTTCCGGTACGCTGGCCGACCAGTTGGGATCGGCGGCGATCGTGAAGCTGCTGGCCGGCTCGCCGACCAGCACCGCCACGGCGTTCTCGTAGGTGGCGCGGGTCTGGGTCAAACCCTCCAGCGTCGACTGGGCGTTGGCCAGGGTGGTCTGGGCCTGCAGCACGTCCGAGCGCGGGGCGATGCCGGCGTCGTAGCGGTTCTGGGTGATCTTCAGGGACCGCTGGTAGCCCTCGACCGTGGCCTGGACGAGGGCGATCTCGGCGTCGGCCTGGCGCAGGCCCAGATAGTTGGTGGCGAGCTCGCCCTGGGCCGACAGCTCGGCGGCGGCCAGGTCGGCGGCGCTGGCCTGGGCCGAGGCCTTGGCGTTGCTCACCGTCGCGCGGATGCGGCCCCAGACGTCCGGCTCCCAGCTGGCGCCGATGCCGGCCTGGTAGCGCTCGCCCTTGCTGGAGCCCGCCCCCCCGCCGCCCGTCTTCGTGCCGGAGCCCGACAGGTCGATCGCGGGGAACAGCGAGGCGCGCTGCTCCTTCACCAGGGCGCGGGCCTGGCGATAGGCCGCCTCGGCCGAGGCGATGGTCTGGTTGTTGACCTTCACGCGCTGGGCCAGGGCGTCCAGCTGCGGATCGCCCAGCAGGGTCCACCAGTCGCCGCGGTCGACGTGATCCGAAGGGCTGGCGGCCTTCCAGCCGTCGAGCGCTTTCCAGGTCGCGGGCGTGGCCGAGGCGAGCTTGGGGGTCTCGTAGGCCGGCGTCGTCGAGCAGGCGGCCAGCAGAGCCAGAAGCGGAAGCGAAGTCAGGATACGGGCGGTCATCGGGCGGGCTCCGGCGGGGCGGGCATGTGGGTCAGGTCGCGCTCGTCCTTGCGCCGCTTGCCGCGCAGGCGGTCCATGTAGACGTAGACGACCGGGGTGGTGATCAGGGTCAGCAGCTGGCTGGCGATCAGGCCGCCGATGATGGTGATGCCCAGCGGCCGGCGCAGCTCGGCGCCTTCGCCGAAGCCGATGGCCAGGGGCAGGGCGCCCAGGGCGGCGGCCAGGGTCGTCATCAGGATCGGACGGAAGCGCAGCAGGCTGGCTTCGCGCACCGCCTCCAGCGCCGTCAGCCCTCGGGCCCGTTGGGCCTCCAGGGCGAAGTCGATGATCAGGATGGCGTTCTTCTTGACGATCCCCAGCAGCAGGAACACCCCGATCAGGGCGATGATCGAGAACTCCATGTTGAAGATCAGCAGGGCCAGCACCGCCCCGACGCCGGCGGCGGGCAGGGTCGACAGCACCGTCACCGGGTGGACGTAGCTCTCGTAGAGGATGCCCAGCACGATGTAGATCGCCACCAGCGCCGCGGCGATCAGATAGGGCTGCTGCTTCATCTGCTCGTTGTAGCTGCGGGCGCTGCCCTGGAAGCTGCCGCGCACGCTGGTCGGCAGGCCGATGTCGGCCTCGGCCTGGGTGATGGCGGCCTGGGCCTGCGACAGCGACACCCCGTCCGGCAGGTTGAACGACACGGTGGTCGCCAGCTCGCCGTTCTGGTGGTTGACCGAGGTCGGGGTGGCGTTCTGCGAGACGCTGGCGATGGCGGTCAGCGGCGTCATCGGCGTGGCCGAGGTGTTCAGTGTCGAGCCGGTCGAGGCGTCGCGCAGCGACGGATTGACCGACGCCCCGCTGGTGCTGGCCGTGGTGGCGCCGCCGCTGGTGCTGGTCGGCACATAGACGTCGTTCAGCGCCTCGGGGCCCTGGGCGAACTTCTGGTTCCACTCCAGGATCACGCCGTACTGGTTGACGTCCTCGTAGATGGTCGCGACCTGGCGCTGGCCGAAGGCGTTGTAGAGCGCGTTGTCCACGGCCTTGGGCGTGACGCCCATGCGCGAGGCGCTGTCGCGGTCGATGGTGACCAGGGTCTCGACGCCGTTTTCCGACTGGTCGCTGTCGACGTCGGTCATGACGTCGGAATGCTCCTTCATCGCCTCGGCCAGCTTCGGCGCCCATTCCTTGAGGGCGGCGCTGGAGTCGCTGGTCAGGGTGTACTGGTAGGTCGAGTTGCTCGACCGCCCGCCCATCCGCACGTCCTGCACGGGGTTGAGGAAGATCGACAGGCCGGTGACCTTCTGCAACTGCGGCCGCAGGCGGGCGATGACGGCGCTGCCCTTCTCCTTGCGCTCGGCGATGGGCTTGAGATTGACGAACATGAAGCCGCCGCCGGCCCGGTTGCCGCCGGTGAAGCCGACCACGGTGTCGACGGCCGGGTCCTTGCGGATGATGTCGACGACCGCCCTGAGTTTGCCCTGCATGGCCTGGGACGAGACGCTCTCGTCTGCCCGCATGCCGGCCATCAGCTGGCCGCTGTCCTGCTGCGGGAAGAAGCCCTTGGGCACGGCGATGTAGAGCCAGATAGTCATGCCGATGACCGCGATCAGGATCATCAGCACCAGCGGCTTGGCCGCCAGGGCCCAGTCCAGGCTGCGGGCGTAGAGCCGCTGGATGCGGTCGAACAGCTTCTCGAAGGCGCGGGCGATGCGGCCTTCGCGGTGGCCCTCGGGCTGGGGCTTCAGCAGGTAGGCGCACATCATCGGCGTGGTCGTCAGGCTGATGACCAGCGAGATCAGCACCGCCGCCGACAGGGTGACGGCGAACTCGCGGAACAGGCGTCCCACCTGGCCGCCCATGAACAGCAGCGGGATGAAGACGGCGACCAGCGAGACGCTGATCGACAGCACGGTGAAGCCCACCTCGCGCGCGCCCAGCACGGCGGCCTTGAAGCGGTCCATGCCCGCCTCGATGTGGCGCTGGGTGTTCTCCAGCACGACGATGGCGTCGTCGACGACGAACCCGGTCGCCACCGTGATGGCCATCAGGGACAGGTTGTTGAGCGAGAAGCCCAGCAGGTACATCACCCCGAAGGTGCCCAGCAGCGAGACGATGGTCGCCGCCGTCGGGATGAAGGTCGCCCGGGCGCTGCGCAGAAAGGCGCTGACCACCAGCACCACCAGGATGATCGAGATCAGCAGGGTGATCTCGATCTCCTTCAGCGACGAGCGGATCGAGTTGGTGCTGTCGCTGGCCACCTGCACGCTGATGTCGCTGGGCAGCTGTTCGCGCAGCTCGGGCAGGGCGGCGCGGACGCTGTCGACGGTCTCGATGATGTTGGCGCCCGGCTGGCGGGTGATCAGCACGATGATCGCCGGCTTGCCGTTGAAGAGGCCCAGCGTGCGGGTGTCGGCGACGCTGTCCTTGACGTCGGCCACGTCCGACAGCTTGACGCCGGCGTCGCCGCGCCAGGCTACCAGCAGGCCGGCGTAGTCGGCCGCCTTGCGGCCGCTGCTCGAGGTGTAGATCTGGAAGCGCTTGCCGTCGCCCTCGACCGCGCCCTTGGGGCGGTTGGCGTTGGCCGCCTGGATCGAGGCGCGCACGTCCTCCAGGCTTACCCCGTACTTGTTGAGCAGGAACGGGTTCACCGAGATCCGTACGGCCGGCAGCGAGCCGCCGCCGATCTCGACGTCGCCCACGCCCTTCACCTGCGAGATCCGCTGGGCCACCACGTTGGAAACCGCGTCGTAGATCTGGCCCGGGGTCTTGGTGTCCGAGGTCAGGGCCAGGATGATCACCGGCGAGTCCGACGGGTTCATCTTGCGATAGGTCGGGTTGCTCTTCAGCGTCGCGGGCAGGTCGGCGCGCGAGGCGTTGATGGCGGCCTGCACCTCGCGGGCGGCGCCGTCGATCTTGCGGTTGAGGTTGAACTGCAGGGTCACCCGCGTCGAGCCCGACGAGCTCTGCGAGGTCATCTCGTTGACGCCCGAGATCGTGCCCAGCCGCCGCTCCAGCGGCGTGGCGACGCTGGAGGCCATCGTCTCGGGGCTGGCCCCAGACAGGCTGGCCGACACCGAGATGGTCGGATAGTCCACCTGCGGCAGGGGCGAGACCGGCAGCACGAAGAAGCCGAAGATCCCGGCCATGGCCAGGCCGACGGTCAGCAGGACCGTGGCCACCGGCCGGCGGATGAAGGGCGCCGACAGGTTCATGACGGCAGCCCCGGCAGCGGACGCTCGACCCGGCCCTCGTCGGCGGCGCCGTCCTCGCGGCGGCCCTTGGCGCTGGGCGCCAGGCGATCGAAGGCGAGGTACACGACCGGCGTGGTGAACATGGTCAGCAGCTGGCTGACCAGCAGGCCGCCGAAGATGGCGATGCCCAGCGGACGGCGCAGCTCGGCGCCTTCGCCGAAGCCCAGCATCAGCGGCACGGCGGCGAACAGGGCCGCCAGGGTGGTCATCAGGATCGGGCGGAAGCGCAGGATGGCGGCCTGGAAGATCGCCTTCTCGGGCGACTTGCCCTCGTTGCGTTCGGCCTCGATCGCGAAGTCGATCATCATGATCGCGTTCTTCTTGACGATGCCGATCAGCAGGATGATGCCGATGATCCCGATCACGCCCAGGTCATTGCCCGTCACCCACAGGGCCAGCAGCGCCCCGACCCCCGCCGACGGCAGGGTCGACAGGATGGTCAGCGGGTGGATGTAGCTCTCGTAGAGCACGCCCAGCACGATGTAGACGCAGACCACGGCCGCCAGGATCAGCCACAGCTGGTTGCTCAGCGAGTTCTCGTAGGCCCCGGCCGCGCCCAGGAAGGTGTGGGTCACCGACGAGGGCATGCCGATGTCCTTCATCGCCTTGCGCACCTCGTCCACCGCATGGCCCAGCGACACGCCGGGCGCGGTGTCGAAGCCGATGGTGGTGGCCGGGAACTGGGCGACGTGGGTGACCTGCAGCGGCGCCTGCTTTTCCTTGATGGTCGAGAAGGCCGCCAGCGGGGCGGGCGAGCCGCCGCCGGTCTTGAGGTTGAGATTGCCCAGCGAGGTCGGGTCGGTCAGCAGGCCCGGCTTGGCCTCCAGGATCACCCGGTACTGGTTGGTCTCGGTGAAGATGGTCGAGACGATCCGCTGGCCGAAGGCGCTGTAGAGGGCGTCGTCGATGTCCGAGGCGGTGATCGAAAGCCGGGCGGCGGTGTCGCGGTCGATGTCGATATAGGCGGCCGAGCCGGTGGCCGAAGCGTCGCTGTAGACGTTGCGGACGGCCTTCACCTCGGCGAGCTTGGCGGCCAGCTTGCCGGCCCATTCCTTGACCGTGGCGGTGTCGGCGCCTTCCAGCGACAGGCGGTACTGGGTCGGGCCGCTCTCGGCGTCGATGGTCAGGTCCTGGGTGGGCTGGAGATAGAGGGTGACGCCCGGCACGGCGGCCACGCGATCGCGCAGCCGCTGCATGATCTTTTCCTGCGAGCCGCTGCGGTCGGCCTTCAGGTTGATCTGCATCTGGCCGGTGTGGAGCATGCTGTTGTTGGCGCCGTCCACCCCGATGAACGAGGCGACGTTCTCCACCGCCGGGTCCTCCAGGATGGCTTCGGCGGCCTGCTGCTGCAGACCGGCCATGCGCTCGTACGACACCGACTGCTCGACCTCGGTGCGGGCCTGAAGCTGGCCGGTGTCCTGGGTCGGGAACAGGCCCTTGGGGATGACCATGTAGAGCACGCCGGTCAGCACCAGGGTGGCGACGGCGACGACCAGCGTGGCCTTCTGGCGGGCCATGACCCAGGCCAGGGCGACCTCGTAGCGGCCCTCGATCTTCTCGAACAGCGCCTGCGCCTTCTTGCCGACGCTGTTGGGCTTTTCGGCCTCTTCCTCGTGGCTCTTCAGCCAGCGGGCCGACAGCATCGGGGTCAGGGTCAGCGACACCACGGCCGAGATCAGGATGGTGATCGACAGGGTGATGGCGAACTCGCGGAAGAGGCGCCCCACCACGTCGCCCATGAACAGCAGCGGGATCAGCACCGCGATCAGCGAGATGGTCAGCGAGATGATCGTGAAGCCGATCTCGCGCGCGCCCTTCAGGGCGGCCTGCATCGGTTTCTCGCCGCGCTCCATGTGGCGGATGATGTTCTCGATCATGACGATGGCGTCGTCGACGACGAAGCCGGTCGCGATGGTCAGGGCCATCAGGGACAGGTTGTTGAGCGAGAAGCCCAGCAGGTACATCACCCCGCACGAGCCGATCAGCGAGATCGGCACGGCCAGGCTGGCGATGATCGTCGCTCGGATCGAGTGCAGGAAGAAGAAGATCACCAGAACGACCATCACCACGGCCAGCACCAGCTCCATCTCCACGTGGTGGACCGAGGCGCGGATGCCGGTGGTGCGGTCGGCCAGGACCTCGACCTTCAGGGTGGCGGGCAAACCCGCTTGAAGCTCAGGCAGCTTGGCCTTGATGGCGTCGACCGTCTGGATGACGTTGGCGCCCGGCTGGCGCTGGACGTTGACGATGATCGACGGGGTCTTGCCGGCCCAGGCGCCCAGGCGGGTGTTCTCGGCGCTCTGCACCACGCCCGCCACGTCGCGGATGCGGATCGGGGCCTCGTTCTTGTAGGTGACGACGAGGTTCAGATAGTCGTCAACCGTCAACAGCTGGTCGTTGGCGTTGATCGTGTAGGTGCGGGTCGGACCGTCGAAGCTGCCCTTGGCGCTGTTGGCGTTGGCGTTGCTGATCGCGGTCTCGAGGTTCGACAGGGTCAGGCCGTACGAGGCCATGGCTTGCGTATCGGCCTGGATGCGGATCGCCGGCTTCTGGCCGCCGCTGAGCGACACCAAGCCCACGCCCGATACCTGGCTGATCTTCTGGGCCAGGCGCGTGTTGACTAGGTTCTGCACCTCGGTCAGCGGCAGGGTGTCGGACGTGATCGCCAGGGTCAGCACCGGCGCGTCGGCCGGATTGACCTTGGCGTAGGTCGGCGGGGCGGGCAGGTCAGCCGGCAGCAGCGAATTGGCCGCGTTCATCGCCGCCTGCACTTCCTGCTCGGCGACGTCCAGGGTCTCGCCCAGGCTGAACTGCAGGGTGATGACGCTGGCGCCGGCCGTGCTGACCGAGCTCATGCGGGTCAGGCCCGACATCTCGCCCAGCTGCTTTTCCAGCGGGGCGGTGACGGTCTGGCTCATCACCTCGGGGCTCGCGCCCGGATACAGGGTCTGGACCTGGATGGTGGGGTAGTCCACCTCCGGCAGGGCCGACAGCGGCAGCAGCTTGAAGCCGACCAGGCCGGCCAGGACGATGGCCGCCATGAACAGGGCCGTGGCGACCGGCCGCTGGATGAAGGGACGCGAGGGGTTCATGGGGCGGCTTCCGGCCTATTCCGGACGCCGGCGGGCTTCGCCGTTCTGGGCGCCGCCCTTGCCGCGTTCACCCTTGCCGTCCTTGCCCTTGCCCGCGCCCTGGCGCTGGCCCGGCAGCTGCACCTTGCCGCCTTCGGTCAGGCGGTCGCCGCCCTCGGTGATCACCTTGTCGCCGACGGCGAGCCCTTGCGTGACCGCCACCTGGGTGGTGGTCGACTGGCCGGTCGTGACCTTGGTCTTGGTGACGGTCTGGTCGCTCTTCAGCTTCCAGACGAACGAGCCGTCCGAGCCCTGGCGCACGGCCGTGGCCGGCACGACGATGGCGTCCTTCAGGGTGTCGAGCTGGATGCGGACATTGACGAACTGGCTGGGGAACAGCTTGCCGCCGGTGTTGGGGAAGCGGGCCTTGCCCTTCACCGTGCCGGTGCCGGTGTCGACCAGGTTGTCCAGCGTCGAGAAGGTCCCTTGGTCCAGGGTGTTGGTGCGGGTGCGATCCAGCACCGTGACTGGCAGGGTCGCCCCGCCGAACACCCGCTGCGAGATGCGTGGCACGTCGTCCTGCGGGACGGTGAATTCCACGTCGATCGGCGACAGGGTGGTGATCACCGCCACGCCGCTGGAGTCGCCCGAGGCGATGTAGTTGCCGACATCCACCACGCGCAGCCCCACGCGGCCGCTGACCGGGGCGACGATGCGGGCGAAGCCGACGTTCAGCCGCGCGGTGCCGACGGCGGCGCGGTCGGCCATCACCGTGCCTTCCAGCTGCTTGACCGTCGCGGCCTGGGTGTCGACCTCCTGGCGGGCGATGGAGTCCTGGGCCAGCAGGGTCTGGTAGCGCTTCAGGGTCAGCTGGGCGACGGACAGCTGGGCCTCGTCGCGGGTCAGGTTCCCCTGCGCCTCCATCAGGTTCATCTGGAACGGCCGCGGATCGATCTGCACCAGGGTCTGGCCGGCCTGGACCAGCTGGCCCTCGCGGAACAGCACCTGGGTGATGACGCCCGAGACCTGCGGCTTGACCGTCACCGTGGCCGCCGGGGTCACGGTGCCCAGGGCCTCGATCACCACCGGCAGATCGGCCTTGGCCGCCGTCGCCACCGCCACGGTGCTGGCCGGACCGCGACGACCGCCGCCGCCGCCCGGGCCTCCGGGACCGCCGGGGCCGCCCATGTCGCCGCCGCCCTGGCCGCCGTTGTGCAGCAGGGTCCAGGCCAGGACGCCGACGCCCGCCAGAGCCGCCACGGCGACGGCGCCGCCGATGATCCGCGCCCGACGGCTGGGCTTGCGGGCGGAGTAGGACGGGCTGGATTCGGTCATGGACGGCCTCTGGGCGCGGGCGGGCGGCGAAGATGGTCGGGGATAGGCGAGGGTAGGAAGTGTCGGGTCGCCGACGCTGGCGACCCGATGCTCAAGCTAAACTGCTAGAGGCGGCATTTGATCCATTTGCCGCCCTGAGCGCGATAGGCGTCGCGCTTGACGTCGTAGTTGCGGTGCTTGGCCTTGCAGGCGCGGACATGGCGCTCCTGCTTGGTTTCCTTGCCCGGGCCCGGCTTGGCGTCGTGGCGCTGCTGCTGGGCGGCCGGCGCCTGGGCGCCGTGCTGGTCGTGGCCCTGGGCCAAAGCGGGGGCGGAAGAGGCGGCGGCGAGGCTCAGGGCGATCGCTGCGAGAACGGCTTTCATGTCGGTCTCCGAACTTGAGGGGACCGCACGGCTAGCAATGCGAAGTGGCGGCGATGTTGCCGCTTTGAAACGGCGTCCGGCGAACTTGCAAAAATGGGCGGAAAGTTTCGGTACAGGCGCGAGTTCAATCGCCCGTTTAGTTCCGGCCCATGACCAGGATCGGCGAAAAGCGCCCTCAGGACTTGCAGGCGAAGTCTTCCCGCCGAACGCCGCCGACGCTCGACAGGCGCTCGGTCGGCAGCTTCAGGACCAGACCGGAATGGTCCAGGCGGTAGTCGTAGACCGCCCCCAGCAGGCCGGCCATCGGACATCCCGAGATCTTGGCGCCGATGGCGTCCAGGCCGATCGCCAGGCCTTCGCCCATGCTGCCGGTCCAGCGTCCGACCCGCACCTTCACCGGACCGGAATGATGACGGCCCGCGCGGGGCAGCACCTCCTCGATCCACTGGCGCGGCACGCCGCTCTGGCGCTCCTCGGCGATCAGTCGGTGCACCTGATAGGGCCGCGCCGACGAGACGAACCAGCCCATCACGGCCCGGGCGACCACCGTGTTTCCACCGCTCGGCGTTTCGGTGAGGTCGAGAATGACGGTCTCGCCGGGGCGGGCCTGGGCCATCGCCTGGTCGAAGGCCGAAATCGTGGAGTCGTCGCCCAGGGAGTCGTTGAACCGGATGGTTAGCGCCTTGCCGCCGCGCTCGACGGTGACCGGCGGCCGGTCCTGGCGCGGCGCGGCATAGAGGCTCGGCAGGCTCACCGTCCGCACCTCGCCCGACGCCTTGCGGATCGTCAGCACGCGCGGCCGGTCGCGACGCCCCGCCGCCAGTTGCCGCGCCGCATAGCCCGCGCCGTCCGGCGGAACTTCGACCCCAAGGTCGCGCCAGAAGGCCGCCACCGCCTCCGCCGCCGGCGCATGGTCGACCTCCAGCAGGCGATCGCCGGCCGCCACGCCCGCCGTGGCCGCCGGCGTGTCCGGGCGGACGGCCGTGACGCGATAGCCGCCGGCGTCCGGCTCGATCCAGAGGTCGGAATAGCTGGGGACCAGCGCCCAGCTGTCGTTGAAGGACCGGCTCGTGATCGCGTGCGGGTCGGCCAGGGCCGACAGGCGGCGCTCGGCGTAGCGGGTCAGCGAGCGCGAGTCGTGCACCGCCTCGGCCTCGGCGCGAAGCTGCGGGCTCGACGGCGCCGTTCCGGACGGAAAGCGGTCGAGATAGGCGTAGTTCTCCGCGATCAGCCGGTCGATCGACAGCGCATCGGCTCTGAAGTCCTCGGCCGTCTGGGCGAAGGCCGAAGAGCTGTCGGCGAGGATCGCGGCTGCGAGAACCAGGGCGGGGGAGAAGCGGAGAAGCATGGGCGGAAGCTCGGGCGCCCGCGGCCTGCGGACAACTGAAACTTCGGTAACGCTTCTCAACTGGACAGAGGGGGGGAGGGGAGGCGGCGCCCTAGCCTCGGATCAGCGCCTCGCGCTCGGCCGCCGTCAGCGGGCGCCAGCGGCCTTCGGGCAGGTCGCCCAGCACGATCGGGCCGACGCGGTGGCGGAACAGGTCGATGACGTCCAGCTCGACCAGGTCGCACATCCGGCGGATCTGGCGGTTGCGGCCTTCGGTCAGCACGAAGCGCAGGGTCTCCTGGCCCAGGCGGTCGACGACGGCGCGCTTCAGCTTGCGGCCGTCCAGCTCCAGGCCGTGACGCAGCCAGTCGATCTTCTCGCGGGTCAGCTCGCCGCGCACCCGGACGCGGTATTCCTTTTCCAGCGTCGATTCCGGACCGATCACCGCCTTGGCCACCACCCCGTCCTCGGACAGGATCAAGAGGCCGCGGGAGTCCATGTCGAGACGCCCCACCGGGGCCAGCTTGCTGTCGCGGCCGGGCACGGGGCCGGGCTGGCCGAACTGGGCGGCCCTGGTCAGCAGGCGCACGGCCGGGATCTGCTCGCCTTCCGGCTGGGACGAGACGATGCCGATCGGCTTGTGGATCATCACCGTCATCGCCGCGCCCAGCTGCTTGGTCGCGCCGTCGTTCAGCACCAGGGTCTGGCCGGGCAGGATCTTGCGGCCGGCGTCTTCCACGACCTCGCCGTCGATGGTCACCAGGCCCTGGCCGATCAGGGCCTCGGCCTCGCGACGCGAGCAGACCCCGCTCTGGGCCAGCCACTTGTTGACGCGCTGAGGCTCGGCCTCGTCGTAGGTGCGGGTCCAGGCCATGGGGTCAGTCGGCTTTCGGGGGATAGGCGTGGGTCTGGCCGCGCGGGTCTTCGACCGCGCCGTCGTCCAGATAGGTGGGGCCGATCGGAACCTTGCCGTGGCCGTCGGGGATGTCGAGCACGTAGGTCGGCTGGCACAGGCCTGAGAACCGGCCGCGGATCGCCTTCATCAGCGCCTGGCCCTCCTCGACGGTGGTGCGCAGGTGGCTGGTGCCGGGGGCCAGATCCCCTTGGTGCAGGTAGTAGGGCTTGATCCGCGTCTCCACGAGCGCCCGCATCAGCGCGCCCAGGCTTTCGGGATCGTCGTTGACGCCCTTCAGCAGCACGGTCTGGCCGATCATCGGCACGCCGGCGTCCACCAGCCGCGCGCAGGCGGCGCGGGCGGCCGGCGTCAGTTCGCGGGCGTGGTTGGCGTGCAGGGCGACATAGACCGCCTTGCTCCCGCGCTTCAGCGCCGCCACCAGCTCGGGCGTCACCGCCGCCGGATCGACGGAGGGGATCCGGGTGTGAAAGCGCACGACCTTGACGTGCTCGATCGCCTCCAGCCGGTCCATCAGGTCGGCGATGCGGCGCGGCGACAGCACGAAGGGATCGCCGCCGGTGACGATCACCTCCCAGATCTGCGGGCGGGCGGCGATGTAGGCGAAGGCGGCGTCCAGCTCGGCCGGCGACAGGGTCTTCAGGCCCTCGGGGCCGACCATCTCGCGGCGGAAGCAGAACCGGCAATAGACCGCGCAGGTGTGGGTCGGCTTCAGCAGCACGCGGTCGGGATAGCGGTGGACGATCCCCTCGACCGGACTGTGGGCGAAGTCGCCGATCGGGTCGGCGCTTTCGGCGGGCAGGGTGGTCAGCTCGGCTTCCGTGGCCACGAACTGGCGGGCGATCGGGTCGAACGGGTCGGCCTCGTCGATCAGCTGGGCCATGTCGGGCGTGATGGCCACCGCGTACTGGGCGGCCACGCGCTCCAGCGCCGGCAGGCGTTCGGCGGCGACGAGGCCGGCGTCCGCCAGGGCCCTGGCGCTGCGGATGGTCTTGGCGGCGATCATGATTGCCGGGGATATGCGCCGAACGGACGAGGTTGGCAAATGCGGCGGAGGGGCGCTTCCGCCTTCCTCCCGTCATTCCCGCCCTTGTGGCGGGAACCCCTCTGTCAACCGCAAGGGCAGTAGGGGCGGCGCGCTGGGCGCGCCGCTAGCGCTTCACGTGCGGGCTGAACCAGGGTTTCCCGCCACAAGGGCGGGAATGACGGGAAGAGAAAGGAACTCACCTCGGGCTATGCACCGGCACGCTGCCGGGCCAGGGCTCGGCGCGGAAGGGTGAGGAGGGGGCGCGGTCGATCGCGCCGATCAGGGCGAGCGCCAGGGCGCCGCCGGCAAGCAGCAGTTTCATCGTCTCAATCCTGTTAGATGCGGTCGCGGGGGAGGGCGGCCGCAAGGAGACAATCGCAAATCCACGTCGGCTTTACGAACGATGGCTTCTGCGCCAGGTTGTGAGTCAGGCTAACAAGTAAGGGGTCCCGTGCGCCTTCCGCCCTTCAGCTCGCTCGTCGCCCTGGAGGCGGCCTATCGCCACCGCAGCTACAGCCGCGCGGCCGACGAACTGCACGTCACCCACGGCGCGGTCAGCCAGCAGATCCGCAAGCTGGAGGAGGACCTGGGCGCGGCGCTGTTCCGGCGCGAGGGCAACGGCATGGTCCCCACGCCCACCGCCCGGCGCCTGGCCGAACACGTGGCCGAGGCGTTGTCGATCCTGAAGGCCGGCGTCGACAGCGCCCGCCAGACCCTCGAAGGGCCGCTGGTGGTCAGCGCCACCGCCGCCTTCGCCAGCCGCTGGCTGGTCACGCGCCTGGCCCGCCTGGCCGCCGACACCGGCGAGGCCGACCTGCAGCTGCGCATCGAGGACCGCAAGGCCGACCTGCGCACCGACGGCGTCGACATCGCCCTGCGTTTCGGGCGCGGCCCCTGGGCCGACGTGGAGTCGATCCCGCTGCTGGGCGAGCGCCTGTTCCCCGTCTGCTCGCCGGGCTTCCTCGAAAAGCACCCGATGAGCTGTCCGGCCGACCTGCTGACCGTGCCGCTGCTGCGCCACACCGGCGTGCACTGGGCCGTCTGGTTCCGGGGCATGGGGCTGGAGCCGCCAGCCATGATCACGGGCCTGGCCTTCGACGACACCTCGGTGATGCTCGACGCCGCCGCGCAGGGGATCGGCGTCGCCCTGGCCCGCGAAGGCCTGTCCGAACGCGACCTGCGCGACGGCCGGCTGGTGCGGCCCTTCCCCGGCGAGGTCGAGGTCGAGACCGGCCACCACGTCGTCTGGCGCGCCGACGCGACCCGGCTGGCGCGGATCCTCAAGGTGCGCGACTGGCTGCTGGCGGAAGTGGGACGGGAGGCATAGGCATCCATCCCCCACCGTCGTCATCCCGGCCGTAGCGCGCAGCGCGGAGAGCCGGGACCCAGGGGCCGCCGCAACGCTTTGGCCGATGCCGGGGGATGAACCCCTCCACCGCGCCCAGTCCCCTGGATCCCGGATAAGCCCTGCGGGCTTTCCGGGATGACGAGCTTTTTTGGGAAGTTACTGCCCCGGCCGCCAGTCCGCGCCAGGGATGGTGTTTACCATCCAAGGAATGCCGAACCTGTCGGTCAGGCTGCCGTAGCCCGGCGACCAGAAGGTGGCCGCGAACGGCATGCCCACCTTGCCGCCTTCGGAGAGCGCCTCGAACACCCGCCTGGCCTCGGCGGCGTCCTCGCTGTGGAAGGTGACGTCGAAGCCGTTCTTGGGCTTGTCGATGTTGGGGGCGAACTCGGGCGGCATGTCGGCGCCCATCAGCGCCTGGTCGCCGACGTCCAGCCAGCAGTGCATCAGCCAGTCCTTGTATTTCGGATCGATCGGCATGTCGGGCGGGCCGTCGCCGAACGGCATGGCGGCGGTGACCTTGCCGCCCAGCACCTGGGCGTAGAACTCGAAGGCCTGGCGGCACTCGCCCTTGAAGCTCAGGCTGGTGACGATCTTCATGGCGGCTCTCCCTGTTGTTTCCTTTGGGGAAACTAGCGCAGGAGAACGACGGTCTGTCGACGGCCTCTCCCATCTCCCGTCATTCCCGCCCTTGTGGCGGGAACCCCTCTGTCAGCCGCAGGTGAGATTGCGGCGGCGTGCTCAGCACGCCGCTTGCGCTGCCCGTACGAGCGGAACCAGGGTTTCCCGCCACAAGGGCGGGAATGACGGGAGGAGGGGGGAGGGGGAGGGGGAGGGGGAGGGGGAGGGGGGAGGTCACACCTCCGCCACCGGAACCCACAGCACCTCGTCGATGCGCCGCGCGCCGGTGGCCAGCAGCACCAGCCGGTCGAAGCCCAGGGCCGAGCCCGCCGCGGCCGGCATGTGCTCCAGGGCGGCCAGGAAGTCGTCGTCGATCGGATAGCGCTCGCCGTAGACCCTCTGCTTCTCGTCCATCTCGGCCACGAAGCGGCGGCGCTGTTCGGCCGCGTCGGTCAGTTCGCCGAAGGCGTTGGCCAGCTCCACCCCGCAGGCATAGAGCTCGAAACGTTCGGCCACGCGCGGGTCGCCCGGCTTGGGCCGCGCCAGGGCCGCCTCGGCGGTCGGGTATTCGCACAGCACCGTGGCGCGGCCGATCCCCAGGTTCGGCTCGACCTTCTCGACGATCACCCGGCTGAAGACGTCGGCCCAGGTGTCGTCGGCCGACACCCGGATCCCCGCCGCCGCGGCCGAGGCCGCCAGGGCGTCGCGGTCGGTCTGCCCGCCTTCGCCCAGGCTCGCCAGCAGGTCGACGCCCGCATGGCGCTCGAAGGCTTCGGCCACCGTCAGCCGCTCGGGCTGCGCGAACGGATCGCAGTCCAGCCCCCGGAACGAGAACAGCCTGCTCCCCGCCGTCTCCGCCGCCAGGGCCAGCAGGGCCGCGCAGTCGTCCATCAGGGTCTCGTAGGGCTGCCCGACCCGGTACCACTCCAGCATGGTGAACTCCGGATGGTGCAGCGGCCCCCGTTCCCGGTTCCGCCACACCTTGCCCAGGCTGAAGATCCGCTCCTCGCCCGCCGCCAGCAGCTTCTTGCAGGCGAACTCCGGCGAGGTGTGCAGGTGCAGGGCCGCCCGTTCGCCAGACAGGGTGATCGCTTCGGTCGAGAAGGCGTGCAGGTGCGCCTCGTTGCCGGGCGAGACCTGGAGGCAGGCCGCGTCGATCTCCAGGAAGTCGCGGCTTTCGAACCAGTCGCGCACCGCCGCCGTGATCCGGTTGCGGGCCAGCAGGAACGGCCGGCGGTCCTGGTGCTTGCGCGGGCTCCACCAGGGAGAAGGAGAGGGGGCTGTCACGGGCGGGCTCGGAAAGGGCGAAACGACGGAAGGGCTGGCGATCTAGCCCCGTTCGCTATAGAGGGGCACACGGATTCATCTGCAATATACGCGCGCGCGGTCTTGAACGCGCCGTCGCCCGATCTTCGAGGACTCTCACGTGAAGGTAGCCGCCAGCTCGCTCCGCAAGGGCGCCGTCGTCGACATGGAAGGCAAGCTCTATGTCGTCCTGACCGTCGACAACATCCACCCCGGCAAGGGCACCCCGGTGACCCAGCTGAACATGCGCCGCATCAGCGACGGCGTGAAGGTTTCGGAACGCTACCGCACCACCGAGCAGGTCGAGCGCGCCTTCGTCGACCAGCGCAACCACACTTTCCTGTACCAGGACGGCGAGGGCTACCACTTCATGAACCCGGAAACCTACGACCAGGTCGTGGCCTCCGAGGACGTGATCGGCGACGCCGCGCCCTACCTGCAGGAGAACATGACGGTCCAGCTGTCGACCCACAACGACGTGCCGATCGCCATCGAACTGCCGCGCACCATGATCCTGGAAGTCGTCGACACCGAACCGTCGGTGAAGGGCCAGACCGCCAGCTCGTCGTACAAGCCGGCCCTGCTCAGCAACGGCGTCAAGACCACCGTCCCGCCGTACATCGCCGTCGGCACCCGCGTGGTCATCCTGACCGAAGACAACAGCTATCAGGAACGCGCCAAGGACTGATCGTCCTTACGCGACTGGAACTGACGAACCCCGGCGGCCGCGAGGCCGCCGGGGTTTTTCGTTTCTGGAAGCGGGGCCGAACGCCCACGCCCACATCCGTCGTCATCCCGGCCGCAGCATAGCGGAGAGCCGGGACCCAGGGGCCGTCGCACGGCGTCGGCGGCCGCTCGACGACGGTGGCCAAGACCGCGCCCGGTCCCCTGGGTCCCGGGTCTGCGGCCCGCTTTGCGGTCCTCCGCCCGGGATGACGGCGATTGGGTACGGGTGAAGTTCGACGCCTACCCCAGCCGCACGAACGTCTCGATGTGCGCGGCGCTCGACACCGGATGCTGGTGCTGCGGACCGTGGCCGGCGTTGGGGTAGGTCAGGAGCTGCAGCGTCGGCAGCTGGTCGTTCAGGGCGTACCAGTTCTCGACCGGGCAGATCAGGTCGTGGTCGCCGCCGATGTGCAGGATGGGGATCGTGGTGGTCTTCAGGATCTGCAGGATCGGCGGGGCGGGGAACGGATTGGCCTTGGGCGCGTCGCCCAGGCTCTGCGCGGCCCACTGGTAGGGCACGGGCGGCGACAGCTCGGCTGTGCGGGCGGCGATGCGGTCGTGCGAGGCCTTGGCCGCGGCGCGGCTGGCCGGGCTGTTGGGCTCGAAGAACAGGATCACCTCGTCCTCGAAGTCGTTCTCGCGGGCGGCGGCCTGGTAGAACAGCGGCTCGGCCAGCTTGGCGACCGGTCCCGGCGGCGTCGTGCCGATCAGCACCAGGTGGCTGATCCTGCCCGGAAAGATCGACAGCGCCGCCTGGGCGGCGATCCCGCCCAGCGACCAGCCCAGCAGCACCACCTTGTCGAGGTTCAGCGCGGTGACCAGGTCGCCGGCGTCCTTGGCCCAGGAGAACGGGTTCAGGGTCTTCTCGCCGGTCGACAGGCCAAGGCCCGTATAGTCGAAGGTGATGACCCGGAAGCCCCGCTGCGCCAGGCTGTCGAGGAACAGCGGGTCCCAGCTGTCGAGGTTGCCGCGAAAGCGGGTGCACAGCACCAGCGGCGTTCCCTCGCCGACCGAGCGGTAGGCCAGGCGCCGGCCGTTGCTCTCGACATAGCGGGTGGGAGCGTTCACGGCGCCGGCGGGAGCGGCCTGCGCCAACGCCGGCGCGGCCAGGCCCAGCGCCAGGCCCGACAGCAGCACCCCGCGGCGCGAGCCGGTCCAGAGACGATCCTTGGTTTCCATGGCGGGGCTCCTCATGCCGCGTGCGATTGCGGCCGGACCATCGCCGATCAGGCTTCCCGCGACTTGGATGATCCCGCCCGGGGTCGGACGCGGCAGGCGCGCTGGCGGAAATTCCGCCGGGCGCCTCTTGACTGGGTGTTATGTAATAACATTTAAGTCGCCTCGACCGTCGTACTCGGAGTTCCGCATGCCCCGCCACAACCACCTGCAACGGGGTCTCGACGGCGCGGCGATCGGGCTCTCGAGCCTCTGCCTCGTGCACTGCCTGGCCCTGCCGGTGATGGCGGCTTTGCTGCCGCTGGCGGCGAACCTGTCGCACGCCGAGTGGCTGCACCCCCTGTTCCTGGCCATGGCCGCGCCGATCTCGGTCTTCGCCCTGGCGCGCTCGGGCAACTGGCGGCGACCGGGCATGGTGGCTCTGGCCGCCGGGGGCCTGGCCCTGATGACCGCCGGCGCCTTCGCGCCCGTCGCCGACTGGGCCGAAGCCGCCCTGACCAGCCTCGGCGGCCTGATGCTGGCCGGCGTCCACCTGCTGAACGCGCGGATCTGCTCGTGCGCGGAGCAGGGCGGGGCGGCGGCGTAAGGCCCGCCGCAGCCTTTCAACATCCCGTCATTCCCGCCCTTGTGGCGGGAACCCCTGGTTCCGCTGACACGTGAGGCGCAAGCGGCGTGCTCAGCACGCCGCCTCATTCGCCCTTGCGGCTTACAGAGGCTTTCCCGCCACAAGGGCGGGAATGACGGGAGTTTTTGGGAAGCGGGCTACTTCCCCTCATCCAGGAACGCCGCGACCCAGAAGAACGGCGCGTTCCAGTTCACCGCCACCTCGTTCTGGGTGAAGGCTCCGGCGTCGTCGACCCAGCAGGTCTGGGCCGCGCACTTGCCCTGCATCTTCCTGGCCACCTCGTCGCTGAAGGCGGTGTTGTTGGGGCCGCCCGAGATCACTCCCGGCGGCGGAGCGGGGTACTTCCCCTGGCCCACCCAGAAGCGGTGGTGCGGATGCTTCATCGGCCGCGCGCCCCAGCCGGTGACGTATGACTGGTCCAGCGGATTGCGGCCCAGCACGTAGTCCATGGCGTCGGCGGCGGCCTGGCGATAGGCGGCCTTGCCGGTGACGTCGTAGGCCGCGCCCAGCACCATGGCCCGGTTCATGATCACCGCGTTGGAGCCCCAGGAATAGCGCGTCCCGGCGTCGGGCAGGCGGTAGCCGGCCTGCAGGTCCTCGGCCGCATAGCCGTCGGCGGCGGCGACCAGCCCCGCGCGGGCGGCGTCGCGTATGTCGGCGGGAACGGTGTTCGAGATCGCCAGCGACATCACGCCCAGGCTCGCCGTCCAGCCCCAGCCCGGCGCCTGCGCCGGCTTGCCGGCGGCGGGCATGTAGGGCGAGGCCCGCACGACCTCGCCGTACGCGGCCTCGCCCGTGGTCGCCCACAGCTCGGCCGCCGCCCAGAACAGCTCGTCCGACAGCTCCGGATCGCCATAGCCGCCCCCGCCGGTGAACTGGCTGTGGGCGTAGATCTCGGGATTGCGCCGCGCCGCCGCGAAGGCCGAGCGGGCGACGGTCAGGCAGCGGGCCGAGAAGGCCGGGTCCACCGTCTTCCACACCCGCGCGCACTGGGCCGCGACGGCGGCCAGGTTCAGGGTCGCGGCCGTGGTCGGGTGATAGAGGAAGCGCGGCGCCGGATCCTCGTGCGGGGCGGTCGGCACGCCGGTCCAGAAGGCGTCGGTCAGCTTCTGGTGGGCCATGCCCGAGGCGTCCACATTGGTCAGCGCCAGCGGACCCTTGCCCTGGTGGCCGACCGGCAGGGCCATGGTCGTTCCGGCCGGAACCTGCATGGCCAGCAGGAACTCCAGCTCCCACCGCGCCTCGTCCAGCAGGTCGGAGACGCCGTTGCCGGCCTCGGGGATGCGCTGGCTACCGTCGGCGAAGGCGTCCTTGCGCCCCAGGGCCGTCAGCCGCTCGCGATAGTTCACCAGCGTCCACACCGCGATGCCGCCGTTGACCACGTACTTGCCGTGGTCGCCGGCGTCGTACCAGCCCTTGCTGGCGTCGAGCACATAGCCGCAGCCGGCCCAGGCCTGGCCGCGCTCGTCCTTGCCGTTGAAGCAGGTCGCCTTGTCGGGCGCGTGGCCGGCCGGGCGGGCCAGCTTGGGATCGTCGCCGAACCGCGCCTCGATCGGTATGCCGCTGCGGTTCTGGTAGAAGAAGGCCAGGGCGTCGCGCTTGAGGCGCGCATAGGGATGGGCGGCGATCGCGAACGGCCGGCTGGAGCGGCCGCCGGCCTTCAGCCGATAGCCCGCGCCGGCCGGCGCCGTCGAAAAGTCGATCTGGTGCAGGCTCTCGCCCGACGCCGCGTCGGGACCGACCACGGTCGTCCGGCCCTTCAGCACCACGCGCCCGGCCGCGTTCTCCAGCGTCCAGTCCAGCGGCTGGGTCGAGGCCTCCGGCAGCACCGCCAGCTTGCCCGCGCTTTCCAGCACGCCGGCCTGGTTCAGCCGGATCGGCGCCAGGGGTTCCGCGGCCAGAGCGGGTGCGGCGAAGGCGGAAGCGGCCAGCAGGGCCAGGATCGGGCAGGTCGGCAAGGCTTCCTCCGGGACGCGAACCAGATGGGCGTCTTCGTGCGCCCCGACGGCACCCTAGGCGATCCGTGACAGCGTTGTCACGCGTCCGATTATTCCCTCTCTCTGTGAGAGAGGGAGGGGCCCGCCGCCGCAGGCGGTGGGAGGGTGAGAGGTTACATCCTATCCGAACCAGGCGCAGCCAGCATGCCGGCGGCGACTCCTCAGCAGCCCGAACCCCCGCCGAAACAGCGGGTGGTCGCGTCCATGGCGGCGGCCTGGGCCCGCCCTTTGAGAAACCGCAATGGAAGGATCGAGGGCTTCCGGCTAGCGGTAAAACCTCTCACCCTCCCACCGCTTCGCGGCGGGTCCCTCCCTCTCTCAAAGAGAGAGGGACTTTAGCGCGTCCGCCCCCCAGCCTCAGTACCCGTTGAACTGCAACGACGAGTGGTGGACGATGATCCGCACCACGCCCTTGTCGTCCTTCTTGAACACCCAGGTCTTGTCGACCACCACGGCGGGCTTGTCGTCCTGGCCCTTCACGTACAGCTCCACCGTGCCCATGGTGTTGGCGACGGCGCCGTTGATCTGGATGCCGACGGGCTTGAAGACCACTCGGCGCCACGGCCGCTGCAGCGCGAAGCCGTCGTCGTCGTACGTCGGATCGTCGTCGACGAAGTAGGACAGCGCGCCCTCCTTGGTCAGGCGGTAGATGTGCGGCTCGGTGGTCATGGTCGGCTTGAACAGCACCGGACCCAGATTGTAGCCGTAGGCCTTGTCGATGAAGGCGCTGGCCACCGCCTTGGCTCGTGGCAGGTTCTCGCGCTTGCCGTTGTAGGCGACCGAGATGGACACCAGGCCTCTGCCCCAGGCGTCCACGGCGGCCAGGACCTCGGCTTCGGTGATCTGCTGCGGGGCGGCGCTGTCGGCGGCGACGGCCAGGGCCGGGGCGGTGGCGGCGACGGCCAGGCCGAACAGCGAGGCGGTCAGGGCGCGGCGAGTGGCGTGTTTCATCGATCTTACCTCCATGGCGGAACGTCGGCCCGGCATGGGCCGCGCGCGGGTCTTTGGACGCGGACGCTGACTGTCACTGTCTCTTCGGGGCCGGCCCCGGGCCGTCCCAAGGATCGGAACTCGAGGCGGGGAGAGCGCGGCGCCGGCGACGCGGCCTCCAGTGTCGGTTCGAGCGTCGGTTCAAGCCTCGGTTCGGGCGTCGTTTCGGGCGCGATGCGGCCGAGGTCAGGCTCGGTTCCTCCCCCAAGGTTCCGGATGTAGCTTTTGGGTAGTTTCGCCGATTCATGCAACCTGATGATGCATTGAGCGACTGTCGCCGATCGCTCTGGACACCGGTGTCTTTCCCGCTACGACAGGGATCAACAACGGCAAGGGAGAGGCCGGGAATGATCGATCGTCGGGCGATGATGATGCTGGCCGCCGCCGGCCTGGCGGCGGGACCGGCTTTGGCCCGCCAGGGCGGCGATGCGGCGCTCAAGACCCTGCTCGACGGCTTTCCCAAGCTCGCCGGCGCGGCCGATCGCCTGAAGGCCCTGGCCGCCGTCGATCCCGCGACCCTCTCTTCCAAGGCCCGCCTCGACTACGACGCCGTGAAGGCCTCGACCGCGATCGAGGCCGAGTTCGTGCGCCGCTTCCCGTTCGGCGCGGGCGCGGCCGGGCCCTATGTCGTCACCACCCGGGCCGGCGCCTGGCTGAAGGCGGCCGACGCCAAGCCCAACGCCGTCGCCGCGACCGTCACTCGCCTAGACGCCGAGACCGACCAGATCCGCCGCGACGCGGCCGCCGGGGTGGTCCCGCCGGCCTTCCTGATCGATCGCCTGGAGAAGGGCCTGGCCGAGGCCGCCGCCAAGGCGTCGCCGCCGGTCGCCGCCGCCCTGGGCCGCCAGGCCGAGGCGCTGGCGGCCCTCAAGCCCCGCGACGGAACCGCCGCCGGGATCCGCTTCAAGGACCGCGAGGCCTATTACGCCCTGGCGCTGAAGGGCCAACTGGGCGCGGCGCTCGCCCCCGCCGAGGCCCGCAGGCGCCTGGACGAGACGATCCGCGCCCTGCACGCCCGCGCCGACGTCCTGCTGAAGGCGCAAGGCCTGACCCAGGGCGGGGTGGGCGAGCGCCTGCGCGCCCTGGCCGTCGACGAACGCTTTCTCTACAGCGACGACGACGCCGGCCGTGACCGCGCCGTGGCCGACATGGCGCCGTGGCTGGCGAAGGCCCGCGCGCGTCTGCCCCTGGCTTTCGCCAACCTGCCCGGCGCGGTGAACGCCGTGTCTGTGCGCCGCATGTCGCCCGCCGACGAGGCTTCGGGGCGCCAAGGCTATCGCGACCTGCCCTCGGCCGACGGCTCCAAGCCCGGCGCCTACTATCTCGACCTCAAGCAGATCCGCCGCCGCCCCAGCTGGAGCCTGCCGGCTGTCGTGCATCACGAGGTCATCCCCGGCCACATGCTGCAGATCCCGCTGGAGGAAGCCTCGGGCGCTCACCCCTACCGCACCCGCGTCGCCTGTCCGGCCGCCATGGAGGGCTGGGCCGTCTATGCCGAGCACCTGGCCTGGGAGACGGGCGCCTTCGACGGCGAACCCCTGGCCGAGATCGGCGGCCTCTACTGGATCCTGTTCCGCGCCGCCCGCGCCCGCATGGACCTCGGCGTCCACCTCGAAGGCTGGACCCCGCAGCGCGCCATGGCCTTCCTGGCCGACACGCAAGGCGATCCGGTGATCTTCGCCCCCTTCACGCAAGAGGTCGAACGCGCCGCCATCGCGCCGGGCGTCGCGGCCGGGCAGGGCATGTACTGGCTGGAGCTCTCCCGCCTGCGCCGCGCCTGGGGCGGGACGTTGAGGGAGTTCCACGGCCGGGTGCTCGATCGTGGGACCTTGCCGCTGGGGATGATCTAGCGCCGCGCGGGCCCCCTCCCCCAGGGGGGGGGGGAGGATCTAGAAGCGCCGAGCCAGATGCTCCCCCTCTGGGGGAGCTGTCGCGGAGCGACTGAGGGGGCCGCCGCAGGCGGTCAGGCCGCCCCGACGTACTTCAGCAGCGTCACCATGTTCTCGATGTAGCTGCCCGTCGAAATCCCGATCTTCGGCTTGTCGGTCACGTAGGGCGAGGTGTCCGACGCATCGCCCACGTGCGTGCGGCTGAAGTCGCCCGGGGCGGGCGTGGCCGAGCCGTCGCCGATATAGGGGTTGGAGGTCGCCTTCAGCTCGGTCGGCCACCAGCCGGCCTCGTTCAGCGCGGCGATCAGGCCGGCGACCTTGTCGGGGGCGCTGGCGCTCGTGTCGCCCTTCAGGGCCCCGACATTGAGGTCGGACACCGACACGTCCTTCAGGGTGAAGTACTTCGGCAGCGCCTGGCGGCCGGCCTTCAACGGCGAGGCCTTGCTGGCCACTTCCGGCGGCGTCGCCTTCAGCGTCTCCAGCCGCTTGCGCAGGGCCGGGATGTTGATCCCCCGGAACGACGAATAGTGCGCCACCGTGTTCTCGGGGTTCTGGTCCACATAGTAGCGGCCGTTGACGACGTTGCTGCCGGTGCGGTGCACGTAGAGCGGCTTGCCCGTGCCGATCTCGACGAAGGTCGGGAAGGCCCGGCCCTTCTGGTATTCCACCGGCAGGCGCAGGGTCTCCAGCCAGTCCAGGGCCTCGGAGAGGCGCGCCAGGTACTTCGGATCGCCGGTCAGCTCGTAGAAGCCCATGCAGGCGGTGATGTTGGCGGCCGTGGTGTGGGTGGCGAAGGCTTCGGGCTCGTAGGTGCGGGCGCCGGCCGGCTTCAGGTCGGCGACGCGGTGTTGGAGGCCCCAGCCCGGCTGGGGCTGCGGCTGCTGGCAGGCGACGAAGCAGTCCATGGCCTTCCTGATCGCCGGCAGGGCGCGCGGGTCGCCCAGGGCCTGCCAGACCATGATCAGGAACTCGATGTTCTCGCCGGCCACGTCGTCGTTGAAGGTGATGTAGCCGGTGTAGTCGGGCCGCCCGTGATGGTGGAACTCGTCCTTCAGCGGGAAGCGCTGCGGCCAGCCGCCGACCGGGTACTGGCTGTCCAGGACGAAGCCGATGGCCTTGTCCAGCGCCGGCTTGAAGGCCGGGTCCTTCTTCTCGACATAGAGCCGCAGCAGGAACTGCGCGCTCTCGGCCGTGCCGGCGTCGTCGAAGGTGGCGTTGCCGTAGTAGTGCTGGAATTCCTCGAGCCGCCAGCCGTTCTTGCCGATGGTGTCGTACCACTTCCTGATCGAGGCCTCGCCGGCCAGGTCGCCCAGATAGTTCCAGCCGCCGGCCGGGTGCTGGATCTTGATCAGGGCGCCGGCCACCTGCTTGGCGGCCTCGTAGTAATAGGCGTCGCCGGTGGCGTGATAGGCGTCGAGGAACAGGTGGCCCATGGTCGCCGTGCCCGGCGGCTGCACCCAGATCATCGTCGGATAGGCCTCCATCTCGCCCCAGCGGCGCGAGAAGTCGGGCAGATAGCTCCAGACATAGCCGCCCTGGTAGGCGACCTTCTCGACCATGAAGGTGGTGGCCCGCTTCATCGTCGCCAGCGCCTCGTCCTTGCCCGGCGCCTCGGCGGCCAGGGCCTTGAACGGCGCCAGTCCCGCGGCGGCGGCGAAGGCGGCCGCGGTGGTCGCCATCAGGCGGCGGCGGGTGAGGGGGCTGAGCGGCATCGACGCTGACTCCGGGTCCTGAACTTGCGCGACGCGAGGACGCAGGCGGCATGGGATGGGGAGCGGTTCGACGCCTGAAATCAAGCGTCGCCTTTGTTTCCTTCCCCGTCGGAGGCCAAGCTCCGAGTCCTTGCCGCCGTTGGCCCGGCGCGTGTTGGGCGACACAATGTCCACCGGTGTCATTGTTGGCAAGGGCGTGAATGGCGAGCCCGTCGAAAAATTCCCCCGACGCGTGTGCGACAGGCCGCCGCGTTGTGTCGCGCAAGGCTTTCCGCGAAATGACGACCATCGGTTTATGAGGCGACGCCGCCGCGCCGGATGGCAGCGGGCGACGCCGTCCTGTTGGGGAACAGGACGACACCCCCGGACCCTCAGGGTCCGGGGGTGTTTTCATTTCGGACGCCGGCATTCCTGGGCGCCGCGCACCTTGTGCAAATACACACTAAATGGCTGATACCGCTAACGAAGTTCTCCGAGCTGCGTCGCGCGGTCGCATGGAGAACGGCGTTCATCTCCAGTAAACAATCACCCCATGCCGAGCCAAAACGATCATCTCAAAGAAGCCGAACGGCTGGAGCGCCAGGCGGAGATCGCCGACAGCGCCCATGCCCGCGAAGCCCTTCGCCGCATGGCCCAGACCTCGCGCGTCACCGCCGCGATGGTCGGACTGATGGAAGCCTGCGCCGAGGATGCGCCCAGCATCTCCTTCTGAGGGCGCCGTCCGCACGCGCCTTTGACGAGCGTCCCGGCCTTGCGCAACTCTCGCTCCTGAGCAGGGGCGGGGCGATGGAGGGGGCATGGCGCAGGACCGTACGGACGCAGGCGTGCTGGCCGACGCCGGGGCCTATTTCCACAGCGTGCTGGAAGCCAGCCAGGACTGCATCCGCGTCATCGATCCGGACGGCCGCCTCGAATACATGAACGCCCGCGGCCGGGTGCTGTTCGAGATCGACGACTTCGACGGCCGCAACCGCGACCGCTACTGGCCCGACATGTGGCCGCCCGAAAGCCGCCCCGCTGTCGAGAACGCCCTGAACAAGGCCCTGGCCGGCGGCGCGGCCTTCTTCCGCGCCCTGTGCCCGACCGCCAAGGGCAATATCCGCTGGTGGGACACCACCGTCTCGCCCGTCCGCGACGAGGCCGGGATCGTGGTCCGGGTGCTGGCCGCCTCGCGCGACGTCACCGCCGCCATGCTGGCCGAGCGCCACCGCCAGCTGCTGGTCAACGAGCTCAATCACCGGGTCAAGAACACCCTGGCCATCGTCCAGTCGATCGCCGCCCAGTCGCTGCGCAACGCCGGGGTCGACGCCGCCGTGCGGCGCGCCTTCGAGGGCCGGCTGATGGCCATCGCCGCCACCCACAACGTGCTGACTGACGAGAACTGGGCCGCCGCCAGCCTGCGCCAGATCGTCGAGGGCTCGCTCAAGCCCTATCTCGGCGGCGAGCACCGCGCGACGATCGCCGGTCCCGACCTGATGGTTTCGCCCAAGCCCGCCGTGGTCATGGCCCTGGCCTTCCACGAGCTGGCCATCAACGCCCTGAAGTACGGCGCCCTGTCGGTTCCGTGCGGCGAGGTCGAGGTGGTCTGGGCCTCCGAGCCCGGCGCGCGCCTCTCGATCACCTGGACCGAGCACGGCGGACCGCGCGTCGCCCCGCCCACCCGTCGCGGCTTCGGCTCGCGGATCATCGAGCTGGCCCTGGCCAGCGAGCTCGACGGCGAGGTCGCCCTCGACTATCGCCCAAACGGCCTGGTCTGCACCGTCCGCGCCTCCCTGACCGCCCTCGACAAGGTCGACGCCTTCATGGCGCTGCAGGCCTGAGCCTTCCGATCCTGACCAGGCAACCTTGACCGTTCCCGGACGCTTTCCTGCCGCAACTGCCTGCCATCCAGGAGCGGGCTGAACAGGAAACGGGGGCCGGGTGGCCGAGATCGACTGGCGAGCTTGGACGGTGAAGGCGCGGCATGCGGCCCTGGCCGTCGCGGCCTTCGTCGCCGCCAAGGCCCGCGGCTTGGCCGCCTTCGTCCGCCGCCATCCGCGCTGGACGGGCCTGGTCGCCGCCGTCTTCGCCGTGCTGCTGGCCGCCTTCGTCTGGGTCGGGGTCAGCCTGCCGCTGTCGCGCGCCCTGGAGCCGCTGCCCAGTCCCGCCGTCGTGCTGCTGGACGCGCAGGGCAAGCCCTTCGCCAGGCGCGGCGCCTACAAGGAGGCGCCTGTCGTCGTCGCCGACCTGCCGGACTACGTGCCCAACGCCTTCATCGCCATCGAGGACCGGCGCTTCCGCCATCACTTCGGCCTCGACGTCTGGGGCATGGGTCGGGCCGCCGCCGTCAACATCAAGGCCGGCAAGGCCCGCGAGGGCGCCAGCACCATCACCCAGCAGCTGGCCAAGAACGCCTTCCTCAGCAACGAGCGCACCCTTCGCCGCAAGGCCCAGGAGGCGGTGATCGCCGTGTGGCTCGAGCTGCGCCTGTCCAAGGACGAGATCCTCGCCCGCTACCTGTCGAGCATCTATTTCGGCGACGGGGTCTACGGCCTGGGCGCGGCCTCGCGGCACTATTTCGGCCGCCCGCCCGAGAAGCTCACCCTCGGCCAGGCCGCGATCCTGGCCGGCATGGTCAACGCCCCCAGCCGCCTGGATCCGGTCGACAATCCCAAGGCCGCCGCCGCCCGCGCCGACCGGGTGCTGGCCGACATGGTCGAGGTCAAGTTCATCACCCCTGAGCAGGCGGCGGCCGCGCACGGCGCCCGGGCCCGCGCCGTGCGCGCCAGCCTGCCGGTCGGCGGCTATTTCGCCGACTGGGCTTCGCCCCAGATCGCCGACGCCTTCGAGACCGCCCGCTACGGCGAGGTCAAGGTTCCCACCACGCTGGACGGCCGCCTGCAGCGCCGCGCCGAGCAGGCGGTCAACCGCGCCCTCGCCAAGTCCGGAGGCCGGCTGAAGGCGGGGCAGGCGGCCCTGGTCGCCATGCGCCCCGACGGCAAGGTGGTGGCCATGGTCGGCGGCCGTTCCTACGCGACCAGCCAGTTCAACCGCGCCGTCCAGGCCAAACGCCAGCCGGGCAGCGCCTTCAAGCTCTTCGTCTACCTGGCCGCCCTGCGCGACGGCGCCCACACCGACATGCGGGTGGTCGGCGACCCGATCACCATCGGCGGCTGGAGCCCGAAGAACTACGAGGGCGGGGCGGGCCAGGACATGACCCTGCGCGACGCCTTCGCCCAGTCCAACAACATCATCGCCGCGCGGATCTGGCAGACGGCCGGCGGCGAGGCGGTGGTCCAGGCCGCTCGCGACCTGGGGATCACCTCGCCGCTGAAGACCACCGACGCCAGCCTGTCGCTGGGCACGGCCGAGACCACCCTGCTGGAGCTGACCAGCGCCTACGCCGCCGTCGCCTCGGGCCACACGCCGGTCGCGCCCTACGGCCGTCCGCGTCCGGCGGGACAGGCGCCGCCGCCCAGCCGGCCGCTCGACACCGCCCAGCGCGCGGCGCTCTACGAGCTGCTCGGCGCGGTGGTCGAGGAGGGCACCGGCCGCGCCGCCCGCACCGGCCAGCTGACCTACGGCAAGACCGGCACCACCCAGGACCATCGCGACGCCCTGTTCGTCGGCTTCACCGGCGACCTGGTGGTCGGGGTCTGGGTCGGCAACGACGACCACTCGCCGATGAACGGCGTCACCGGCGGCGGCCTCCCGGCCCAGATCTGGCGCGACTTCGTTGGCCAGGGCCTGAAAGCGGGCCTGATCGCCCGCGACCGCGCCCCGGTCCCCCGCGCCGCTCCGCCGTCGGAGGACGGCGAGATCGGCCGCGACATCGACCGCGCCGTCGGCGGCATTCCGGGCTGGCTGAAGCGGATCTTCGGCGGCTGATCGATACTCTGTGTCGCAGAGTTGTGATTGGACGGACGCGGCGGGCCATGGCCTGCTGCCCGCGATCCACGGAGACCGCCATGCCGCTCCCCAAACCGCCCCCGAAAACGAAATGGGCCGCCGCCATGGCCGACGGCCAGGCCAAGCGCGACGCCAAGGCCGCCAAAGCCCGCAAGGCCGCCAAAGCCGCCACCGACCTCAACACCACCCTCGGCCCCGCCGCCCTGGTGGCGATGCTGACCGGCTCGAACACCTGATCCTCCCCCTCTGGGGGAGGTGGCCCGAAGGGCCGGAGGGGGGGGCGTTTTCAGCTTCCGCGACGTGGGCCGTATCCGCACCCAGCAACAGACAAAACTCCGCCTCCCTCGCCCCTGTGGCGAGGGCCCATGCCGGCGACCGCTCAAACCTCGACCGTCCTGCCGAGGTCTGAGCAGCTGAACGATGGATCCTGGGCGCAAGGCCCAGGAAGGCGGTGTTGGGGTTGGGCGAGGGAAGTTACGAGCGGGGAGCCTGTCTCTCCTCCCGTAAAATCCCCGCGAAAGCGGGGACCCAGGCTTTTTCCGTCTTCCCTCTCCCCTTGTGGGAGAGGGTGGCCTCGCGGAGCGAGGTCGGGTGAGGGGTCTCTCAAATCTCGAAGCCGCCTACAGCGGTCAGGCCGGGCGGGGCGTCTCCCATCTGAGACACCCCTCATCCGTCGGCCTTCGGCCGCCACCTTCTCCCGCAAGGGGAGAAGGATCAGGCTCTGCGCACGCTGCTCGC
>NZ_JBWKPK010000026.1:0-82381 GCF_059418205.1 Caulobacter sp. GW821-FHT09B11 | reverse complement strand
CCAGGACCGACGGCGACCAGGGCCGGCAGGCCCATGGCGGCGGCCAGGATGGCCACGTGCGAGGTGGGGCCGCCGCGGGCGGTGGCGAAGCCGGCCACCCGTGTCGGATCCACGCCCATCAGCTGCGAGGGCAAAAGCTCGTCGGCCAGCAGGACGGCGCCGGCGGGCAGGGCGCAGGCGGTCTCTTCTTCGAGGCCCAGCAGGACCCGCAGCACCTGGCGCTCCAGATCGATCAGATCATCGACCCGCTCGGCCAGCCGCCGGTCGCCCAAACCTTTGAGCGCCTCGACATAGCCGCCGACGGCGCGGCTCCAGCCGAAACCGGCGCTCTTGCCTTCGCCGATCAGCTTGCGCGCGGCGGCGGTGAGCTCGGGGTCTTCGAGGAAGGCCAGGTGCGCGGCCAGGATCGCCTTGCGCGCGGCCTCGCCGGTCTCGGCGGCCAGGGCGATGCGGGCGCGGACGGCGTCCAGCGCCCTATCCAGGGCGGCCAGCTCGGCGGCGACGCCCTGCCCCGCTTCGGCCACGGTGATCTCTTCCACCGCCAGCCGCACGGCCTGGCCGATCGCCAGCCCCGGCGCGGCCATCACCCCGCGCAGCACGCCGGGCTCTGCGGGCTCCGAAGGGGCCAGGACGACCGGAGCTTCTTCAGCGACCTTCGGCGCGACCTCGCCGGCCTTCTCGCCCATGCCGCCTTCGATCAGGGCGGCGACGGCATTGACGGCCGCTGCTGCGTCAACGCCCGACCCGACGATCGAGACGTGGTCGCCCAGCTTCACGGCCAGGGCCATCACCCCGACCGGGCTGCGGGCGCTCGCCCGGCGGCCGCCGGCCACGATCGCGACGTCGGCGGCAAAGCCCCGCGCCATCTCGGCGATCCGCGCCGCCGGACGGGCGTGGATGCCGTGCGCCAGCGGCACGACCAGCTCGCGGGAGATCTCCACCTCGGCGGCCGTCTGGACCACCGCCGCGCCGGCCACCGGGACCAGCTCCATCAGGAACCCGCCCGCCGGCGTCTCTTGGTCCTGCGTCCGCCGGACGATCGAAAACGCCTCCGGATTGGTAATGACCACCGGCGTGATCAGGCTCTTGGCCCGCCGCGCCAGCAGATCCAGATCAAAGCCGATCAGCGCCTCGCCAGCCTTCACCGCCTGGCCCTCGACGACGTGGACCTCAAAGCCCTCCCCGCCCAGCGCCACCGTCTCCAGCCCCACATGCATCAGGATTTCCGCGCCGTTCACCGCCCGGATCGTCACCGCATGCCCCGACCGATGCACGCTCACAACCACGCCGTCGCAAGGAGCCGCCAGCACCGACCCCACCGGATCGATCGCCACCCCGTCCCCCAGCATCCGCTGCGCGAACACCGCATCCGGAACCTCGTCCAACGGCCCCGCCCAGCCCTGCAAAGGCGCGTGAAGAACCAGACCCGACATCGACGACTCCCCCGTAACGTGTCGCAGCGCGGCCGGTCCCGGCGCACTTGCATCTCTTGATCGAAGGCTGAGCATAGATGCCATTTTAATACCACTCAAAAAACGGACACCGGCACCCGAAGCCGAAAATCGTTTGACACAAAAGCGATTTATCGCCCTGGTGCGAATTATAGGATCAAAGCGGCGGGCAAAAAGGACTTAGATTGGTATGTGCGCAGTGAGATGCCCCGAAACGCGGCGCCTGGCTCCACTCGAGATGGAAATCTAGCCCATGCTGCTCTCCGAACGCATCGGTCCGATCCAGACCGCCGCCTCCGCGCCGCTCTATCTGCAGCTCCAGCGCGCCCTGCGCGACGCGATCCAGCACAAGATCCTGACGCCGGAAGACGCCCTGCCGCCCGAGCGCGACATGGCCGAGGACTTCAACGTCTCGCGCATCACCGTGCGCAAGGCGCTGGAGGGCCTGGTCAGCGAGGGCCTGCTCACCCGCCGCCAGGGCGCGGGCACCTTCGTGGCCTCGCGGGTCGAGAAGAACTTCTCCAAGCTGACCTGCTTCACCGAGGACATGATCTCGCGCGGCCGCAGCCCGCACAGCGAGTGGCTGGCCAAGATGGAAGGCTCGGTGACGCCCGAGGAATCGCTGACCCTGGGCCTGTCGCCCAGCACGCCGGTCTATCGCTTCCACCGCATCCGCTATGCCGACGGCGCGCCGATGGCCGTCGAATATTCGACCATCGCCGCCTTCGCCCTGCCCTCGGTCGAGGTGGTCGAGCACTCGCTGTACGAAGCCATGGCCGACGCCGGCTACCGGCCGGTGCGGGCGCTGCAGCGCCTGCGCGCGGTGCTGATCACCCCGCAGCACGCCACCCTGCTGGGCGTGAAGGCCAAGGACGCCGGCCTGCTGGTCGAGCGGCGCGGCTTCCTCAAGGACGGCCGGGCCGTCGAGATCACCCAGTCCTACTACCGCGGCGACACCTACGACTTCGTGGCCGAACTCAACGACCCCGCCTGATCCCTCCCCCCCTCTTTTGTTTTTGTGTCCTGGAGTACGGCCCGTGACAGCGCAGCCCCTTTCCCATGTCCAAACCCTGACCGCCGAAGCCACGCGCATGTTCCAGGAGGCCGGCGAGGCCTCGGGCGTGGTCGCCCGGCAGCTGGCGGCCAATGCGGAGGCGGCGGCGACGATCGCGCAGCGGCTGAGGGCGGCTCCGCCCCGGGCCGTGGTCACCTGCGCGCGGGGATCGAGCGACCATGCGGCGACCTTCGCCAAATACCTGATCGAGACCCGCGCCGGCGTGCTGACCTCGTCGGCGGCGCTGTCGGTGTCGTCGGTCTACGCCGCGCCGCAGGACCTGGAGGGGGTGCTGTATCTGGCCATTTCGCAGTCGGGGAAGAGCCCGGACCTGCTGGCGGCGGTCGAGGCGGCCAAGCAGGGCGGCGCGTTCACGGTCGCTTTGGTCAATGACGAGAGCTCGCCGCTGGCCCAGTTGGCCGACGCGGTGCTGCCGCTGCACGCCGGCCCGGAACTGAGCGTCGCGGCCACCAAATCCTACATCGCCGCCCTCGTGGCCATCGCCCAGCTGGTCGCGGCCTGGACTCAGGATGAGGACCTGACCACCGCCCTGACCGCCTTGCCGCAGGGCCTGGCGGCGGCCTGGGAGCAGGACTGGAGCGCCGGCATCAAGGCCCTGTCGGGCGCGACCAACCTCTACGTCCTGGGCCGCGGCGTCGGCTTCGGGATCGCCCAGGAGGCGGCCCTGAAGTTCAAGGAGACCTGCGGCCTGCACGCCGAGGCCTTCAGCGCCGCCGAGGTGCTGCACGGTCCCATGGCCCTGGTGAAGGACGGCTTCCCGGCCCTGGTGCTCGCCCAGCAGGACGAGACCTACGCCTCGACGCTGAAGATGGCCCAAGGCCTGGCCGAGCGCGGCGCGACCGTGCTGCTGGCCGGCGGCGAAGTCGCCGGCGCGACGACGCTGCCTTCCGCATCGGACCATCCGCTGCTGGAGCCGATCCTGCTAGTGCAGAGCTTCTACCGCATGGCCGCCGGCCTGTCGGTGGCGCGCGGCTACGATCCCGACAGCCCGCCCCACCTCAACAAGGTGACCCAGACCGTCTGATGCCCGTCACCGCGCTCTTGAATGCTGAGATCCTGACCCCGGCCGGCGTCGTCGCCGGCCAGGCCCTGCTGATGCGCGACGGCGTCATCGCCGGCCTCTTGGCCCACGCCGACATCCCGGCCGACGCCGTCGTGGAAGACCTGGCCGGCGGCCTGCTGGTTCCCGGCTTCATCGACACCCAGGTCAATGGCGGCGGGGGCGTCCTCTTCAACGACGCGCCCACCGTGGAGACCATCGCCGCCATCGGCGCGGCCCACCGCCCCTATGGCACGACCGGCTTCCTGCCGACCCTGATCAGCGACGACCTGCACGTCGTCGACGCGGCGATGCGGGCCACCGAGCAGGCGATCGAACAGGGCGTGCCCGGCGTGCTGGGCGTGCATATCGAAGGCCCGTTCCTCAACGCCCAGCGCAAGGGCATCCACGACGCCGGCAAGTTCCGCGTCCTCGACGAGGAGGCGATCGCCCTGCTGTCGTCGCTGAAGCGCGGCAAGACACTGGTGACCCTCGCCCCCGAGACCACGACGCCCGACATGGTCGCCCGCCTGGCCGACGCCGACGTGGTGGTGGCCGCCGGCCACACCAACGCCCGCTACGAGACCGTCCGCGCCGCGCTCGAAGCGGGTCTGACCGGCTTCACCCACCTCTTCAACGCCATGTCGCCGCTGACCAGCCGCGCCCCCGGCGCGGTGGGCGCGGCGCTGGAGAGCCAGTCGGCCTGGTGCGGCATCATCGTCGACGGCCGCCATGTCGATCCGGCCACGCTGAGGATCGCCCTGCGCACCCGGCCGCTGGACCGTTTCATGCTGGTCACCGACGCCATGCCCACCGTCGGCATGGCCGACAAGCGCTTCGTCCTCCAGGGCCAGCAGATCACCGTCGAGGACGGCGTCTGCGTCGGCCCCGGCGGCACCCTGGCCGGCTCCGACCTCGACATGATCGGCGCCGTCCGCAATGCGGTGGACATGCTGGGCCTTGGCCTGGAAGACGCGGTGATGATGGCCGCCGCCGCTCCGGCCGCGTTCCTGGGCCTGTCGGCCACGCGCGGCTCGATCGCCCCGGACCAAGCCGCCGACCTCGTGCTGCTCGACGGCGAGCGCAACGTCGTGCGCACCTGGATCGACGGGCGGGAATAGGCCCGGCCACGAAAGAAGAAGGGCGCCGGTCCCCCGACCGGCGCCCTTCCCTGCCGCCCTCCCCCAAGGGCGGCTCTCGAAAGTCCTAAGCCCTAGAACTTGTAGCGGACGCCCAGCAGAACCTCGCGGCCGGTGTGGTGATAGACCACCGGCATGTTCTGCTCGCCGCTGAACTGGTCCTGATACTCGTCGGTCAGGTTCACCCCTTCCAGGGTGATCTTGAACTGGTCGTTCAGGGTGTACTGCAGCGAGGCGTCGACGTTGAAGGTCTCGTTGGTGCCGTCATAGAGCACCGGCGCGGCCGTGGTGTTCTCCTGGCCCAGCACGCGGGTCAGGTACTTGTCGCGGTACGAGGCCGAGACGCGGGCGCTGAACTTGGCGTCCTCGTAGTAGAGGGTGGCGTTGTAGCCGTTGCGCGACAGGCCGGTCAGGTCGCCGGTGGCGACCACGGCGCCGGCCGAGTTGACGTACTTCACGTCCGACTTGACGTAGGTGTAGTTCAGCAGGACGCCGGTGTTGGCCAGCGCGCCCGGCAGGAACTTGAACGGCTGCTGATAATTGACCTCGAAGCCCTTGACCTTGCCGCCGTCGGTGTTGACCGGGGTCGAGAAGTTCCATTGCGCCGAGGGGCTGCAGCCGGTGGTCGTGCCGCAGGCGGCGATGGCCACGCTGTCAGGGATGCCGAACGGATTGCCGGTGAAGGTGGTCGAGGTGGTGACCGTCTGCACCAGGCTGCCGATGTCCTTCTGGAACAGGGCCAGAGACAGCAGGGCCTGGCTCTGGAAGTACCATTCGAAGGCGATGTCGTAGGTCTTGGCGCGGAACGGATCCAGGTTCGGGTTGCCGGCGGTGACGCTGCGGGCGGTGCCCGAGACGCTGACCGTCGAGCCCGGGGTCAGGCTGCCGAGGTCCGGACGCGACATCACCTTGGCCGCGCCGAAGCGGATCAGGAAGTTCTCGGTCGGCTCGACCACCAGGTTCAGGGCCGGCAGGGTGTCGTCATATTCGCGGCCGGCCGTGATGCCGACCGGCGAGCCGCCGACATAGGTGAAGCCGCGGGCGTACTGCTTGGTCTTCACGTAGCGGACGCCGAGATTGCCGCGCACGCCGACGCCGCCGATCTCGGTGCGCAGGTCGCCCTGCAGATAGGCGCCGCGATCCTCTTCGGAGACGCCGCGGTTGTTGCCCAGCGACGGCTCGGCGCCGAGCTTGAAGGCGCCGCCATAGGCCGACTGGTCGTAGAGGCTCAGCACGCTGGCGGCCTTGGCCAGGTCCGGGATGACGGTCTGGACGCCGTTGAAGGTGGCCAGGCGGCTGAAGCTGGCCAGCGACATCGCCGCGATGGCCGCCGGGATCACCGTTTCCTGGTTGGTCGTGGTGCCGACCGTCCGGCGCATCTCGGTGGTTTCGAACTCGTACTGCTTGAAGTTCAGGCCGCCGCTGATGCTCAGGGCGTCGTTGAGCTTGTATTCCGCCCAGGCCTGGGCCGTGTCGTAGGTGTTGACCGCCGACTGCGGGCGCAGGCGGATCTGGGTCAGCTTCCACTTGGTCGGGTCGGTCAGGGCGGCGTTGCCGTAGCTGAACTTCGGATCGCGGCTGTCGGTGTAGTCGTAGCTGTAGCCGTCGACGTTGAAGTAGTCGAAGCGCAGCGTCGTCTGGACCGGGTTCTGGTGGTCCGACTTGGAGTGGCCGACGAAGCCGTGGATCGTGAAGTTGTCGCTGATCTGGTGGTCGCCGGTCAGCGAGAACTGGGTGAACTTGGTGTCGAGCTTGTCGAAGCGGTTCTCGACGGCCAGGTCGACGTCGTCGAACGTGCCCTTGACCATCACGCCGTTCTCGATGGTGCGCGCCGTCACGTTGGTGTCGGCGATGCCGCAGCTGCTGGCCACGTTGGCGGCCGTACAGGCGCCGCCGGTGCTGAAGGACGGGGCCTCCAGATAGGTCTCCTGGCGCGTGCCCTTGAAGTCGGCATAGAGGGCGTCGAACGACAGGGTGGTGCCTTCGAACGGCTGGAACTGCAGGGCCAGGGTGGCGCCCAGGCGCTCCTGGTCGCTCTCGAAGCGGTCGAGGCGCGGGAAGCGCGGGTGGAAGGCGGCGTTGTCGGCCACGGCCTGGGCCGAGGGGTTGACCGTGGTCGGCAGGCCCGCGCCGTTGTTGACGGCGTCGAAGCCCGGCGAGAAGGCGTTGCCCGTGGCCCAGCGCACGGTGCTGTTGCCCTCTTCGAGGATCTTGCGCTTGGTGTAGGCCACCGAGAACAGGGCCCCGAAGCGGCCGTCCTGCCAGGTGTTGGAGATCATGAAGGCGCCGCGCGGCGTGGCCTTCTCGGCGAGGTCGTTATAGCTGCCCTGCAGCGAGGCCGACATGGCGAAGCCGTTGTAGTCGAACGGACGCGCGGTGCGCAGGTCGACCGTGGCGCCCAGCGAGCCCTCTTCCACCGACGCCTCGCCCGTCTTGCGCACGGTGATCGAGTTGAAGAGGTCCGAGGCGAAGATGTTGAAGTCGAACGAGCGGCCGCGGTTGGTGCCGCCAGAGGCGTCGGCGCCGCCGGCCGTCGTCAGGGCTTCCATGCCGTTGATGCGCACGCGGGTGAAGGTGGGACCAAGGCCGCGCACCGAGATCTGACGGCCTTCGCCGCCGTCGCGCGCCAGGGCCACGCCCGGGATGCGCTGGATGGATTCGGAGAGGTTGAGGTCGGGGAACTTGCCGATGTCTTCGGCCAGGATCGAGTCGGTCGCCGCGGCTTCCTCGCGCTTGACGTTGAGGGCCTTGGCCAGGCTGTTGCGGAAGCCCGTGACCACCACCGCCTCGACTTCGGAATTCTCGGTCGTCGCACCGGCGTCCTGCGCCATGGCCGAGCCCGCGGCCGCCAGGGCCAACGCCACCGCGCCGGCCGACACGCCGATCTTCAGAGCGCGCAGGCGCGCGTCATGTCCGTAAGACATCCAGTCCTCCTCCCATACGTTTCGTTGCGACGCGGTCTCACAGACCTCGTCGTGGCGTCGAAACGACCGCGCGTCCTTCCCACGCGGCCGCTCTCGGCCGTCATTATGGAAACCGGTGTCATTGGCATTTGCAACGCCCTGACACCGGTAGCAACTAACGCGTAACAAACACCGGAGGGCGTATCAAGGCATGGGACCGGTAACAGTTGCATTGACCGGCGCGAACGTGGCGCCGGCGCTACGCTAGGATCGACAAAGGCGCGATTTCAGCGCTGGGCGACCTTGTGCAGGCCGTCGAGCATGCCCCGGCGCTGCTCGGCCGGCAGGACGGCGCCCATGTTGCGCAGCAGGCGCAGGGCCGACAGGTGGACGTCGACGGCGTCCCAGCGCCAGGCGCCGGCCTCGGCGCAGTTGTCGACCAGGGCGCACAGCGACACCGCCGCCTCGTCGACCCCGGCGTCGGCGGCGAAGCCGGCCACGTCGATGATCTTCAGGGTCAGGGTGTAGAGCGTCTCGAAGTCCTCGCCCGCGCGGCCGGCGGCCGTGGGGCCGAAGCGCGCCTCGATGGCTTCCAGGGCCTCGTCCAGGGCGGCGAGCGAGCTGTCGCGCAGCATCTCGACATTGGCCTCGGCCGCGGCGACCGCGTCCTTGGCCAGGATGCCGCCACGATCCTTGATCATGGCGGCGAGGCGGTTGGGGGGCCGGAACTTGCGGACGGTCATATCTGCACCTTCGCGACCTTCATCAGGCTGTTGATCTCTTCCTGCGACATGTTCGGCTCCTGAGCGTCGCCGACCTCCCCCGCCAGGTCGTCCTTGCGTCGGCCGTCCGTCCCCGGCGGCGGCCCCTCGTGCTTGAAGCGGCGATCGGGCCCGACGTACGTGTCGCACTCGATGAAGGCCCGCTCCTCCCGCGCCACCCAGAAGATCCGCTCCAGCAACACCTTGGGCGTGATCGGCTTGGCGACGGTGAAGTTGGATCCGGCGTCGCGGTTCTTGAACACCTGCGAGGTGCGGGTGTGGCCCGTGACCAGGATCACCGGAACATAGCGGTTGGTTTCGGGCCCCTCGCGGCGGAGCCACTGGATGAACTCGTAACCGTCGACCTCGGGCATCTGCACGTCGCTGATGATCAGGTCGAAGGTGTGGATCTTGATCAGGGCCTGGGCGTCTTTCACCGACTCGGCGCGGTGCAGGGAGCGCACGCCGAAGCCGGAGACCACGCCCGACAGGATGTCCAGCGACGCGCCGTTGTCGTCGAGCACCAGCACGGTGGCCCGCTCGAGATTGATCCGAGTCGATGGATTTAGCGGCTCGGGCATCGACGCCTCAGAAGAAGTCGAGTTCGCCGGCCTCGGCGCCCCAGCCCGCATGGTCCTTGTCGGAACGCAGACGGCCCACCAGGTCGGCCAGGCCCAGGCCTTCGAGCAGGGGCTCGATGGCCAGGTTCCATTCGCCGGACGCATGCTGGCCGATGCGGGCCAGCACGTCCGACAAGCCGTGCAGCCGCTGGCTCAGTTCGTCGAGGGCCTGCAGGCGGGTGATGTTCTCGAGCGCCGCGCCGCCGGTGGCCAGCTCGCCCGCCACGTGCTCGCAGTCGCGGCAGATCATCGCCGCGGCCGCCAGCTCGGCCGCCAGCCGACGCGACAGCTCGCCCACCGGAAGCTGATGATCCGGGGAGACGATGATATCGGCGGCGGCGGTCGACGTGGCGGTCATGAGGTCTAGAACAGCTCCAGGTCGCCGGCGTTGGACGCGGGCTGAGGAATCGGGGCGGGACGACGCACTTCTTGCGGCGCATTGTCGACGGCCACAAGGCGTTGGCGCACCCGGCCGGTGACCGGCCAGAACTCGACCCGGCGGGCCGAGACGCCGCCGACGCTGGACGACACGATCGGGATGCCTTCGTCGCGCAGGAAACGCTCGGCGAAGGCCGCGTTGCTGGCGCCGACGTCCGACAGGCTGTCGAACAGCTTGCCGCCGCCGAAGATCTTGGCTTCCAGCCGCTCGCGGCGGGCGCCCTTCTTCAGCAGGCCGTTGATCAGCAGTTCCATGGCGTAGGCGCCGTAACGCACCGCGTCGCCGCCGCTGCCGCTGCCGCTGCTGCGGCCGTCGCCCGCGTCGGGCAGCAGGAAGTGGTTCATGCCGCCGACGCCGGCCTGCGGATCACGGATGCAGGCGGCGATGCACGAGCCCAGCACCGTGGTCATGACCACGTTCGGGTCGGTCGAGACATGGCTTTCGCCCTGGGTCACGTGGACCTTGGTCGCGCGCAGCTCGTCGTCGTGAGAGTAGTCGCGCCCGATCATGTCAGTTGTCCGAAAACTTGTTCGATCTTGTCGCGCAGACCCTGCACGGTGAACGGCTTGACGCAGTAGTTGTTGACGCCGAACTGCACGGCGCGCTGAACCAGCTCGCGGTCGGCCCGGCCGGTCAGCATGACGAAGGCCGTCTGCCGGATCGGCGGGTGCGAGCGCACGGCGCGCAGCAGGGCCAGGCCGTCCATCTTCGGCATGTTGAAGTCCGAGATGACCAGGTTGGCCGGCTTGGCCAGCAGGTTCTTCAGGGCCTCTTCGCCGTCGGGCGCCTCGCGGATGTCCTTGAAGCCGATCTGCTGCAGGGCGTTCCGGATCAGCGCCCGCATGGTCAGCTGGTCGTCGACGACGAGAACGGAAATGGTGCTTGCTTGGGGCATGGTCTATCGCCTCGCGGAGGCCAGATCGAGAATGGATTGGCCGATGGAGGACAGGGAAACCTGCTTCTCCACGGCCCCGAGTTCAAAAGCGGCGCGAGGCATGCCGTAGACGACGCAGCTGGCCTCGTCCTGGCCCACCGTGCGGGCGCCGGCCTGGCGCATCTGCAGCAGGCCCTGGGCGCCGTCGCGGCCCATGCCGGTCAGGATCGCGCCCACGGCCTTGTCGCCGACGGCCTGGGCCACCGAGCGGAACAGCACGTCGACCGAGGGGCGGTGGCCGCTGACCGGGTCGCCGGCCGTCAGGCGGCAGCGCAGGCCGGCCGAGCGGACGACCTCCAGGTGCGTGGCGCCGCCCGGGGCGACATAGACCTTGCCGACTTCCAGCAGCGCGCCGTCGGTGGCTTCCTGCACCTTGGCCCCGCTGGCGCGGTCGAGGCGCGCGGCGAAGCTGGCGGTGAAGGTCGCCGGCATGTGCTGGGTGATGACCGTCGGCGGGCAGGTCTCGGGAAACTGGGTCAGGATCGACAGCAGGGCTTCCACCCCGCCGGTCGACGAGCCGATGGCCACCACGTCGCCGGTCGGCACGTAGGCGCCGCGGCGAACCGGGGCCGGCGCGGCGTCGGCCTTGGTGCGGACCGAGGCGCGGGCCGCGGTCTTCACCTTCTCGGCGACTTCCGCCAGGGCCTCGGCGGTGCCGGTGGCCGTGGTCGGCTTGCCGACGCAGTCGACGGCGCCCAGCTCCAGAGCGCGCAGGGTCATCTCGGCCCCGGCCTGGGTCAGGCTGGAGACCATGACCACCGGCATCGGCCGCAGGCGCATGATCTTCTCGAGGAACTCGATGCCGTTCATGTTCGGCATCTCGATGTCGAGAGTCACGACGTCCGGGTTCAGGGCCTTGATCATGCCCCGGGCCTCGAACGGGTCGCCGGCGGCGCCGACCACCTCGATCTCGGAGTCGCGGTTGAGGGCGGCCGTGATCAGGCCGCGCATGGTCGCCGAGTCGTCGACGACGAGGACGCGAATCTTGGCCATGCTCAGACCCCCGTCTTGCGATAGGCGGTCAGGCCGCAGCTCTCGAAGCCGCGCACATTGGCGCCGACGCGTTCGGAGTGGCCCACATAGAGCTTGCCGCCCTGCCCCAGCAGAGGCTGAAAGCGGCTCCAGACCCGCTCCTGGGTCGGTTCATCGAAATAGATCACGACATTCCGGCAGAAGATGGCGTCGAACGGACCCTTCATCGGCCAGGACGGGCCGTTGAGGTTCAGTTCGCGGAAAGCGACCAGGCGGCGGGCGGACTCGCAGACGCGATAGGCCCGGCGGTCATTCGAATCGCGCTCGAAGAACTGGCCCCGCTGAGCCGGCGAAATGCCTTCCAGCAGGTGTTCGTCGTAGACGGCCTGACGGCCGGTCGCGAGCACGTTGGTGTCGATGTCGGTGCCCAGGATGCGGATGTCCAGCTCGGCCGCATTGGGCCAAACAGACAGCACCGTGAAGGCCATCGAATAGGGTTCCTGGCCCGACGAGCTGGCGGCGGACCACAGGCGCAGGCGGCGGCCGGCGCGCACCTGGTCGGCGATCGGCTCCAGGATGTTGGCGCGCAGGTCGTCGAAGTGGTGCGGCTCGCGGAAGAAGCGGGTGACGTTGGTCGTCAGGGCCCGCAGCATTTCCTGGCTCTCGTCATGACCCTGCTCGCTGGTCACGAAGGCGCAGTATTCCTTGAACGAACGCAGGCCCAGGGCGCGCAGGCGCTTGGCCAGGCGTGAATAGACCAGCGTGGCCTTGGTGTCCGGCAGGCTGATGCCGGCCATGCCGTAGAGGATCTCGGCGATACGCTTGAAGTCCTGGGTGGTGAAGGCGAACTCGCCGTCGACCAGGGCCTCGCGCCGATCAGTGGAGGAGGGAGCGAAGGTCATCAGGCGGCCAGGGCCTCGCGCTCGGGCAGCAGGCGATCGAGCGAGATTTCGCTGATCATCCGGCCGTCGATGGAAATGATGCCGCGGATGAAGTTGCGAACCATGTCGCAAGCCAGATCCGGGGTCGGTTGAACGAGATCGTCGGTGATCGACAGGATGTCCGACACCGCGTCGACCAGCATGCCGATCATGCGGTCGCCCGCCTTGACCACGATGAACACGCTGCGGACGGTCGGCTCGACCATCGGCATGCCCAGGCGGCAGGCCAGGTCCATGATCGGCAGCACCGCGCCGCGCAGGTTGATGACGCCGCGCATGTAGCCGGGCGACTGCGGAAGCGTCGTGGCCGGGCTCCAGCCGCGGATCTCGCGGACGGCCATGATGTCCACGCAGTATTCTTGGTCGCCGACCCGGAAGGAGATCAGCTCCCGGCGCTCGCCCGTGGTGATGATTTCTTCGGTCATCGGCTTATTCCGCGGCGATCAGGGTGGGTTCGACGGGACGGGGCGGCTCGCGGCGACGCAGGCTGATCACCGCGTCGACGTCGAGGATGAGGGCCACGCGGCCGTCGCCCAGGATCGTCGCGGCGGCCACGCCGTCGACCTGCTGGTAGTTCTGCTCCAGCGACTTGATGACCACCTGGCGCTGGCCGTGGATGGCGTCGGCCACCAGGGCGGCGCGCGAGCCGTCTTCACCCTCGACCAGCAGCACGACCCCTTCGGTCGGCGGCGGCGAGCTGTCGCGGTAGCCGAGGGTCAGGCCGACGTCGATCAGCGGCACGAAGCTGTCGCGGACGGCCAGCACGGCGCCGACCGGGCCCAGCGGGCGAACTTCTTCCGGCTTGGGACGCAGGCTCTCGACGATGGCGGCCAGCGGCACGACCAGGGTCTCGCCGGCGACGTCGACCACCATGCCGTCGAGGACGGCCAGGGTCAGCGGCAGGCTGAGGCTGAAGGTAGAGCCATGGCCCGGACGCGAGGTGATCGAGATGCGGCCGCCAAGGGCCTGCACCGAGCGCTTGACCACGTCCATGCCGACGCCGCGGCCCGAGACGTCCGAGATCTTGTCGGCGGTCGAGAAGCCCGGGAGGAAGATCAGGTTGTCGATCTCCTCGTCGGTCAGCTGCAGCTCCGGCGAGATCAGGCCCTTCTTGATCGCGATCGAGTGGACGCGCTCGCGGTTGATGCCCTTGCCGTCGTCGGAGACCTCGATGACGATCCGGCCGCTGCGGTGCAGGGCGGCCAGGCGCACGACGCCTTCCGGGTTCTTGCCGGCCGCCTTGCGCTCCTCGGGGCTTTCCAGCCCGTGGTCGATGGCGTTGCGCAGCATATGGGTGATCGGGTCGGACAGACGCTCGATGACCGTCTTGTCGACCTCGGTGTTCTCGCCGTCCATCACCAGGCGGGCCTGCTTGCCCGTCATGCTGGCGACTTCGCGGACCAGGCGCGGCATGCGCTGGAACACCGACTTCACCGGCTGGGCGCGGATGGCCATGACGCTGTCCTGGATCTCGCGCGTCAGCTGTTCCAGCTCGTCGAGGCCCATGGCCAGGTTGGAGGACGGGGCGATGCCGTATTCGCCGACGCGCTGCGCCAGCATGGCCTGATTGATGACCAGCTCGCCGACCAGGTCGATCAGGCGGTCGATGCGCTCGGGATCGACGCGGATCACCGACTGGCCCGGGCCCGGGACGTCGATCTGCTGGGTCTTGGCGGCGGCGGCCGGAGCAGCCGGAGCCGCGGCGGCCACGGGGGCCGGAGCGGCGGGCGCGGCGACCGGAGCCGGAGCGGCCTCGACGACCGGCGCGACGGCGACCGGCTCGGGCGCGGCTTCGACCGGCGCGGGTTCGAAGGCTTCGACGACCGGAGCGGCCTCGATCGCCGCCGGCGCGGGGGCCGGGGCGGAACCGGCCAGCAGGGCGGCCAGGGCGTCGTCGGACGCCACGGCTTCACCGCGGGTGATTTCCAGGTCGCAGTCGCCGTCGACGAATTCGAAGACTTCGCGGATGGCGTTCTCGTCTTCGTCGGTCTCCAGGCGGACGGTCCAGGTCGCATAGGCGGCCTCGGCGTCCAGCTGGTCGAGCGGCGGGATGGCGCTGGCGTCCAGCGTGGCCTCGATCGGGCCCAGACGCGCCAGTTCGCGCAGCAGCAGGGCCGTCTCGTTGGCCTTGCGGTAGAGGTCCGACTTCGGGCGGATCGACACCGTCCAGACGTTGCCCGCGGCGGCGGCGACGTCGGCCGCCTGCTCGTCGATGGTGATCGTCATCGGCTGGAAGTCGAAGCCGAGGTCGTCGTCGTCCAGGGCGTCGTCGGCCCCGATCAGCGCCTCGGCGACCGGCGCGGCCGAAGCCGCGACGACCGGAGCGGCGGCCTCGACCGGCGCGGCGTTCGGGTCGGTGCAGGCCTTCAGCTCGGCGGCCATCGAGGCGGAGACCGCCTCGTCGACGTCGCCCAGCCCGCGGGCCGAGCTGACGTGGTCGGCCAGCACGTCCGAGGCGCGCAGCAGAGTCACCACCAGGTCCGGGGTCGCAGGCACCTCGTTGGAGCGCACGGCGTCGAGCAGGGTCTCGAACACGTGGGCGAAGCGGACCAACGGCTCGAGGCCGAAGGCGCCGGCGCCCCCCTTGATCGAGTGGACGGCGCGGAACACGGCGTTGACGGTGTCGCCATCGTCGTTGCCGTCCTGCATGGCCAGGAGCCCGCCTTCGAGGTCGGCGAGCAATTCCTCGCATTCCTGGAAGAAGGTGACCTTGATGGCCTCTAACTCGTCCATTCCAACGTTCCTAAAACGAGAGAGTCTTCAGTGCCCGGTAAGGGGAAACGACGTCAGGCCGCGACGCGGCGGATGGCGTCGACCAGCTTTTCGGGGTTGAACGGCTTGACGATCCAGCCCGTGGCGCCGGCGCGACGCGCACGGTCCTTCTTGGCCGGGTCGCTTTCCGTGGTCAGCACCAGGATCGGGATGGCGCGATAGTCGTCGTCGACCCGCACCGCCTCGATGAAGCCGAAGCCGTCGAGCTTGGGCATGTTGATGTCGGTGATGATTACGTCGGGGCGATGGGCCGAAAGAACTTCCAGCCCGTGCTCGCCGTCGACAGCTTCGACGACGTTGAACCCGGCGCCGGCGAGGGCCATGCGCAGCATGTCCCGCATCGTCCGGGAATCATCGACCGTGAGGACCGTCCGCGTCACGATTGAACTCCATGGATATCCGCCGAGAGGAGCGCCCCTTCGGCGCCGAATAGACGGGTGGTTTCGACAAAGGCCTCCGAAGGGGCCCGGATAGAGAAGGACTTTCCGTCCGCCGCCCAGGCGGTCTTGGCCGCGAGCAGCACCTGCAGGCACAGGCCGCCGAGGCGCCGGACGTTGCCGGCCTCGACCTCGACCGCCTCGCCGCGGCGTTCCAGGAACGCCGCCTTGAGGGGGCCCGACGCCTTCAGATCAAGCGTCTCGGGCAGCGAAAGGACAGTCATCAAAACTCCTCCCAGCCGTCGCTGACCGGGGCGGCCGCTGCGGCGGCTCCACCACGGCCAGGCCGGGCGAAGGCGCCGAGCCGGGCGCGTTGCTCGGCGACGGGGTTGCGGGCCGGCGAGTCGACATGGACGTCGGCTTCGCGCGGGCGTTCAAAGCGTTGGGTAGAACCTTCACCCACACGGAAGCGACCGATCAGGCGCACCAGCTCCGCGGTCTCGCCCTTCAGCGAGTGCGTCGCGGCGGTCGATTCCTCGACCATGGCGGCGTTCTGTTGGGTCACCTGATCCATCTGGTTGACGGCGGTGTTCACTTCGTTGAGGCCGGTCGCCTGCTCGGCCGCCGAAGCGGCGATCTCGGTGACCAGGGCGTCGATCTCGCCGACCTTCACAACGATCCGCTGCAGGGCTTCCCCGGTCTGGCCGACCAGGCTCACCCCGGCAGAGACCTGCTGGGTCGACGACGAGATCAGGGTCTTGATCTCCTTGGCGGCCTCGGCCGAGCGCTGGGCGAGCGCGCGGACTTCCTGGGCGACGACCGCGAAACCACGTCCCGCTTCGCCCGCCCGGGCGGCCTCCACCCCGGCGTTGAGCGCCAGGAGGTTGGTCTGGAAGGCGATCTCGTCGATCACGCCGATGATCTGGCTGATCTGCTTGGAGGAGTTTTCGATTTCGCCCATCGCGGACACTGCCTGATGGACGACCTGACCGGAATGCGTCGCTTCGCCACGGGTGGTCGAAACCACGTCCGAGGCCTGGCGGGCGCCCGAGGCCGTGCGGCGCACGGTGGCGGTCAGCTCGTCGAGGGCGGCGGCGGTCTCTTCCAGGCTGGCGGCCTGTTGTTCGGTGCGGCGCGAGAGGTCGTCGGAGGCGTGGGCGATCTCGTCGGCACCGGTGCGCAGGCCGTCGGTGGAGGCCGCGATGACCTTCACAGTGTCCTGCAGCTGGGCGATGGCGCCGTTGAAGTCGTCCTTGAGCTTGGCGTACTCGCCCGGGAAGGCGGCGGTGACGCGGAAGGTCAGGTCGCCCGAGGCCAGGCGCTCCAGGCCCTCGGCCAGCGAGCTGACGACCAGGGCGCTCTCGCGGGCGGCGGCCGCGGCGGCCTCCTCCTTGGCGCGGCGCTCGTCGGCGGTCAGGGCGGCGGTCTTCTCCTGCTCGGCGCGCAGCTGCTCGAGATGCAGCTGGTTGTCGCGGAAGACCTTCAGCGAGCGCACGATGGCGCCCAGCTCGTCGCCGCGGGTCAGGCGCTCCAGGTCGATGGTGTTTTCACCCTTCGACAGCTTCTCGGTGGCGCCGGCGATGTCGCCGATCGACTTGCGGACGTTCATCACCGTCAGGAAGGCCAGAGCGGCCACCGAGGCCAGGGTGATCAGCGAGAGGATGACCGTGATGCTGATCGCGGCGGCGGCCTCGGCCTGCTTCTTGGCGGCCTGGGCGACGACGCGGGTGTTGGCCGCGGCCACCACCTGGTCCAGCTGGGTCGTCATCTTGGCGTATTGTTCTTCGAACGGCGCGATGAAGCCGACGGCCATGTTGAAGTCGACGCCGATCATGCCGCTCACCGTGTCGATGGCGCTGCGGCATTCCTCGAGCGACTTGATCAGCTCGGCGATCTTCGGCTGCTCGCTGGCCGGCAGCTTGCTCTTCAGAGCCCCCAGCTCCTTCTTGACCGACTCGGTCTCGGCCAGCACGGCGGCCATGCGGGCGTCGTTCTTGTCGACGTCGATGTTGCCGGCCTTGTGGGTCATCACGGTGTAGAGTTCACCGTTGATGTTCGAGATGCGCTTGGAGAGCTTCTGGATCTCCATGTTCTGGGCCATGTCGTTCTCGACGACCTGGCGCAGCGCGGCGGACTGGCTCTTCTGGATCATGATCGCCCCGCCGGCCATCAAGGCCAGCATCACCAGGGCGAAAGCCGGTGCGAAGCCGATTTTTATGATCAACGGCAGATCGACTAGTCGAAAGCGCTTCATCTCGAGATCCCCTCCAAGCGACGGCCGTGCCCACGGACCGCCTGCAATGAGGTCGGATCATCACGATAGATTCCTAATAGTTCCTGACTTTGGTTAAGAACGATGGCCGCACCTTGTCGCACCCCCCTCCGGCCGCGCGTGCGCAGGCGCGTTCCGCGCGCATTTTGAGTCTAGAGAGGGGCAATTGCGGCGACTTGGCGCCAGCCGCAAGTCACCTTGGTTATCGACAAGTAAATATCGATTATTCTTCGCTGACTCAGACTATCTTAACTCGCGGCTGCGAGAAGGTGCATGCGTCCGGTTGGCGCAACGTCCAACGGACGAAGAAAAAATACTAGGAGCAGCGGGATGAAATATCCGATCGCTATTGCCGCGGGAATCGCCGGCAGCTTTTTCGTCGCTCAGGCCGCTTCGGCCGCCGGCGGCTTCGAAGATCAAATGGGCCGTTGCCTGCAGCAATTCGCCAACACCAAGGACGCCGCCCAGGTGATGCTCGAGTGCACCGCCGACGCCGGCAAGCTCTCGGCTTGCAAGGTCGTCGACAACAGCGCGGCCGGCAAGGGCTTCGACAAGGCCGCCATGTGCATCGCTGAAAAGCTGCCGATGGGCGCCAAGACCGGCACCGTGAAGGTTCCGTTCCGCTTCCCGGGCGGCGCGTAAGTCTTACGCGCCTACCCAACGGGGGTCCAAGCGCCTCCGCTGGTCCAGGCCGGCGTCTCCCAGACGGGAAACGCCACGGCCGGACCGGCGGGGGCGTTTTGCTATTTAAACACCTGCGCCCAAAGACTAGACAGCCGCCGCCCAAGAAAAAGGCCCGCCTTGCAGGGCGGGCCAGGGTCTAGGAGGGAGAACGCAGCGAAGAAACGTCCGGAGCGCGCTACGCTACGCCGCGCCCGGTCACCGACAAAAACTCAGTACTCTTCCCAATCCTGGTCGATCGCGACCGCGGTCGAGCCGCGCGACACCGCCGCGCCGGGACGGGACGCCACGCGGGCGGCCGCGGGCGGACGCGGCGCGGGCCGCGCGACCGGGGCCGGAGCCGCCTGGCGGGAAGTCTTGAAACCGCCGATCAGGCGCGTCAGCTCGGCCGACTGGCCTTTCAGGGAATGGGTGGCGGCCGTGGTCTGCTCGACCATGGCGGCGTTCTGCTGGGTGACCTGGTCCATCTGGTTCACGGCGATGTTGACCTGGGCCAGGCCGCTGGACTGTTCCTGGGCCGAGGACGAGATCTCGCCCACCAGGCCGTCGATCTCACCGACCTTGTCGACGATGCCGCGCAGGGCCTCGCCGGTCTGGCCGACCAGGGCCACGCCCGCCTCGACCTGCTTGGACGAGGCGCCGATCAGGGTTTTGATCTCCTTGGCCGCTTCGGCGGAGCGCTGGGCCAGAGCCCGTACTTCCGAAGCCACGACCGCGAAGCCCTTGCCCGCGTCGCCGGCCCGGGCGGCTTCGACGCCCGCATTCAAGGCCAGAAGGTTGGTCTGGAAGGCGATCTCGTCGATCACCCCGATGATGTTGCTGATCTCGCGCGAGCTGGTCTCGATCTCGCCCATGGCGGCGACCGCGTCGTTGACGACCACGCCCGAACGCTCGGCCTCGGTCTTGGCGCCGGCCACCACGTCGGAGGCCTTGCGAGCCCCGGCGGCCGAACGCTTCACCGTAGCGGTGATCTCGTCGAGGGCCGCGGCGGTCTCTTCCAGGCTGGCGGCCTGCTGTTCGGTGCGGCGCGACAGGTCGTCGGCGGCGACGCCGATCTCGTCGGCGCCCATGCGGATGCCGTCGCTGGCCTGGGTCACGGCGGCCATCGCCTCCTCCAGCGTCGCCACGGCGGCGTTGAAGTCGCCCTTCAGCTTCTGGAAGTCGGCGGCGACCTCGATATCGAGACGCGAGGCCAGGTCGCCTTCGGCCAGACGGGCGAGCGCCTCGCCCAGGGCCTGGACCGCCACGGCCTGGCTGCGTTCGTTGGCCTGGCGCACCTCTTCGAGGCGCCTGCGCTCGTTTTCGATGGTCTCGAGATAGATCGAGATCGCGAAGTCCATGTCGAGCATCACGGCCTTGATCAGGGCCGAGACGGCGTCGCCCGCCTTGTCGGCGCCGTCGCCCTTGGCCATGAAGCCCTTGGGCCAGGCCTCCTTGATCGCCGCCCGCGCCAGGTGCTCGCTGACCATGGCGTAGCCGCCGATGTACCAGCGCGGCTCCAGGCCGATGCGGGCGTGGGTCTCGCCGATCTTGCGCACGGCCGTGACGTAGGTGTCGCTGAACTCGGCCTGGGCGATCACGCCCCAGTGCGCCTTCTGGCGCGAACCGGCCGCGTCCATGTGGCGCTCGTCGCCGAAGAACTTGCGGGTCTCGGGCGTCGCCTTGACCTTGTCGTAGAAGCCGGCCAGCGCCGGTCCGATCTCGCGCTCGATGAGCGGACGCAGAGCCCGCAAAGCCGCACGGGCTCGATCGTCGAGACCCATGAACGCAACGCGGTCGCTCAGTGCGTAGTCCTGGCTCATCTGGCCGTTTCCCCGATCTGGAATATCGAGGTTAAATCTCACGGCTGATGGTTAATGGCAGTACAACTTTTCCCGTTATGAGCGCGTCATACCGCCGCACTCTCGCCGGATGTGCTTGCGACTATCCGCCACGACGCAGGGTTTCTCTGGCGATGACCAGCTGCTGGATCTGGCTGGTGCCCTCGTAGATCCGGAAAATCCGGACATCTCTGTAAAGGCGCTCGATGCCGTAGTCGGCGACATAGCCGGCGCCGCCGAAGATCTGCACCGCCCGGTCGGCCACCCGCCCGACCATTTCCGAGGCGAACAGCTTGGCGGCGGCGGCCTCCAGGGTCACCCCCTCGCCCGCATCGCGCTTGCGGGCGGTCTCCAGCACCAGGGCCTTGGCCGCCAGGGCCTCGGTCTTGCTGTCGGCCAGCATCGCCTGGATCAGCTGGAAGCTGGCGATCGGCTGGCCGAACTGCTTGCGCTCGGAGGCGTAGGCCACGCAGTCGGCGATCAGCCGCTCGGCCACGCCCGTGCAGACGGCGGCGATGTGCAGGCGGCCGCGATCGAGCACCTGCATGGCGACCTTGAAGCCCTCGCCTTCCGCGCCCAGCCGGTTCTCGACCGGCACGCGCACATTGTCGAAGGTGACGTCGTGGATGTGGGCGCCCTGCTGGCCCATCTTCTTCTCGGCCTTGCCCACGTGCAGGCCCGGCAGGCCCGCCTCGACCAGGAAGGCCGACACGCCCGAGCCGCCCTTGGCGTCCGGATTGGTGCGGGCCATCACCGTGAACAGCGAGGCCTTGCCGGCGTTGGTGATGAAGCGCTTGGTCCCGTTCAGCACATAGGCGTCGCCGTCGAGGGTCGCGCGGGTCTGCACCGCGGCGCTGTCGGAGCCGGCCTCCGGCTCGGTCAGGGCGAAGCTGGTGACGGTCTCGCCCGAGGCGATGCCGGGCAGCCATTTGGCCTTCTGCGCCTCGGAGCCGAACATCACCAGGCCCTGGCTGCCGATGCCGACATTGGTGCCGAACACCGAGCGGAAGGCCGGCGAGGCGCGGCCCAGCTCGATCGCCACCAGCGCCTCGTCCTCCATCGACAGGCCAAGGCCGCCGTACTCCTCGGGGATCGACAGGCCGAAGAGGCCGAGGTCGCGCATCTCGGCGATGACAGCGTCGGGCACGGCGTCGTTCTCGGCCACCTGGGCCTCGATCGGCCGCAGCCGTTCAGCCACGAAGCGGGCGACCATCTCGAGCAGCTGGTCGCGGGTCTCGCGGTCGAGGGCCATGGCGGTTCCTTCCTGTCAGTCGTCGCGTCAAACGATCGTTTTATTCGCCGACTGTACCCGCCGCTCGCGGGAATGGAAGAGCCGTCAGAAGCGGGCCCGATAGGTGGCCGCCAGGTTCAGTTCCGGATCGGCCGAGGCGTCGTGCCCCGGCTGCAGGGCCACGCCGCCGCGCACGCTGAGCCGCCGCTCGCCGCCCAGCGACTGCTCCATGCCCAGCCGCAGGTCGATCTCGCGCCCGTCGGGCGAGGCGCTGAACCGGCGGGTCGAGTAGGTCAGCGGGTCCTCGTAGGACAGCGGCGCGTCGGCCAGGGTGGCGGTGAAACGGCCGCGCTCGACGCGCAGCGGCTGGCTGATCTCGAAGGTCAGCTGGGCGCAGGACCAGCCGATCAGGCCGCAGTCGGCGGCCGCCATCAGGCGCCAGGCGCCGCTGACCGCGCCGTCCAGGCCCAGCAGTCCGCCCTGGGCCGACATCCGCCCCATCGAGGCCTCGGCCCGCAGGCTGACCCCGGGGCGCGGCGACAGGTCGAAGGCCGCGGCGGTGAAGCGGGTCGAGGTCGGCAGGGCGAAGGTCGAGCCTGGCGCCAGGAACGACCCCAGCGGCCCCAGCGGCTCGTCCAGGGTCCCGGCGGTGACGCTGAGCACGCCGCCGGCGAGCGCGGTCTGGCCCGTGGCCGCGACGTAGCTGGAGGCCTTGATCTCGGTGGTCTGCATCGGGCGGCGGCGCACGGCCTCGCCCTGCTCGGCGCTGAAGGCGAAGCGGCCCAGGCGCACGGCGGCCTGCACCGTCTGGTCGGGATGGGCGACGAGGCGGAAGGCGTCACGGCCCTCCGGACCGGCAGGGGCCGGCGCGCCGCCCTCGCCCTTCCACGTCGAGAAGCTGAAGCGCCCGAAGGCCACCTGCATCCGCGCCGAGCGCATCGGCTGCGGCCCCAGCAGCAGGTCCGGCGCGCTGGCGTTGGGGGTGTCCTCGAACAGCGGCGCCTCGGCGCTGAAGGCCAGCTGCGCGCCGGCCAGGCTCGGGCCGCCCAGCACCACGGCGCTGGAGGCGGTCGGCGGCGGCAGGTCGCCCACGCCGCGGCGCGAGGCCCCCGGCACGGAGCCGGCCAGGTCGACGACGAAGCGGCGGTGATAGTCGTCGGTCAGCACCGTGGTCAGGGCGTCGGTGCGCGCCAGGGCCCGACCGAACGGACCGGCCAGGCTTGTCCCCGGCTCGTTGGTGTCGAGCGCGACCGTCTCGCCCTCGCCCACGGCCAGGCTGCTGGTCCCCACCGGCTGGAAGGCCCGCGTCAGGTCGAGCGAGCCTCGGCCATAGGTGCTGTCGGTCCCGGCGTCGCCGAGGTCGGCGGCCGTGCGCAGCAGGATCGAGACCGCGTCGCGGCCGGAGATGTTGGGGAAGGCCTGCAGCAGCAGGGCCAGGGCGCCGGCCACGTGCGGCGCCGAGAACGAGGTGCCCGAGATCCGCCAGCAGCTGCCCGTCGTGTCGCAGTCGGTGATCACCTGGTCGCCGGGAGCGACGATGTAGCCGGCCGCCGCGACCCCGGCCTTGTTGGAGAAGCTGGCCAGGGTTCCGCTCTGCGACAGGGCGCCGACGGCCAGCAGCGAGCCCTGGTAGCGGGAGTCGACCGCGTAACGCGCCGGCCAGCCCGGATCGGTCTCGCCGTCGTTACCGGCCGAGGCGGCGATGACCACGCCGGCGGCCGTGGCCCGCGACAGGGCCGCCTCGAAGGTCGAGCCCAGCGGCGTCTCTCCGCCGAGCGACAGGTTGATCACCTTGGCCCCGTTGGCGACCGCGTAGTCGATCGAGCGCGCCAGGTTGCTGGAGGTGAAGATGCACTCCTCGCAGCTGGGATCGGTCGAGGCGGTGTCGGCGCGGATCGACAGGATGGTCGAGCCGTAGGCGACGCCGATCGTGCCCGCGCCGTTGAAGTTGGAGGCGATGATCCCGGCCACCCGGGTGCCGTGGCGGTCGGCGTTGGCCAGCTCGTTGCGGCCCGTGACGATGTCGGTCGAGGCGGCCGACACCCGGCCGGCCAAGTCGGCCTGGGATTGGTCGACGCCGGTGTCGACCACCGCCACCGTGATCCCCGAACCGGTGTAGCCGGCGTCGTAGGCGGTGTTGGCGTGGATCGCGGCCAGGCCCCAGCTGCGCGTGTACTCGGCGCTGGTGACGCTGGGAGGCGGCGGAGGCGGGGGTGGAGGCGGCGCGGGCGGCGTGACCGGCGTCGTCATGCCCGTCGACGGACCGCCGCCGCCTCCGCCGCCTCCGCAGCCGGTGAGCAGCAGCGCCCCGCCCATGATCAGGGCGACGGGCCAGAGGCGCAGAACGGAGATGCGCGGGATACGGTCGAGATCGCTCATCAGAACCCCCTCCTGCCCGTCCCCGCGCCAAGACTTACACCGTAGGCGACGCGCCTTTCGCGAGGACACTGCGTCGCACGCCGTAAAGGAAGTATATCGCGAGCCCGATCAACTGAGCGTAGAGGAAATAGATCTGCGTCTTGGCCGGCAGGCTGATGAACAGATAAAGGCAGCCTAGGATCGCGCCCGAGGCCACGACCGGCCAGGCGGGGGTCGAGAACACCCGCGGGCGGTTCGGCTCGCGCCGGCGCAGCACGATCACCGAGGCGCCGACCGCCATGAAGGCCGCCAGGGTCCCGGCGTTGGCCAGCTCGGCGATCTCCTTAAGCGGCAGCAGGCCCGACAGCACGGCCGACAGCAGGCCGGTCAGCAGGGTCATGAGCACCGGCGTGCCGGTCTTGGCGTTGACCCGGGCCAGGGCGCGCGGCAGCAGGCCGTCGCGGGCCATGACGAAGAAGATGCGGCTCTGGCCGTACATGAAGGCCAGGATCACGGTCGGCAGGGCCACCACCGCCGCCAGGGCGACGACCTGGGCGACCTTGGGATGCTTGAGGGTCTCGAGGATGAAGACCAGCGGCGCTTCGCTGGTCGAGAACACCTCGGCGCGCGAGGCGCCGATCGAGACGGCGGCGACCACCATGTAGATCAGCGTGCAGGCGGCCATCGATCCGACGATGCCGATGGTCAGGTCGCGCTTGGGGTTCTTGGTCTCCTCGGCGGCGGTCGACACCGCGTCGAAGCCGTAGAAGGCGAAGAAGATCAGGCTGGCGGCGGCCATGACCCCGACCTTGATCCCGTCGGGACCGGGAACGGCGGCGAAGCCCTTGGGCATGAAGGGGGTGAAGTGGCTGGCGTCGAAGGCCGGCAGGCACAGGGCGACGAAGACGGCCAGGGCGGCGATCTTGATCACCACCAGCGCCATGTTGATCGTCGCGCTCTCGCGGGTGCCAAGGGCCAGCAGGCCGGCGACCGCCATCGAGATGATCACGGCCGGCAGGTTGACGATCCCGCCGGCGTGCGGGCCGGCCAGCAGGAACTCGGGCGTGCCGATCATCCGGAACAGCCCCTGGGCGTGGGCCGACCAGCCCACCGCCACGGCGGCGCAGACCAGGGTGTATTCGAGGATCAGGCTCCAGCCGATCACCCAGGCCACCGGCTCGCCCATGGCGACGTAGCTGTAGGTGTAGGCGCTGCCCGAGGCCGGGATCATGGTCGATAGTTCGGCGTAGCAGAGCGCCGCGCAGGCGCAGACCGCGCCGGCGATCAGGAAGGACAGGATGACGCCCGGCCCGGCCAGGCCCGCGCCCACACCCGTCAGGGTGTAGATGCCGGTGCCGACGATGGCGCCGACCCCCAGGGCCACCAGGTGCGGCCAGCTCAGGGTCTTCTTCAGCTCATGGCCGCCATGGCCCGCCGCCCCGTCGATCGCCTTGCGGCGCGTCCAGAAACTCATGCTCGTCCTCCCGACTGCCGGGGGACCATGGCCGGGTCTCGGCGCCCCGCCAAGAGGGCGGCGCCCAAAGACGACGGATATTCGGCGGCGGGCCGAAAACACGCCCTCTACGGACGAAACGCCGGAAAAGATCCGCCCCGGCCGAAGGATCGTCGGCTCAGATCGCCGCGTCGAAGGCCTGGTAGCCGGCGGGACCGCCGACCGGAACCGGCGAGGAGCCTCGTCCCCGCATGCGCGCGTGCAGGGTCTTCACACAGTCGCTGCCGGTGCGCTCGAACAGGAAAGGCAGCAGGCCATGCACCAGGCAGGCCAGGCCCGCGGCCACCATCGGCAGGCCGAAGCTCCAGGCCATGGCGAAATGCTCGCCATAGGTCTCGCCGACCTGGCGCGGGTGGCGGGTGAAAAGCGCGAGCATCACGGGTCCCCTTCCTCGATCGCTGAGGCTGGAGATTGAGCCCGATCGGCGAGAAAGACATTGTCGTTCTTCGAGCCAGGCGGCAGTCTTGGAGAATTCCAATCTCCAAATGCCGTACGGAAGAGATGATCAATCTCGATTCCATCGATCGCCGCCTGCTCGCCATCCTGCAGGAGGACGCCACCGTCTCGATCGCCGAACTGGCCGAGCGCGTGGGCCTGTCCCAGACCCCGTGCTGGAAGCGGCTGAAACGGCTGCAGGACGACGGCGTCATCACCGCCCGCGTGGCCCTGCTCGACCGCGAGGCCCTGGACCTGCCGCTGACGGTGTTCGTGGCGGTCAAGACCGGCCGCCACGACGAGGGCTGGCTGGAGACCTTCGCCAAGGGCGCGGCCGCCCTGCCCGAGGTGGTCGAGTTCTACCGGATGAGCGGCGAGGTCGACTATCTGCTGAAGGTGGTGGTCAAGGACATCGCCGCCTACGACCGCTTCTACAAACGCCTGATCGCCACGGCGCCGCTGACGGACGTGTCGTCAAGCTTCGCCATGGAGCAGATCAAGTTCACGACGGCGCTGCCGATACCGGGGACTTAAGGAAAGCGGCCGCTGCTCAAGGAACCTCCCCCTGTGGGGGAGGCGATCGCGCCAGCGATCGGTGGGGGGCGTAACTGAGAAATCGGCCGGCGCTCTGAAAGCTGAAAACTTCCCCCCACCGGCCTTCGGCCGCCTCCCCCATAGGGGGAGGTTCCTCGCCTTCAGTCCGGCCAAAGATCCTGCACGTCGCCCTTGCGGTTCAGCATGTGCGTCGCCCGCTTGATCAGCATCAGCAGGCGCTCGCGGCGGCCGTCGGTGTCGTAGGTCAGGGTCGTGCGGGCCAGGCCTTCCAGCATGAAGCGGGCGAGGTCGCGGCTGGCCTGGAAGCGCGGGCCGGCGCCGGCGTGCAGGATCTTCAGGAAGTGGTCGCCGGCCTGGGCGCGGTCGAACTCGGCCTGGGCCGGGGCCAGCAGGGCCTGGATGGCCTGGTCGGTGCGGCCGGCGGCCTCCAGCTCGGCGAAGGCCAGGAAGGGCTCGCTCTGCAGCAGGTCCCAATAGCTGTCGATGGCGTGTTCGGTGACGTCGGCCCCGGCCGGAATGCTGTCGGCGGCGGCGCGGAACAGGGCCGAGCGAGCGGCCTGGACGTGGGCCACGGCGGCCTCGACCAGGGCTTCGCGGGTCGGGAAATGATAGAGCATCGCCCCGCGCGTCAGGCCCGCGGCGTCGGCGATCACAGGGTTGGTGGCCGCGTGATAGCCGGTCTCGGCGAACAGACGCATGGCGCAATCGAGAATCCGCGCGCGCGTCTTCAGCGATTTCGGCGTGTCCTTGGCGAGGCGGGCGGCGTCCATGGGCGTGATCTAGTGCGGAGCATGCTGCGCTGCAACAGCCGTTTTCCCAAAGAACACAAGGGATGAGGCCGGTGTCGCGCCGTCGCGGACGCGCCTGCCGCACGCGCAGGAACTGGTCGAAAGGGAGGCTGACCCTACGGCGCCTACCCTCGTTCGGCCACCACCGGGCGATTCGCCGCGCCCTCTAAGGGCGCCGAACCCGGACGGTTTCATCAAAGCGACATGCAATCAGCTTATCCGCCACCCTCAGTTCTCGCTTGGGGAAGTGGTGTCGCGGGGGCGGCGCCGCACAGCGCTGGGGAGCCGGTCATGGCCGCCGAGATCGAAGTCCGCCGCTATCGCAGCATCTTCATCAGCGACATTCATCTGGGCACGCGCGGCTGTCAGGCCGAGCTGCTGCTCGACTTCATCCGCCACGTCGAATGCGACCGCCTCTATCTGGTCGGCGACATCATCGACGGCTGGAAGCTGCGCAGCGGCTGGTACTGGCCCCAGAGCCACAACGACGTGGTGCAGAAGATCCTGCGCCTGGCCCGAAAGGGCGTCGAGGTGATCTATGTGCCCGGCAACCACGACGACCGGGTGCGCGACTTCTGCGGCACCCACTTCGGCGGCGTGGTCGTGGCCCGCGACGTGATCCACGAGGCCGCCGACGGCAAGCGCTACCTGGTGGTCCACGGCGACGAGTTCGACGGCGTCGTGCAGCACGCCAAGTGGCTCGCCTTCCTCGGGGATTGGTCCTATAGAACCATCCTCATGCTGAACACCTTGCTCAACCGCGCGCGGCGGAGGATGGGGTTCGGCTACTGGAGTCTCTCGGCCTATCTGAAGGTCAAGGTGAAGAACGCATTGCAGTTCATCGAGAACTTCGAGGCCGCCGTCGCCGACGAGGCTCGCCGTCGCGGCGTCGATGGCGTGATCTGCGGCCATATCCACAAGGCCGAGATGCGGGAGATCGACGGTATTCTTTACGTCAACGACGGCGACTGGGTTGAAAGCTGCACCGCTCTGGTGGAGCATATGGACGGCCAGCTCGAAATCCTCGAATGGTCGAAGATGAGGTCCTGGTCGGTGATCGACCGGGCCCGGGCGCTCGCCGTAGAGCCCCCGTTGCCGGAGCCCGCCGCCGCCTGATGCGGATACTACTCGCCACCGACGCATGGGAGCCGCAGGTCAACGGCGTGGTTCGGACCCTCACCAAGGTGATGGCCGAGCTTCGCGCCATGGGCCATGAGGTGGACGTGGTCAGCCCTGACCAGTTCCCCACCTTCCCGCTGCCCACCTATCCCGAGATCAAGCTCGCCATCGGCGCCTACGAGCCGGTGCAGGAGCGCTTCAAGTCGTTCGAGCCCGAGGCGATCCACATCGCCACCGAGGGTCCGATCGGCCTGGCCGCGCGCCGCATCTGCCTGGAGTGGAAGCTGCCGTTCACGACGAGCTACCACACGCGCTTTCCCGAGTACGTCTCGGCCCGCCTGCCGCTGCCGCTGGCGGCCGGCTACACCTACATGCGCTGGTTCCACAAGCCGTCGGGCCGCCTGATGGTGGCCACGCCCACCATGCGCGACGAGCTGGTGCGCCACGGCTTCCGCAACATCTCGCCCTGGTCGCGCGGCGTCGACACCGACGTCTTCAAGCCGCGCCTGCCGGACGAGCCGGACCTGTTCGAGGGCCTGGCCCGCCCGATCTTCCTCAATGTCGGCCGCGTGGCCGTCGAAAAGAACATCGAGGCCTTCGCCAGCCTCGACCTGCCGGGCACCAAGGTCGTCATCGGCGATGGTCCCCAGCGCGAAGAACTGGCCGAGAAGTATCCCGAGGTGAAGTTCCTGGGCGCCAAGTTCGGCGAGGAGCTGGCCCGCTACTTCGCCTGCGCCGATGTCTTCTGCTTCCCGTCCCTGACCGACACCTTCGGCCTGGTGATCCTCGAGGCCATGGCCGCCGGCGTGCCGGTGGCGGCCTTCTCGGCGCCCGGCCCCATCGACATCATCCCGGGCTCCGGCGCCGGCGTGCTGGCGCCTGGCCAGACCGACGGTCTGCGCGAGGCGTGCCTGGCCTGCCTGGACATCGACCACGGCGTCGTGCGCAAGTTCGCCGAGGGCTTCTCCTGGCGCGCCTGCGCCGAGGAGTTCTTCAAGAACCTGCAGCCCTACCCCGAACCGGAAAAGACCCGCTTCTGGCGGCGGCTGCGCCGGCTGGCGCGGATCCGACGCAAGACGGCGGCCTGATATACTTCTCCCCTTGCGGGAGAAGGTGGCGGCGAAGCCGACGGATGAGGGGTCTCTCAGACTTGAGACGCCCCGCCCGGCCTGACCGCAATACGCAGCTTTGAGGTTTGAGAAACCCCTCACCCGCCCCTGCTCCGCAGGGCCACCCTCTCCCGCAAGGGGAGAGGGAACACACGTCTACTCCCGCCACCTCAGGATCAGCACCCCGTCGCGGACCTCGTAGGACTCCAGGGTGTCGAGGAAGCTCATGCCCAACAGGGAGCCGCTCATCGGGGCCTTGTTGACGTCCATGGCGAAGTCCTCGCGGACGATCGGGCCGATGGCCAGGCGATCGGCGGTCCAGACCGCGCCGTAGCCCAGGCCGTTGGCGGTCTCAGCGGTCTGGTCGTAGTTCAGGGTCTCGATCGGCACGCCGATCCGCTGGGCGTCGGCGGGGCTGAGCACGGTGTGGGAAGCGCCCGTGTCGACCATGAACGGCACCCGCCGGCCATTGACCTCGCCGATGATGACGAAGGCGCCGCCGGCGTTCTTGGCGACGCGCAGCTCGCGCTCGCCCGTCTTCACCGGCGCGCCGACATTGAGGGCCATCAAAAGCCGCTGCGGCGCCTCGGCCAGTTCGGCCCGATAGAGATAGCCCATGCCCAGGACGGCGGCGATCACCAGCCACAGGGCCACGAAGCCGACGCCCCGCAGGGCCTCGCGCCGCGTCGCCCGCAGCAGCGCGCCCGAGAACAGCACGGCCGCCGCGCCCCACATCAGCACATAGGTGCGGTCATAGCCGTCGCGCGGCCCCCAGGGGGCGAAACGGCCGGCCAGGACGAGCACCGCCACGATGCCGCCGGCCAGCAGCGCCCAGGCCAGCCAGCGCCGCCAGGACGGCCGCGAGGCCCCTTCCCGCTTGGCGGACCTGGCGGCCTTGGCGGGCGCGCCCTCGGCTTCCGGCGGCGGTTCGACGCCCCAGGGTCCCGGCTGGCTCATCTGGCTATCCCCCGGCGCCTGGCGCTCAGCCCTCGTCGTCCTCGCGGCGCTTGCCGGCCTTGAGGATGACCTTGTCGATGCGCGAGCCGTCCATGTCGACGATCTCGACGTCGAAGGCCCCCAGGTGAAGGATCTCGCCCTCGGCCGGGATGCGGCCCAGGCGGTCGAGGATCAGGCCGGCCACGGTGTGGTAGCCGCCCTCGGCCTCGAAGTTCTCGCCCAGGGCGTCGTTGAGCTCCTGGATGTCGAGGCGGGCGTCGACCAGCCAGCTGCCGTCCTCGCGGCGCAGGATGCGGCGCTCGCCCTCGTCGTGATCCTCGGGGAAGTCGCCGGCGATCATCTCCAGCAGGTCCAGCGGCGTGATCACGCCCTGCACCGAGCCGAACTCGTCGACCACCAGGGCCATGTGCAGCGAGGTCTGCTTGAAGACGGCCATGGCGCGCAGCAGCGACATGGTCTCGGGGATGGCGATCGGCTGCTGGATGTGGGCGCGCAGGTCCAGCGGCTCGCCGCCGAGGCAGGAGTCCAGCAGGTCCTTCTTCAGCACCACGCCGATCTCGCCGTCGAGGTCGCCTTCCAAGGCCACGACGATGCGCGAATAGGGGCACTCGCGGACCTCGGCCTGCACGGCCTCGGGCTCGTCCGACAGCGAGATCCAGTAGAGGTCGCGGCGCGGGGTCATGGCCACGCGCACCGGGCGGTCGCCCAGACGCAGCACCTCCTGGATCATGGTGCGCTCTTCCGGCTCGATCAGGCCCGCGTCGGCGCCCTCGGCCAGCACGGTTTCGACCTCTTCGGAGGTGATGCCGCTGTTGCGCTCGTCGCGCACGCCCATCAGCTTGAGGATCGCGGCCGTCGAGACGGTCAGCAGGGTGACGAACGGGCGCAGCACCGTGGCCACCAGGGCCAGGAACGGGGCCATGCGGCGGGCGATGACGTCCGGGAACATCAGGGCCAGGCGCTTGGGCACCAGCTCGCCCAGGATCACCGACACATAGGTCAGGCCGATGACGACGATGGTGGTGGCGATGGCCTCGGAGTGGGGACCGATGACCGGCAGCGGCTCGAGCCGCTTGTCGAGGGCGCCGGCGATGGTGGCCTGGCCGTAGGCGCCGGCCAGGATGCCGATCAGGGTGATGCCCACCTGCACGGCCGACAGGAAGCGGGTCGGGTGCTCGGCCATCGCCAGGGCCAGCTTGGCCCCCTTGTCGCCGCGCTCGGCCAGGGCCTGGAGGCGGGCCCGCCGGGCGGAGACCACAGCCAGTTCGGACATGGAAAAGACCCCGTTCAAAAGAACGAGGAACAGGACGACGGCGAGCGCGAGGAGGATCATGGCCCTTGGGGGTCGGTGACACGGCGCCGGACGGCGGCCATGGCCCAGGCTTTCGTGAACGTGGCGCGGGCTGACCAGAGACCACTATACAAAAGAAAACGCCGCGGCCCATAGGACCGCGGCGCAATCTTCGGTCGCGCGGCGAGATATCGCCGCGGATCGGGTCTCTTAGGCGGCCGGACGCGGCATCGGGGCCTTCTTGGCCACGGCGTCCTTCTGGGCCTGGTGCTGGCCGGGGGGCAGCGGGATCAGGCCGCGGCCCTGCAGGTAGCCGCCACGACCCGTGGCGGCGTCGGAGGTGAACTCCTTCAGGAAGTCTTCCAGGCCCGGCGTGACGCCGATGTTGGCCTTCTTGACGTAGATGAACAGCGAGCGCGACAGCGGGTAGGAGCCGTCGGCGATCGTCTGGGCCGAGGGCTTCACGCCGTTGATCGTGGCGCCCTTGATCTTGTCCATGTTCTCTTCGAGGTACGACCAGCCGAAGACGCCCAGCGAACCGGGGGTCTTGGTCAGGGTGCCGACGATGGCGTTGTCGTTCTCGCCGGCGTCGATCCAGCCGTCGTTACGCAGCGGGTCGACCAGTTGCTTGAACTTCTTTTCGTTGTCCGAGCGGATGGCGTCGGCGGTCGGGAACTTGCGGGCGCCGGCTTCGATGGCCAGTTCCACGAAGGCGTCGCGGGTGCCCGAGGTGGGCGGCGGGCCGTAGACCTGGATGCGGTTGCCCGGCAGGCCGGCGCCGACGTCGTCCCAGCTGTTGTACGGGTTGGCGACGAACTGGCCGCCCTTCAGCACTTGCTTGGCCAGGCCCAGATAGAGGTGCTCGGTCTTGAAGTTGTAGTCGGCGCCGTCCTTGTCGGTGGCGACCACGATGCCGTCGAAGCCGATCTTGATGGCGATGATGTCCTTGACGCCCTTGGCGGCGCACTGGTCGAACTCGGCCTTCTTCATCGGGCGCGAGGCGTTGGCGATGTCCGGGAAGCCTTCACCGAGGCCGCCGCAGAACAGCTTGATGCCGCCGCCGGTGCCCAGGCTCTCGACCTTCGGGGCCTTCTTGCCGGTCTTCTTGGCGAAGTTCTCGGCGGTGCGGGTGGCGAACGGGAACACGGTCGACGAACCGGCGGCCCAGACGTAGTCGCGGGCGGCGTGGGCGGGAACGGCGGCCAGGCCCGACAGGGCGACGGCGGCGGCCGCGCAGGACAGGAGCTTTTTCATCGGAAAATCCTGAGAGGAAAGGGAAAGTCCGGACGGGCGCGACCCGTCCGGCGGGATTGGCCTTAGAAGTCCAGCTGAGCGCGCAGCTGGAACTGCTTCACGGCGTAGTCCTGGTTGGCGCCGAAGTTGTCGACGTCGCCGTCGGTGTAGTTGGCTTGGAACCGGACATACGAGGTCGGGTAGTAGTTCACGCCCAGGGTGACGCCCGTGTACTTGCCGGCCTGCGAGGTCGCCGGCTTGGTCTTCAGGGTGTCGTAGGCGTCGGTGGTGTCGGCGAGGTCGTAGCGCAGGGCCAGTTCGACGCCGCCCCAGCCGCCGGCCGTGACCGGGTTGAGGATCTTGGGACGCTTGAACTCACCGGCGGCCGCGTCGTAGTTGCGGATCTCGCCCGTCGGCCAGAAGGTGACGTAGGCGTAGCCGACCTTGACCTTCGGGTCGCCGCCGACGGCCGAGCCGCCGACGCGGGTCACGTCGATCGACGAATATTCGCCCTGCACCGAGAACGGGCCGTGCACGTAGGCGCCTTCGACGGCCACCGTGTTGTCGCGGTTGCCGATGGCGCCCGTGGTGTAGAAGGTGGTGCCGTTGGTGTAGGCGGTGTTGGTGCGGCCGGTGTAGGCGAAGGCGGTCTCGTCGCCGCGGTTGCGGTAACGGTACGACACGGCCAGGTGCAGCTTGTCGATGTCGGTGTTGATCGGCGCGTAGTGGAAGCGGCCGGTGACGGCGATGCGTTCCTTGGAGTCGGCGCCGGCGTTGGCGACGTCGGCGGTGTTGATGCTGTTGCCCTGCACCGCGCCGGTGAAGCTGTAGTTCAGGCCCTGGTATTTGGCCACGACGCCCAGCAGGTAGGAGTCGACGCCGAAGTCGCCGTACGGACCGCGGTCCATGAAGGTGGTGAAGCGGGTCGAGGTCAGGTTCTCGAGACCGGTCGCCTTGACGTTACCGAACAGCAGCGAGACTTGCTCGACCGGCTTGTACTCGATGACGACGTCATCCCAGCTCCAGGCGCCGCCGTTCACCGCGCCGCCTTCGGCCTTGTAGGCGAAGTAGTTGTTCAGCTTGCCTTCGACGCCGAGGAAGACCTGGCGGCCGCGGACGTTGCGGGTGTCGAAGTCGCCGCCGGGACCGTCGCGCTCGACGTCCTGGAACACGGCGTCGATCAGGATGCGGCCGCGGACCTTGAAGGCCACGTCGTCGTTCGAGAATTGCGGCGAGCCGCTCCACTTGACGCCCAGGTCCTGGGCTTGGGCCGCAACGCCGAGGCCGAGCGCGAGCATCGCGCCGAGGGCCGAACCGGCGACCAGCGAGGTCTTGTTCCGCATCTGAGAATTCCCCTTGAGGCTTTCCCTGCGCCTCGCCCCCCTCTTAGGTGCGGGATCAGGATGAGAGGGCCTTTACGGACGGGGCATGACGGTTCCGACACCGATCTGTGACAGCCCGATGACACGCGTTTTCAAGGGGTTAATCTGTGTCGCGGGGGCCACAGGGGGCGCTCGGAAATTGTCCGCGTACGGCGGGGATGCCCCCGTTCCTGGCTCCCGTCATTCCCGCCCTTGTGGCGGGAACCCCTCTGTCAGCCGCAAGTGCATCCGGGGCGGATCGCCAGCGATCCGCTTGCTCCGCCAGTGCAAGCGGACGCAGGGCTTCCCGCCACAAGGGCGGGAATGACGGGAGAAAAGAAAGAAGGGCGAGGCCGCCCTTACCCCTACAGCAGGCGCGAGCGGATGGCCTGGGACAGCAGGTCGATCATCGACACCGCCACGACGATGACCAGCACGATGCAGCCGGTCTGGTCGAACTGGAAGGCGTTGATCGAGTCGATGAGGATGGCGCCGATGCCGCCGGCGCCGATCAGGCCCAGCACCGTGGCGGCGCGGGCGCTGCTTTCGAAGCGGTAGAGGGCGTAGCTGGTCCACAGCGGGGCCACCTGCGGGATCACGCCCCAGACGATCTCCTGCAGCTTCACCGCGCCGGTGGCGCGCACGCCCTCGACCGGCCCCTTGTCGATCGACTCCACGGCCTCGGCGAACAGTTTCGCCAGCACGCCGCCGGTGTTGAACATGATCGCCATGACGCCGGCGAACGGGCCAAGGCCCACGGCGGTGATGAAGATCAGGGCCACCACCAGGTCGGGGATCGAGCGGATCAGGTCGAGCAGGCGGCGCACCGGCTGCTGGATCCACCACGGCGTGATGTTGCGCGCGCCGAGGATGCCCAGCGGGATGGCCACCAGCACCGCCAGGACCGTGCCCCACAGCGCCATCTGGATGGTTTCCCACATCTTGGCGACGAACAGGCCCCAGCTCATCGACATGAAGAGCTGGGGGTCCGTGAAGGCCGAGAAGAAGCCGCGGGCGAACTCGCTCATGCGGCTGGAGCCGCTGAACAGCTCGGGGAACTTGTCGATCTCGGCCGGCTTGAAGCTGACGATCAGCAGCAGCGCGACGCCGCCCCACAGCAGGGCGTCGAACGCCAGCGCCGAGGTCGAGCGCTTCGGCGGGGCCGGGATCGAGGCGTCGGTCATCGCCAGGTCAGTTCGCGGCCGGGAGACCGGCCTTGGCCTCGGCGGCCAGGCGTTGGGCGCGGATGTCGGCCAGGGCCTTTTCGGCGGCCGCCACCTTGGCCTTGTCGCCGCCTTCCTTGGCCAGGCCCAGGCCCTCCAGGGCCTCCATCTCGCGGACGGTCAGCAGGTGGGTGTCGTCGGCCGGCTTGAAGCCGCCGATCGACAGGCGCTTGAGGTTGTCGCGTTGCTTCTGGGCCTCGGGGGTGTCGCCCTGAGCATAGGTCAGGAAGAACTGGCGCAGCTTTTCCTTCACGACCGGGTCGAGATCCTTGCGCCAGACGATCGGATCCTCGGGAAGGGTCGGCGACTCCCAGATCACCTTGACCTTCTCGGCCTGGCCGTCCTTGCGGTCGGCGTTGAGGCGCAGGCTGGTGGTGTTGTTGGTGGCCGCGTCGAGCTTGCCGTTGGCCACGGCGAACAGGTTGGCCTGGTGGTTGCCGGTCAGCACGGTCTTGAAGCAGGTCTCGGGCTTCTTGCCGGCCGGGATGAACACGTAGGTCATCGGCGCCAGGGTGCCCGAGGTCGACTTCTTGTCGCCGATGCCGAAGTTCAGCGACTTGTCGCACTTGAGCAGCGACTCGAGGGTCAGCTTGCTGTCCTTGGGCACGATGATCACCGACTTGTAGCCGTCGACGCCCGACGGATCGAAGGTGCGGGCGAAGACCTCGCCGTTCGAGCGGCGCACGGCTTCCAGGCCCGACTGGTTGGAGAACCAGCCCAGGTCGGTCTGCTTGGCGCCCATGGCCACGATGAGCGACGAATAGTTGGACGAGAAGAACGGCTTCACCTTGAGGCCGGTCTGCTTTTCCATGTCGGCCAGGATCGGACCCCAGTAGCCTTCCATGTTCTGGGCGGACTCGGTCGACAGGATCGAGAAGGTCACCGTGTCGGTCGCCTTGGGCGCCTCGGACGGGCCCGAGCAGGCGGCGAGCGCCAGACCGGAAAGCATCAGGCCGGCGATCAGGCTGCGGCGGATCATTGCGGGGCTCCTTCCCAGAACACGTCCTCGAATTCCGGGCCGTAGATGTCGATGAGCTTGTCGCGGTCCAGCGCGTCGGCCGGACCGTCGTAGACCTTGTTCCCGGCCTTCAGGGCCACGACCCGGTCGCAGTAGCGCAGGGCGTAGTCCACCTGGTGCAGGGTGACGATGACGGTCAGGCCGTCGCTGGCGTTCAGGTCACGGAGGATCTCCATGACCTTGCGGGCCGAGACCGGATCGAGCGAGGCGACCGGTTCGTCGGCGAGGATGATCTTGGCCTTCTGGACCAGGGCCCGGGCGATGGCGCCGCGCTGCTGCTGGCCGCCCGAAAGGGTGTTGGCGCGCTGGCCGGCGTAGTCGGAGATGCCGACGCGGTGCAGGGCCGCCATGGCCGCCTCGCGCGTCTCCCTGGGCCACCAGCCCAGCAGGCCCCGCACCAGCGGAATACGGCCCAGCGAGCCGAGCGCGACGTTGCTGAACAGCGACAGCCGGCCGACGAGATTGAACTGCTGGGCGATGAAGCCGATGCGGATGCGCGCCTTGCGCACCTGGTCCTCGACGCGGCCCTTGGCCTGCACGGGACCGCCGAAAGCGGTGATCGCCCCGTTCCCGTCATCGATGGTCTGAAGACCGTCGATCGAGCGCAGCAGGGTGGATTTTCCGGAGCCGGACGGACCGATGAGCGCGATCATCTCGCCCCGCGCGACGTCGAGCGAAACGGCGTTCAGAGCCTTCCGCGACCCGAAGGTCTTGGAGACGGAACGGATCGAGAGAACTGGGTCCGACGTCATGGTCGGGACGAATCCTTAACGTGGTTTCCGACGCGGGCAAATCCGTTCCCTGCTTTGCGTGCGCCGCGCAACGGATTTGTGACATGCGGTGGATCAATTCGGCTCCCAGGGCGGCGGGGGGCGGTCGGGGAACGGTCAGCTCAAAAGGGACTTTACATCCCTGTCCATTGCCCCTATCTCGCTCGGCTCCGGCGGACCCGAAGTCCTCTAAAGCGCTGCTAACGCCGGCCTGGGTTTAACTTCCAACAGGGGGTTACGTGCATTGTCCACGTACCACACGCCCCTGGACCTGGTCCGCGAGCGGTCACCGGAACGTCCTGTCGCACTCGTGCGACCGGACGCGGTGTCGGTAGCGGCGCGCTGGTTCCAGTCTGAATTCAAAGGCGATGTTTTCTACGCGGTGAAGGCGAACCCTTCCCCGTGGGTGATCCGCGAGCTGGCTACGGCCGGCGTGCGATCGTTCGACGTCGCTTCCGTGGCCGAGATCGAACTGGTGGCGGAGCACGCCCCCGGCTCGCGCATGGCCTTCATGCACCCGGTCAAGAGCCGGCGCGCCATCTCGGCCGCCTATTTCGACCACGGGGTGCGCACCTTCTCGTTCGACACGCACGAGGAGCTGGCCAAGATCATCGACTCGACCGGCCAGGCCAAGGACCTGAACCTGATCGTCCGCATGGGCGTGCAGGCCGAAGGCGCGGCCTATTCGCTGTCGGGCAAGTTCGGCGTCGACCTGCACAACGCCCCGCCCCTGCTGCTGGCCGCCCGCCGGTCCACCCAGGACCTGATGGGCGTTTCCTTCCACGTCGGCAGCCAGTGCATGCGGCCCACCGCCTACCAGGCGGCGATGGCCCAGGCCTCGCGGGCGCTCGTCCGCGCCGGCGTGCTGGCCGACGTCGTGGACGTGGGCGGCGGTTTCCCGTCGATCTATCCGGGCATGGTCCCGCCGGATCTGTCGGAATACCTGGCCGCCATCGACCGCGGCTTCGCCGAGATGATGGTCCATGAGACCACGCAGCTGTGGTGCGAGCCGGGCCGCGCCCTGTGCGCCGAGGCCTCGTCGCTGCTGGTCAAGGTCGAGCTGAAGAAGGGCGACGCGCTCTATCTGAACGACGGGTCGTACGGCTCGCTGTTCGACGCGGCGCACATGAAGTGGCCCTTCCCGGTGAAGCTGTACCGCAAGAACGGCCCGGCCGGCGGCGAAGTTGTGGAAGAGGGCCTCAAGCCCTTCCGCTTCTACGGCCCGACCTGCGACAGCGTCGACCACATGCCCGGCCCGTTCTGGCTGCCGGACAGCGTGGACGAAGGCGACTACATCGAGATCGGCATGCTGGGCGCCTACGGCGTCGCGATGTCGACCCGCTTCAACGGCTTCGGCGAGACCGACACCGTCGAGGTGCAGGACGCCCCGATGGCTTCGATGTACGGCCTGGCCAAGCGCTCGATCCCGATGGTCCGCACCGAGACCGAGGAACGCAAGGTCGTTCGCTTCTCGCGTCCGAAAGGCGCGGCCGGCAAGCGCAAGCGCCGTCGCTGATTTGACGTCTTAGGCGTTTAGTTCTCTCAAACGCCGTGCTGACCCCCTCAGTCGCTTCGCGACAGCTCCCCCAGAGGGGGAGCATCCGAAGCGATAGATCCTCCCCCTCTGGGGGAGGTGGCCCGGAGGGCCGGAGGGGGTCAGCGCGGCGCAAAACCTGTTTCCCCCGCCGGTCGCTCCGTCCCGGCGAAGGGTTCCTATCAACGACGGGCGTCCAAAGTCAGGGAAACCGAAGCGATGAACGCTCCCGTTCCGAACAACCAGAAGGCCGAGCTCCTCCAGAACGTGGTCGAGCACGTCGACATCACGTCGTACGACGCCCGCCCGATCATCGACGCCATGCGCAAGATGTCGTTCAGCTCGCGCGACACCGCCCGCGCGGCCGACATCTTCAACATGGCCCTGGCCGACAAGGGCTGCTCGACCTGGCTGATCCTGGCCGGTTCGACCTCGGCCGGCGGCTGCATGCACGTCTACCGCGACATGGTGAAGAACGGCATGATCGACGCCGTGGTCGCCACCGGCGCCAGCATCGTCGACATGGACTTCTTCGAAGCCCTCGGCTTCAAGCACTATCAGGCCGCCGGCCCGGTCGACGACAACGTGCTGCGCGACAACTACATCGACCGCATCTACGACACCTATATCGACGAAGAAGAACTGCAGGCCTGCGACCACACGATCCTCGAGATCTGCAACCGCCTGGAGCCGCGCGGCTATTCCTCGCGCGAGTTCATCTGGGAGATGGGCAAGTGGCTGTCGGAAGGCAACGCCAAGAAGGAAGGCAGCCTGATCCAGACCGCCTACGAAGAAGGCGTGCCGATCTTCTGCCCGGCCTTCGTCGACAGCTCGGCCGGCTTCGGCCTGGTCAAGCACCAGAAGGAAAAGATCGCCGAAAAGGCGCCCTACCTGATGATCGACGCCGTGGCCGATTTCCGTGAACTGACCGACGTCAAGATCGCGGCCGGCACCACGGGCCTGTTCATGGTCGGCGGCGGCGTGCCCAAGAACTTCGCCCAGGACACCGTCGTCTGCGCCGAGATCCTCGGCGTCGAGGCCGACATGCACAAGTACGCCATCCAGATCACGGTGGCCGACGTGCGCGACGGCGCCTGCTCGTCCTCGACCCTCAAGGAAGCCGCCTCGTGGGGCAAGGTCTCGACCACCTACGAACAGATGGTCTTCGCCGAAGCCACCACCGTGGTGCCGCTGATCGCCAGCGACGCCTACCACCGCGAAGCCTGGAAGGGCCGCGAGAAGCCGCGCTGGAACAAGCTGTTCGGCAAGTAAGCCGTTTGGTTTGACGTGATGAACGAGGCCCTCGGAGCGACCGCTCCGGGGGCCTTTTTCGTGCGGCGAGGGCGTGCGGGCAGCCTGCGGGCGCTCCTCTTTTCTCCGCCTCCCTCGCCCTTGTGGCGAGGACCCATGCCGGCGACCGCTCAAACCTCGGCTCGACGCAAAAGGTTTGAGCAGGCTGAACGATGGATCCTCGCCACAAGGGCGAGGAAGGCGATCGGGGTGGGCGGCGAGGACGGGTCCGAACACCCGACGCCGCCCTCTCCCTTGCACCCGACCCGGCCCGGCTTTACCTGATAGGGCATGGCCCATAACGCGTGCGACCACGACCATCACCACCACGGCGTCGCCGGCGACGCGCTCGCGTCCGAACTGGCGGCCGCCGAGGCGCGCTGCCAGGCGTCCGAGCAGCGCCTGACCGCGCCCCGCCGCCGGGTTCTGGAACTGCTGCTGGAAGCCGGCCAGCCGGTGAAGGCCTACGACCTGATCTCCAGCTTCGCCGTCGACGGCCCGCCGGCCAAGCCGCCGACCGTCTATCGCGCCTTGGAGTTCCTGGAAAAGCAGGGCTTCGCCCACCGCATCGAGAGCCTCAACTCCTACGTCGCCTGCCGGCGCGAGGCCGACGGACATGCGGCGGCCTTCCTGATCTGCGACTGCTGCGGCGCGACCCGCGAGTTCGAGCCGGCGGCCACGGCCGACATCATCGCGGCGGGCTCGGCGGCCGGCTACGCCCTGACCGGCGTGACGATCGAGGCGCACGGCAAGTGCAAGGACTGCCGGGAATAGGGCGGCCGTCCCAAGAGGGTGATGGCGGCTAGCGCGCGCACCCCGGATCAGGTTTGATCCCCCAAAGCCCAAATCACGGACGCCCGCATGACCACCGCTGAGACCCTCCCCGGCGTCGAGATCTGGCGCGCCCCTCTTGTTTTGGAGAAGCCGCGCCATGGCCACGGCTGAGGATCTGCCCGGCGTCGAGATCTGGCGCGGCGGCGTCAACACCTGGGACTGCGACGAGATGGGGCACATGAACGTGCGCTTCTACGTCGTCCGGGCGATGGAGGGGCTGGCGGGGCTCGCGGCCGAGATGGGCCTGCCGCACGCCTTCGCCCCGCACGCCAACGCCACCCTGGTGGTCCGCGAACACCATATCCGCTTTCTCAAAGAGGCCCACGCCGGCGCGCCGCTGCACATGCTGGGCGGGGTGATCGAGATCGGCGAGACCGAGGCCAGGCTGCTGCAGCTGCTGGTCCATTCGGCCACCGGCGAACTGGCCGCCACCTTCCAGACCACGGTGGCCCACGTCACCCCTCGCGAGGGCGAGGCCTTCCCCTGGCCCTCGATCGTCCGTGAACGGGCCAAGACCCTGGCCGTCGAGGTTCCCGAGCGCGCCCGGGCCCGCAGCGTCGACCTGTCGCCGGCCGTGTCGCAAGCCGGCCTGGCCCGCGCCAACGACCTTGGCCTGACCCGCATCAGCCTCGGCGCCCTGGCGACCGGCGAGGTCGACGCCTTCGGACGGATGCGGGCCGAGCAGTTCATCGGCCGGGTCTCCGACGGCATCGGCGCCTTCATCGCCCCCCTGCGCGACATCGTCGCCGAGGCGGCGGAGGAAGCGCCCGGCCGGGTGGGCGGGGCCGTGCTGGAATATCGCATCGTCTACCGCGCGTGGCCCCGCCTGGGCGACCGGCTGGAGGTGCGCTCGGGCCTGATGGGCGCCGACGGCCGCGTCCTGCGCTGCGCCCACTGGCTGCTCGACCCCGCCACCGGCGCGGCCTGGGCCACCTCGACCGTCAGCGCCATCACCTTCGACCTCGACGCCCGCAAGGCCGTGGCGATCTCGGCGGCGGCGGCGGAGCGGCTGAAGGCGAAGACGGTGGAGGCGCTGGGGCTGTAAGGCCCCCTCAGTCGGCTTCGCGCCGACGAGATCCTCCCCCTCTGGGGGAGGTGGCCCAGAGGGCCGGAGGGGGGCCGTTTTCAGCTTCCGGGATGTCGGCCGATCTCCCCCCCACCGATCGCTACGCGATCGCCTCCCCCACAGGGGGAGGTTCCGTGTGCCTGCCGCCGATCGGTTCGCGAAGCTTCCTGCGGGAGCGATCTTCTGACAGCGCGATCACCAAGGATGTCCCCCGGTGTCATCTTGCAATGTTAGCGCTCCCATGAGTTGATGCCCGCGAAGCGCCGGATACAGGCGCGCGCCTTTGGGAAGGGACCACGTCCTGATGCAGCTCGACCGACGCCACGCCCTGCTGGGCGGCTCCGCCACCGCTATCCTTGCCGGCCCCGCCCTTGCCGTACCCCTGCCGCCCGCCCCCGCCGGCGATCTGAAACTCTGGTACCGCCAGCCGGCCAAGGAATGGGTCGAGGCCTTGCCCGTGGGCTCGGGCCGCCTGGGCGGCATGGTGTTCGGCGGCGTCGCCCGTGAACGCATCCAGCTCAACGAGAACACCCTGTGGGGCGGCGGCCCCTATGACCCGGTCAATCCAGAGGCCGCCGGCGCCCTGCCGCAGATCCGCCGCCTGATCGAGGCCGGCGACTACGCCAAGGCCACCGACCTGGCCAACGCCAAGTTCATGGCCACGCCGCTGCGGCAGATGCCGTTCAACACCCTGGGCGAGCTGGTGCTGACCTTCCCCGGCCTGCCCGAGACCGCCGACGCCTATCTGCGCGACCTCGATCTGGACGCCGCCACCGCCCGCACCCGCTTCGCCCACGGCGGCGTCGCCTATGGCCGCGAGGTCATCGCCAGCGCGCCCGACCGGGTGATCGCCATCCGCCTGACCGCCGACAGGCGCGGCGCGATCGCGCTGGACCTGGCCTTCGACAGCCCGCTGAAGCCGACGGTCACCGTCGAAGGCGGCGACACCCTAGTGCTGTCGGGCCGCAACGGCACGCACTCCGGCATCCAGGGCGCGCTGAAGGTCGACTGTCGGGTCAAGGTTATCGCCAAGGGCGGCAAGGTCTCGGCGGGCGACAAGGCCGTGTCGGTGCGCGGCGCCGACGAGGTGCTGCTGCTGGTCGCCGCGGCCACCAGCTATCGCCGCTTCGACGACGTCACCGGCGATCCCGTGGCGACCAACAAGGCGGTGCTGGCCAAGGCCGCCCGCAAGCCGTGGGCGGCGCTGCTGGCCGACCACCGCGCCGACCACCGCCGGCTGTTCCGCGCCGTCTCGGTCGATTTCGGAACCACGGCCGCGGCAGCCCGCCCGACCGACGAGCGCATCCGCCTCTCGCCGACCACGGACGATCCGGCCCTGGCGGCGCTATATTACCAGTACGGCCGCTACCTCTTGATCGCCTGCTCCCGTCCGGGCGGCCAGCCGGCCAACCTGCAGGGCATCTGGAACGACAAGATGAGCCCGCCCTGGGGCGGCAAGTACACGATCAACATCAACACCGAGATGAACTACTGGCCGGCCGAGCCCACGGCGCTCTCGGAATGCGTCGCGCCCCTGGTGGCCATGGTGCAGGAGATGGCGATCACCGGCGCCCGCACGGCCAAGGGCATGTACGGCGCGCGCGGCTGGGTGGCCCACCACAACACCGACCTGTGGAGGGCGACGGCCCCGATCGACGGCGCCAAGTTCGGCGTCTGGCCCACCGGCGGCGCCTGGCTGTGCAAGCACCTGTGGGACCACTACGACTACGGCCGCGACGCCGCCTATCTGGCCACGATCTATCCGACGATGAAGGGCGCGGCGCTGTTCTTCGTCGACGCCCTGGTGGTCGATCCCAAGACCGGCAAGCTGGTGACCAGCCCGTCGATTTCGCCGGAGAACGACCACGGCCACGGCTCGTCGATCGTCGCCGGACCGACCATGGACCAGGCGATCGTCCGCGACCTGTTCAACGCCTGCATCGACGCGGCCAGGATCCTGGGCGTCGATGCGGCCCAGGCCGCCGAGTTCGCCGCCGCCCGCGATCGGCTGGCCCCATACAAGATCGGCAAGGACGGCCAGCTGCAGGAGTGGCAGGAGGACTGGGACGCCGACGCCAAGGACATCCACCACCGCCACGTCTCGCACCTCTACGGCCTGTTCCCGTCGGACCAGATCAGCCTCGACACCACGCCGGACCTGGCCGCCGCCTGCCGCAAGACCCTGGAGACGCGCGGCGACCTGTCGACCGGCTGGGCCATCGCCTGGCGGCTGAACCTGTGGGCGCGGCTGGGCCAGGGCGACCACGCCCACGGGATCCTGAAGCTGCTGCTCGGCCCCGAGCGCACCTATCCCAACATGTTCGACGCCCACCCGCCGTTCCAGATCGACGGCAATTTCGGCGGGACCTCGGGCATGACCGAGATGGTCCTGCAAAGCCGCAACGGCGCGATCCACCTGCTGCCCGCCCTGCCCTCGGCCTGGCCGACGGGACACATGACGGGCCTGAAGGCGCGAGGGGCGGTCGGCGTCGACGTGCGCTGGCGTGGGGGGCGGCTGGAGAGCGCGCGGTTTACGGCGGCCAAGGCCGGCCGGCACGTGATCAAGCTGGGCGGGGAGAGCGTGGAGCTGTCGCTGCGGGCCGGCGAGACGGCGATCCTGGGCCTGAAGGACGGACGGCTGGCGCGGGTTTGATCCGCCAGCCGACCAAGATCCTCCACGCCCGTCATCCCGGCTGAAGCGCAGCGTAGAGCCGGGACCCAGGAGACTAGGCGCCGAGGGTGGACAACCCGCCTTGCAGCGGCGCCGCCCTGCGGCCGCCCCTGGGTCCCGGCTCTGCGGCGCTGCGCGCCTTCGGCCGGGATGACCATCGATGAGCGGCTGTGTTTCAGGCGCGAGAATTGTTAACGGCCAAGCTAAAACGCTTGTTTGTTATTTTTGACTCTTTTGTCGAAAATCAGAACCGAGGCCCAGATACACCAAGGCCCGCCGCGGGGGATAATCGCGGCGGGCCTGGCTATTTCTCGATCATTCGATCTAGGCGGGCGTTTCCTCCCCGAAACGCCGAAGAGAGGGGGTTCTCTGTGGACCCGTTTCTCTCTTGCCCAGTCAGAAAACGGCAAAACCGAGATCGTGTCAACGGCAACGATCTAGATTCCACAAGGGGTTCGACGTTTTTTTGACATCAGACCCGTAGTTTGGACGTTCAAGTCAAACTAATCACCGTTTGGTTCGGTAATTTTTGACATACTCGTCAAATATTAGCCATTCAACCGGCCCTTGAGCGCCTCCAGCACCGCCGATCGGGATTCGAACACGTAGTCGGGACGCGACACGGTTACCGGTTCGACACCGGCCTGGGCGAGCGCCGCGGCGGCGGCGAAGAGATCGCCGGTGGCCAGCAGGGCGCCGTTGGCGCGGCGCGAACCGCCGGCCTCGACGAACGGCGCGACGGCCGCCTGTCCGGCGACGTCCTGTTCGGCGGGCCAGACCAGGGTGGCGAGGGTGCGCGCCCGGCCCTTGGCCTCGACCACCGACAGCAGGCGGGCCAGACAGTCGAGCTGGCCGTCCGTCCACGGCGTGACCAGCGAGGCGGTCAGCTGGGCCTGGCTTTTGAGGATGACGCCGTCGGACAGCACCTTCAGGCCGTTGGCCGCCAGGGTGGCGCCGGTGGTGGTGATGTCGACCACCAGTTCGGCCGCGCCGGCGGCGGGCGCCCCCTCGGTTGCGCCGCTGCTCTCGACGATGCGGTAGTCGGCGACGCCGTGACGGGCGAAGAAGGCCCGGGTCTGGGTGACATACTTGGTGGCCACGCGCAGGCGACGGCCGGTCTTGGCCAGGTGCAGGTGCCCGACCTCGTCGATGTCGGCCATGGTATCGACGTCGAGCCAGCTCTTGGGCGCGGTCACCACCAGGTCGGCGCGGCCAAAGCCCAGGGCGCGCAGCAGCATCACCCGGCTGTCCATGTCGTCGCCGCGCTCGCGCAGCAGGTCCTCGCCGGTGACGCCCAGGTGCAGGTCGCCGCTGTCGAGGCCGGCGGCGATGTCGCCCGCCGAAAGCAGGCGCACCGAGACGCCGGGCAGGCCCGACAGCTCGGCTGAATAGCCGCGCGCGCCGCCGGTCATCTCGACGCGGAAGCCGCACTCGGCCAGCCAGGCCTCGACCTGTTCCTTCAGGCGGCCCTTGGAGGGGATCGCGAAGATCATCGGGGTGTCGGTGGTCATTCGCCGCCTCCGGCATAGGCGCGGGCCGGGCGCACCATGCAGCCCACGGCCCCGGTCTTGGTCTCGCTACCCAAGCGGGCGGGCAGTCCGTCGTAGCGGCCGCCGGCGGCGACCGGGCGTTCCTCGCCGAGAGCGGCGCTGCGCACCTCGAACAGGTAGCCGTCGTAATAGCCGAAGGCCCGTCCGAAGGCGGCGTTCAGCACCAGGCGCTCGGCGGGAACGTCGCGGGCGACCATGCCGGCCAGGCGCCTGCGCCAGCCTTCGATGGCGGCGTCGAGCGGCGCGCGATTGGGACCGGCCAGGGCCGCGATGGCGTCCAGCGCGGCGTCCGGTGCGTCGCTGACGGCCAGGAAGGCGCGGACCTTGTCGGCTTCCGCCGGCGACAGGCGGCCGGCCTTCACCACCTCGGCCTTCTCGACCAGGCGATGGGCGATCTCGGCGGGACGGCGGCCGCCGACCGGCTCGATGCCGGCCAGGGACCACAGCTCCTGCAGAACCGCGGCGGCCTCGGCTTCGGGCAGGCCGGCCAGCAGGGCGGCGATGCGGCTGCGTTCGCTGCTCCCCCCGGCGGCGGCGCCGGGAGCGGCCTCGCCCTCGAGCTCGGCCTTCAGCTGGCGCGGACGCGAGAAGGTGCGCTTGAGCCGCGCGCCCAGCGGCGGGGTCAGGTCGAGGCTGTCGACGAAGGCGGCGAAGAGGCCGACGTCGCCCAACAGCAGGGTCAGGTCGTCGCGACCGCCGGCCGCGGCGCCGGCCCAGGCCAGGGCGGCGATCTCGGCGTCGGCGGCCACCGGATCGGCGGCCTCGAAGGCCTCGACGCCGATCTGCAGGAATTCCTCGGCCCGGTCGCTACCGCGCGGGGCGACCCGGAAGGCCTTGCCTTCATAGAGGTAGCGGCCGGCCTCGACGCCGGACGCCAGATGCTGGCGGGCGACGGCGACCGTGAAGTCAGGCCGCAGGCAGGCCTCGTCGCCGCCGTCGCCGGAGACGACGAACAGCCGCGAGCGCATGGCCTCGCCGGCCAGGTCCAGCAACAGGCCCAGGGGCTGCAACACCGGGGCGTCGGTCGGGACGGCCCCGGCCGACAGGAACGGAGCGCGGATGGCGTCGAGCGCCTCCGCCGGGATGGAACGCTCTAGCCTCAACGGATCAGCCCCCGATGATCTTACGGACGGCGGCGATCAGGTCGCCACGCGGAATGGTCTGCTGGCCCGGCCGCTCGGCCTTCCAGGCGGCGTTGTCGGCGACGCCCGAGGCCAGTTCGCGGCCCAGGTCCAGGTCCTTGATCGTCACCGTGCCGGCGGCGATCTCGTCGCCGCCCAGCATGATGGCGGCCGGCGACAGGCGGCGGTCGGCGTATTTCATCTGCGGCCGCATGCCCGAGGTCCCCAGATAGACCTCGGCCGGGATGCCCGCCGCGCGCAGCTGGCCGGCGACGGCGAAATACTCGCCCATGTGCGCCTGGTCGAAATTGATGATCACGACGGGGCCGCGCGCCGCCGAAGCCGGCTCGCGACCGGCCGCCCGCAGGGCCGCCGCCAGGCGCGAGACGCCGAACGAGAAGCCCGTGGCCGGCACCGACTGGCCGGTGAAGCGGGCCACCAGGTCGTCGTAGCGGCCGCCGCCGCCGATCGAGCCGAACGAGATCTTGTTACCCTTCTCGTCGGTGGTGCTGAGCAGCAGCTCGGCCTCGAACACCGCGCCGGTGTAGTACTCCAGGCCGCGCACGATCGACGGGTCGATGATCGCCTGGTCGTCGGCGACGCCGAGGCTGGTCAGGGCCGCGTCGATCTTGGCCAGCTCTTCCAGGCCCTCGTCGCCCTCGGCCGAGCCGGCGACGACCTTGGCGATGTTATTGAGCGTCGCCGAACGACCGCCGACACCGGCCTGGACGAAGTCGAGCACGGAATCGATGGCCTTGCCGGCCAGGCCCGCGCCCTTGGTGAAGTCGCCGCTGTCGTCCAGGCGGCCTTCGCCGAGCAGCAGGCGCACGCCCTCGACGCCCAGGCGGTCCAGCTTGTCGACCGCGCGCAGCACGGCCAGCTTCTGGCCTTCGCTGGTCGCGCCGGCGCCGGTCAGCAGGCCGTTGAGGAGCTTGCGGTTGTTGATCTTCAGCACCGCCGCGCCGCGCGGCAGGCCGGCGGCCTCCAGGCCCTCGACGGCCATGGCGATGATCTCGGCGTCGGCCTCCGGGCGGGCCGAGCCGACGGTGTCGGCGTCGCACTGGATGAACTGGCGGAAGCGGCCCGGGCCGGGCTTCTCGTTGCGCCACACCGGACCGAAGGCGTAGCGGCGGAACGGCTTGGGCAGGGTTTCCCAGTTCTGGGCGGCGAACCGGGCCAGCGGCGCGGTCAGGTCATAGCGCAGCGCCATCCACTGGTCGTCGTCGTCCTGCAGGGCGAAGACGCCTTCATTGGGGCGGTCGCTGTCGGGCAGGAACTTGCCAAGCGCGTCGGCGTATTCGAAGGCCCCGGTGTCGAGCGCCTCGAAGCCGTAGCGTTCGTAGACGGCCGAGACGGCCTCGAGGATCGCCTTCTCGGCGCGCAGGTCGCGGGCGCGCTTGTCGGCGAAGCCGCGGGGAGCCCGGGCCTCGGGGCGGAAGTCTTGGATCTTGGCGTCGTCAGCGGCGTCGGTCATCGTCGGTCCTTAGAAATCTCTAGGCTTCGACGGATGGCGCTTAGCAAGCCCCATCCGCTAGGCGGGGCTCTGGCTGGGTGCGCTGGTTAGAGCGAGCGGACCCGGCCGATCCCGCGAGGCGAGGTCGGATGGTGGTGGCAGCCATGGTGGTGCGGCGTGCGGGTCATCGCGGCGGCGTATAGCGCAGGCTTGCGGCGGTGACCAGCGCGCATCGACTTGGCCGATAGATCTCATAATACGGGACGTAGTCCACAATTGTGAGATCGACTTGACACAAGGATGGCGGTCAAGCCACATCTGCGCCCAACGATAAATTGGCCTGACCAATAACCAGTAGCTTGGGAGAGGTTGATGCGGCGCCCCCTGGACCGTTCGATGACCCGTTCGCTGGCCCATCTGGGCCTGGCCGGCCTGCTGAGCATGACGGCAGCCGAGGCCCTCGCCCAGCGCCTGGACGCGCCATTCAACGACGGCTGGCGGATGGCGACCGGCGACCTCCAGGGCGCCTCGGCGGTCGAATTCGACGACGCCGCCTGGAAGCCCGTCACCCTGCCCCGCGCCTTCAACGAGGACGAGGCCTTCGCCCGCGACATCCACGACCACTCGACCGGGATCACCTGGTACCGCAAGCGCTTCGTGCTGCCGGCCGACAAGGGACCGGCGGTGGGCGGCCGGGCGATCCTCGACTTCGAGGGCGTGCGCCAGGCCGGCGACGTCTACGTCAACGGCGTGCTGGCCGGCGGCCACGAAAACGGGGTCACGGCCTTCGGCGTGGATGCGACCAAGCTGCTGAAGCCCGCGCCGTTCATGAACGTCATCGCCGTGAGGGTCGACAACGACTGGAAGTACAAGGAACGCGCCACCGGCAGCGGCTTCCAGTGGAACAACAACAATTTCAATGTGAACTACGGCGGGATCCACCGCGCGGTGCGGCTGCACCTGACCGGCGACCTGCACCAGACCCTGCCGCTCTATTCCAGCCTGGGCACGACCGGCGTCTATGTCTGGGCCGACGGCTTCGACATCAAGGGCCGCGCCGCCACCGTCCATGCCGAAAGCCAGGTGCGCAATGACGGCGCCAGGCCGCGCACCTTCGCCTATCGCGTCACCCTGAAGGACGTCGACGGCAAGCCGGCCGGCGCCTTCACCGCCCCGGCCGTGACCATCGCGCCAGGCGAAACCAAGACCGTCTCGGCCAGCAAGCGCCTCTCCGACCTGCACTTCTGGAGCTGGGGCTACGGCTATCTCTACGCGGTGACCACCGAGCTGGTGGAGGACGGTAAGGTGGTCGACAGCGCCCTCACCCGCACAGGCTTCCGCAAGACGGACTTCAGGAACGGAACCGTCTTCCTCAACGACCGCGCCATCCAGGTGCACGGCTACGCCCAGCGCACCAGCAACGAGTGGCCGGCGCTGGGCGCCGACATCCCACCGTGGATCAGCGACCTCTCCAACGGCCTGATGGTCGAGAGCGGCGGCAACCTGGTGCGCTGGATGCACATCGCCCCGGCCCGCCAGGACGTGGAGTCGTCGGACCGCGTCGGCCTGCTGCAGGCCATGCCGGCCGGCGACGCCGAGAGCGACGTCACCGGCCGCCGCTGGGACCAGCGCGTCGAGGCCATGCGCGATGCGATCATCGCCTTCCGCAACAACCCCTCGATCGTCTTCTATGAGGGCGGCAACGAGAACATCAGCGAAGACCACATGGCGCAGCTGAAGGCGGTGCGCGACCAGTTCGACCCGCACGGCGGCCGGGCCATCGGCTCGCGCGAGATGCTGGACAGCAAGGTCGCCGAGTACGGCGGCGAGATGCTCTACATCAACAAGAGCGCCGGCAAGCCGATGTGGGCGATGGAATATTCCCGCGACGAGTCCGCCCGGAAGTTCCAGGACGCCTTCACCCCGCCGTTCCACGCCGACAGCCCCGACTACAACCGCAACCAGGACAGCATGGTCGCCGAGACCGTGCGCCGCTGGTTCGACTACTGGCGCGAGCGGCCCGGCGGCGGCGAGCGGGTCAGCTCGGGCGGGGTCAACATCATCTTCTCCGACAGCAACACCCACTTCCGCGGCGACAACAACTATCGCCGCAGCGGCGAGGTGGACGCCATGCGCATCCCCAAGGAGGGCTTCTTCACCCACCAGGTGATGTGGGACGGCTGGGTCGATGTCGAAAAGCCCCGCGCCCACCTGGTCGGCCACTGGAACTACGCGCCGGGCGTCGTGAAGGACGTCACCGTGGTGTCCAGCGCCGACAGCGTCGAGCTGGTGCTGAACGGCAAGTCGCTGGGCAAGGGCGCGAAGTCGGACGGCTTCCTCTTCACCTTCAAGGGCGTGGCCTATGCGCCCGGAACGCTGACGGCCATCGCCCGCGACGCCAAGGGCAAGGAGGTCGTCCGCGACGAGCGGGTCACCACAGGGCCTGCGGTCGCCCTGCGCCTGACGCCGCGCACCGGCCCCGGCGGCTGGAAGGCCGACGCGGCCGACGTGGCGCTGGTCGATGTCGAGGCGGTGGACAGCGAAGGCCGCCGCGTGCCGACGGCGCTCGACATGGTCGCCTTTGACGTGGCCGGCCCGGCCGAATGGCGCGGCGGCATCGCCCAGGGCGACTCCAGGACCACGGCCAAGCCGACCGACACCCCGGTCTCGGCCTCGGGCGAGCCGGTGACCAAGGGCCCGGCGGGCGTGGACGCCGTCACCCAATATGCCGGCGCCAACCGCAAGGACGACAACTACATCCTGGCCAAAACCCTGCCGGTCGAGGGCGGCGTCAACCGCGTGGCCCTGCGCTCGACCCTGTCGGCCGGCAAGGTGACGGTGACCGCCACCGCCGAGGGGCTTAAGCCGGCGACCATCACGCTGGACGCCGTCGCCGGGCCTGCCGAAGCAGCGCTGCCGCCCGTCAGCCTGGCGCGCGGCCCGACCCCGGCCACGCCGGCGTTCAAGATTCGCCGCGACACCCTCAAGCCGGTGAAGATCCTGGCCGGCTCGAACGCGGAGACCGCCGGGGCGACCACCGACGACGACGAGACCACCCACTGGGCCAGCGACGGCAAGCTGGAGAACGCCTGGATCGAGTACGACCTCGGCAAGCCCCAGGTCGCCGACGAGGTGGTGCTGAAGCTGATCGGCTGGCGCCTGCGCTCCTATCCGCTGCGAATCACCATGGACGGCCAGGTGGTCTATGAGGGCGAAGCGCCCAAGAGCCTGGGCTACGTCACCCTGCCCCTGAAGCCGGTGAAGGGTTCGCGCCTGCGCATCGCCCTGACCGGCGCCACGGCCGACCGCGACGGCTTCGGCAAGATCGTCGAGATCACCGGCGCCAAGGCCGGCTTCGACACCGGCGCCGAGAAGGTCAAGGCCGGCGGCGCGCTGGGGATCATCGAGGCGGAGCTCTACAAGACGCGGTAGGGTGTTGGGCCAACTCTACATCCCGTCATTCCCGCCCTTGTGGCGGGAACCCCTCTGTCAGCCGCAAGGGCGAATGGGGCGACGTGCCGAGCACGTCGCTTGCACTTCACGTGCGAACGGAACCAGGGGTTCCCGCCACAAGGGCGGGAATGACGGGAGTTGAAGAACAATCCCCATCCTGAACTTCCCGTAATGATTTCCTATATTTAATCCACATTTCAGCCGTTTAATTTGAGATCGGCGCTCTCGCGCGGCAAGACCTTCCCCGGGATTGAGGGGAAGTCAGATGTCCAAGTCCGTGTTGTTCGCCGGGGCCGCCCTGGCGCTGTGCATTGCCGCCGGGGCCGCCGGCGCCGCCCAGGCCGCAGATAGCGCGCAGGCCGCCCAGGCCCCGGTTCCGACCGGCCCGACCAGCCAGGCGCCGATGGACGACGCAGCCCAGAAGGGCGTGCTGGTGTTCACCCCGGACTTCTTCGCCACTCTGCAGCCCAACACCGCCCTGGACATGGTCGACCGCCTGCCCGGCTTCGTGGTCAACGACGGGGCCGGCACGCGCGGCTTCGAGGGCTCGGTCGGCAACATCCTGATCAACAACAACCGCCCGGCCTCGAAGAACGACACCGGCTCGAACGTGCTGTCGCGCACCCCGGCCAACCAGGTCGAGCGCATCGAGCTGATCCGCGGCGGCGCGCCCGGCATCGACATGCAGGGCTACGGCGTCGTCGCCAACGTGATCCTGAAGAAGGGCGTCAGCCGCCAGTCGGTGCTGACCTACAACGCCGCCATATTCGACGGCGGCAAGGACCTCTACGGCGGCTCCTACCAGTTCACCGCCCGCGACGGCGAGAAGAGCTGGGGCGTGACCCTGTCGGACGGCATCAGCTCCAGCGACTCCAACGGCGCCGGCCGCCTGACCCGCAAAAGCGCCTCGGGCGCCCTGCTGCGCGACGAGAGCTACCTCAACGACGGCTACGGCGGCAGCACCGGCATCCGCGGCAACTTCTCGGGCCCGGTCGCCGGCGGCAAGCTGGAGGCGACGGCCAAGTACGGCATCAGCAACTGGGACGAATGGCAGGAGACCGCCTCGGCCACCGCCTTCCGCCGCAGCGCCTACGAGGAAGACAACAAGTCGGGCGAGCTGGGCCTGACCTACACCCGCCCCCTGGCCCCGCGCTGGTCGCTGGAGACCCGGGCGATCCACGAGTTCAGCAGCTATGACGAGGTGGCGACCTACGGCCAGACCGTCGGCGGCGTGGCCGGCGACCAGGAGCGCTTCACGGCCGAGGGCAAGACCCAGGAATCGATCCTGCGCGCCCTGGTCCGCCACGAGCGCTCGGCCGGCCTGACGATCGAGGCCGGCGGCGAGGTCGCCTACAACATGCTCGACGTCGACCAGGCCTATTCGGTGGGCGGGGCGCCGATCTTCCTGCCCTCGGCCTCGGTCAAGGTCGAGGAACTGCGCGGCGAGCTGTTCACCAAGGGCACCTGGCGAGTCAGCCCCAAGCTGACCCTGGAGGGCGGCCTGCGGCTGGAGACCTCGACCATCAGCCAGTCGGGCGACGCCGACCAGGAAGAGAGCTTCTTCTACGCCAAGCCCCGCTTCCAGGCGACCTGGACGCCTAAGGCCGGCCACCAGGTCCGCTTCCGCTTCGAGCGCGAGCTGGGCCAGTTGGACTTCGGCGATTTCGCCGCCTCGGCCGAGTTCGGCGACGGCAACGTCTATGCCGGCAACGTCAACCTCGTGCCCGAGCAGCGCTGGATCTCGGAACTGACCTACGAGCGTCGGTTCTGGGGCCAGGGCGTTGTCGCCCTGACCCTGCGCCACGACGAGATCGTCGGCGTCATCGACCGCCTGCCCCTGCCCGGCGGCCTGTCGGCGACCGGCAACATCGGCGACGGCACGCTGGACAAGCTGGCGCTCAACATCGTGGTCCCGACCGACAAGCTGGGGATCAAGGGCGGCCGCTTCACCTTCAAGAACGACTGGAACCAGACCAAGGTCACCGACCCGACCACGGGCAAGGAACGGCCGATCTCGCAGGTGCGCCCGACCCAGGCCAATATCGGCTTCGAGCAGGACATCGTCAGCTGGAAGACCCAGTGGGGCGTCAACTGGCTGCCGCTGCTGGGCCAGGGCACCTACGGTCCCGACCAGACCAGCAAGTGGCGCGGCACGAACTATTACGAGGCCTTCGCCGAGTACAAGCCGACCCCGACCCTGGCCATCCGCGCCCAGCTGAACCTCTGGGACGACTTCGTCGTCACCCGCACGGTCTACGCCAGCCGCAGCCCGCGCACGGTGGACTATGTCGAGGTCCGCGACATCGATCCACGCACCTTCGTGCAGCTGCGGGTGCGCAAGACGTTCTGAGGCCCCTCTCCCCTTGTGGGAGAGGGTGGCCTCCGAAGGAGGTCGGGTGAGGGGTCGTACGAACAGAAACGCCGCGACGGCTGGTCAGCTGTCGCGGCGTTTGGCGTCTGAGATACCCCTCATCCGTCGGCTTTCGCCGACACCTTCTCCCGCAGGGGGAGAAGGATCAGGACCCTACTTCTTCAGCCGCTGGATCAGGGCGCTGGTCGAGGCGTCGTGGTCGCCCACGGCGCCGGCTTCCAGTTCCGGCAGGATGCGGCCGGCCATCACCTTGCCCAGCTCGACGCCCCACTGGTCGAAGCTGTTGATTCCCCAGATCACGCCCTCGACGAAGGTCTTGTGCTCATAGAGGGCGATCAGGGCGCCGAAGGTCTGGGGCGTCAGGCGGTCCAGCAGCACCAGGGTCGAGGGGCGATTGCCCGCGAAGGTGCGCTGGGGAGCGAGGGTCGCGATCTCGGCTTCCGAGACGCCCTTGGCCTGCAGCTCGGCGACCACGTCCTCGGTGGTGCGGCCGACCATGAACGCCTCGGCCTGGGCCAGCAGGTTCGACAGCAGCTTCTCGTGCATGCCGGCCGGACCTTCATCTGACTTGGCCAGGCCGATCAGTTCCATCGGGGTGATGTCGGTGCCCTGGTGCATGCACTGGAAATAGGCGTGCTGGACGTTGGTGCCCTCGTCGCCGAACACCACGGTGGCCGTGCCGCGCGCGGCGGGCTGGCCGTTGGGGCCGACCGACTTGCCGTTGCTCTCCATCTCCAGCTGCTGGAGGAACGAGGCGAGGCGGCGCAGGCGGTGCGAGTACGGCACGACCGAGCGGGCGCGGCGGTCCAGGCCGTTGCGGTTGAAGATCTGGGCCAGGGCCACCAGCACCGGGGCGTTCTTCTCAAGCGGCGCGCTGGCGAAGTGGGCGTCCATCTCGGCGGCGCCGTCGAGGAAGCCCTGGAACACGTCCCAGCCGGCGGCGACGGCCACCGACAGGCTGACCGCCGACCACAGCGAATAGCGGCCGCCGACCCAGTCCCAGAAGCCGAACACCCGCTCGTCCGCCACGCCGAAGGCCGAGGTCTTGTCGAGCGCGGTCGAGACGGCGGCCAGGTGGGCGTTGGCGCCCTGCTCGCCCACGGCCTCGACCAGCCAGGCGCGGGCCGCGGCGGCGTTGGACATGGTCTCCTGGGTGGTGAAGGTCTTGGAGACCACCACCACCAGGGTCTCTTCCGGATCGAGATCGGCCGTGGTCAGCAGGAACTCGGCGCCGTCCACATTGGCCACGAAGCGCAGGTCGATCTCCGGCTTCACCGGGCGCAGGGCGTCCCACAGCAAGCGGGGACCAAGGTCGCTGCCGCCGATGCCGATGTGCAGGATCGCCTTGAACGGCTTGCCGGTGGCGCCCTTGATCGCGCCCGAGCGCACGGCGTCGGCGAAGGCCTTCATCCGGGTCCGGACGGCCTCGACATCGGCCATCACCGGCACGCCCTGGGCCTTGATGTCGGCGTCGGCCTTGGCCCGCAGGGCCACGTGCAGCACGGCGCGGCCTTCGGAGCTGTTGATCGCCTCGCCGCCCAGCATGCGGGCGCGGGCGCCTTCGACGTCGGCGGCGTGGGCCAGGTCGAGCGCGGCTTCCAGGCCGGCTTCGTCCCAGGCCTGCTTGGAGAGGTCCAGATGCAGGCCGGCGACGTCGAGGGTCAGGGTATCGAGGCGCTGCGGCTCGGCGTCGAAGAACTCGACGATGCGCTTCTCCCCGGCGACCTTGGCGGCGGTTTCCAGGCGGGTCCAGGCAGCGTCGAGGTCGGCCACGGGCAACTCCATATGTGGTAAAACGGTGTTTACGGGAGCGGGCTTACCAAAGGTCAGTCTCGGCGTCATGAAGACCAATGACGTTTTTCGCCTGGAGCGCATGATGTCCTGCGACGCGATCGCCTTTTCCGCCATGTTGTGGCTGGCTTCGACCGGTTCGGCGGCGCCCGTCGACCAGGCTCCAGCGGTCGTCCAACAGGGCCAGCCCCCCGCATCGGTGGCGGGCGAGCCGCTGTTCGCCGACATCGTCAAAAGGGCCGGCGCGCTGAAGGGCCAGACCGAGGCCTATCGCCAGGGCCTGCCGAAGGACGCGGCGGCGAGCGCCGTCCCGCTCTCCGGCTTCACCGCCTTCAAGGCCGAGATCGAGGCGCTGTCAGCGCTGGACATGAAAGGCCACGTGACCCTGAAGGAGCGCGGCGCGGTCGACGACCTCAAATGCATCCTGCGCGGCATCAGCCAGGACCTGCCCGAGAAGCTCTCGGCCATGTCGGCGGCCAAGACCGTCAAGGAGCAGGACCTGGCCCTGCGCGACATGGTCTATCTGCTGAACGACAACGTCGAGGTCATCACCGCGCCGCCGCAGCCGGCGGCTTAATTCCACCTCTCCCAGAGGGAGAGGTTTCCCGTTCAGGCGTCCTTGTACTTCACCGCGCAGCCATAGGGCTGGCTGGACGGCACGGCGACCTTGCGGCCGGCCTTGAGGTCGGCGAGGGCGGCGGCGACGTAGTTCTTGGCGCCGGCGATGTCCTCGACCTTGTTGCTGGGCTTGTCGTCGATGGCGCCCTGGTAGACGACCTGGCCGGCCGGATCGATGACGAACATGTGCGGGGTGGTCTTGGCCTTGTAGGCGGTGGCGACCGCGCCCTCGGAGTCGAGCAGCAGGGTCGTCGGCTTGGCGCCCTTGGCCTTGATCCAGGTCCGGGCCTGGGCGCCGTCGGCGAAATAGCCCTGCTTGCCGGGAGCCGAGGAGGCGACGCTGAGCCAGACCACGCCGTCGGCCGTGGCGGCCTGCTGCAGGCCCTGCATGTTCCCGGAATAGTGCTTCTTCACGTAGGGGCAGCCCTCGTTGACCCATTCGAGCACGACGGTCTTGCCCTTGAATTCCGACAGTGAGCGGGTCTTGCCGTCGATGTCCTTGGCGGTGAAGCTCGGGGCCGGCGCTGCCAGAGCTAGGCCGGGGACGAGCACGACCAGCGGGGCGCTGGCGACGATCAGGCGACGGGTGATCATGGGGAAATCTCCGAGGGGCGACAGTCGGCTTTGCGAGACATTCTCACGGATCGCCCTGTGGTGGAACAGCGCACCGGACGCGCAATCTTTTGTCGCGAGCGGTCAAGCTTGGCCATGACCGCTTGATCCGCCGCATTTCGGCCGCCAGAAGACGGCATCGCTCGCCCCGTTTCTCCCCGAACGCCACGATCATGACGCTCCGCTCCAAGCTTTCCATCGTCGCCGCCCTCGCTGCAGGCCTCGCCCTGGCCGCCTGCACGACGACCAAGGAGACGACCGTCTTCGTGCCGGTGGTGGCGCCGACCCCGCCCAGCTCGCTGACGCCGCAGCCGATCATGCTGTTCAACCAGGCCAAGGAGGGGCGCAAGCTCTTCACCCTGGAGGCCGAGTTCCCCTATTGCGACGTCGAGACCGGCAAGGTGATCGTCGTGCCGCGCTGGTACGTCACCGACTTCGCCAGCGTGCCCTGGTACGGCCAGGGCTTCATCGACCCGCAGGGGCCGACGGCGCGCGCCGCCATCGTCCACGACTGGCTCTATGCGGTGGGCGAGCCGGGCAAGCGGGCCGAGGCCGACGCCATCTTCCTGCGCGCCATGCTGAAGTACGGGGTGAAGCCCTTCCAGGCCAACCTCGCCTACCAGGCCGTCAAGACCGGCGGCGAGCGGGGCTACGCCCTGCCCGGCGACTGGATGTTCATCGACCCGCGCCGCCAGGACGTGCGCCAGCCGCCGCCCTTCGCACGGCCCAAGACCGGCGCGGTGCGGATCATGCCGCGCTGCCAGGGTTTCGAGGCGCTGATCCAGACCGGCTGGCGGGCCTATCCCCTGCCCCGGCCGGTGATCGCCGCGCCGCCGCCGGTGACGACCACCCGCACGCCGATCGACGACGTGAGGGCGCGGCTGCCCTGGGGCGGCGACAAGAAGAAGTAGAGGCCGGATCGACCTCGCGGGCCATTGCCCAGCTTGACCTTCGGTCGTACGGCTAGGCCATGCTCGACTTCCTGTGGACCCTGCGCGGTTCGATCCCGCTGGACCCAGCGGCCTCCTACGGGGGCGCGCTCGACCGGGTGAGCGCCATGCTCGAACGGCAGGAAAAGCCGGCCCGGCGGATCGACGCCGGCGTGGTGACCTTCAGCACGCCGTTCTGGCGCAACCGGAGAAGCTGGAAGGCCCTGGCGCCCTATAACGAGGGCCGCTTCTGGACCGAGCACGGGCTGGACGGTCGGGTGCTGCGCTATCGGCTGAGCTGCCTGCACCTGTTCCTGACCTGCCTGCTGTTGGCAGCGGTCTTCACCCTGATCGCCGTCAAGGCCGGATCGGTCGACGACGACATCACCTACAACGGCGCCTACCTGCTCACCGGGGTCTATGCGGTGAACTTGCTGGTTTCGCTGGTCCGCGCGCCGCGCGTGATCCGCGAGGCCTTGCACGGTCGCTAGAGCCCGCCAGGTCTCTGGGGCCTCCCCCTCTTCCCATTCCCGCCACAACGGACGGGAGAACAAGAATTCAGCCCTTGGCCGCCTTTTCCACCGCCTCGATGACCATGCCCTCGGTCAGCAGCTGGGGCAGGATGGCGGGCGCGCCGCCGCCCTTGGGATAGACCAGATAGAGCGGCACGCCGGCGCGGCCCTGCTCGGCCAGGGCCTTGGCGATCGTGGCGTCGCGCTTGGTCCAGTCGGCCTTCAGCAGGACGGCGTTCTGGGCCTTGAAGGCCTCGGCCAGCCGCGCACCCGACAGGGCGGTCCTCTCGTTGACCTTGCAGGTCACGCACCAGTCGGCGGTGAAGTCGACCATCACCACCTTGCCCTCGGCTTGCAGGGCGGCGACGCGCTCGGGGCTCCAGGGCTCGGACGAGAGGCCCGGGCCGGCCTGTTCGGCGACCTGCGAACCCGAGGCGGCGGCCGGAGCCGGGACGCGCGCGGCGGCGACCGTCAGGGCGATCCCGCCGGCCAGGCCCGCCAGGGCGAAGCCGAAGGCCACCAGCGGGGTCTTGCCGGCGAAGCGGCGGGTCTCGCCCAGGCCATAGGCCCAGGCGGCGAAGGCGACCAGCACGGCGGCGGCCAGCAGCAGGGCCAGGGCGATCCCGCCGGCCTGCTGGCTGAACACCCAGACCAGCCAGGCGGCCGCGCCGTACATCGGGAAGGCCAGGGCGTGCTTGAGCACGTCCATCCACGGACCGGGCCGGGGCAGCCTGCGCAGCAGGCCAGGGGCGAAGGCCAGGATCACGAAGGGCGCGGCGAAGCCCAGCGACAAGGCCAGGAACACCAGCAGGGCGAAGGCCGGCGGCTGGGTCAGGGCGAAACCGAGCGCGCCCGCCATGAACGGCGCGGTGCAGGGGGCGGCGACGATCACCGCCAGGGCCCCGGTCAGGAAGGCTCCGGCCAGGCCCGAACCGCCCGAGACACGGCCGGCCGCCCCTTGCGCGGCGGCGCCGACCTCAAACACGCCCGACAGGTTCAGGGCCACCAGCAGCATCAAGAGAGCCAGCACCGCCACCACGGCCGGCGATTGCAGCTGGAAGCCCCAGCCCACCGCCTCGCCGCCGGCGCGGACGGCGATCAGCAGGCCGGCCAGCGCCAGGAAGGTCGCCACCACGCCGGCCAGGAAGGCCAGGCCCTGGACGCGGGTCTTGCCGGCGTCGTGGGCGTGGGCGGCCAGGCTGGCGGCCTTCATCGACAGCACCGGGAAGACGCAGGGCATCAGGTTGAGGATCAGGCCGCCGAGAAAGGCGAACAGCAGGGCGACCGGCAGGCCGCCCGCGAGGCCGGAAACGGCGGCATCGCCGCCCGACTGCGAAGACCCGCCGGTCGAACCGGCGCCGGCCGCGGGCAGGGAGCCTAGCCCTACAGAGCCCGGAAGGAGCGCTCCCTCGACGGCGGTGACCTCGTACGAGCCGCCCTTGGTGGCCACGACGCCGACCAGTTCCTTCACCGGCTCGGTCGCCTCGGGGCCGAAGGCGAAGCCCGGCGTCAGGGTCAGGGTCAGCCCCTCGGGCCCGCGCTCGATGGCCTGGGGCGCGGCGTGGTCGATGACCTGGCCGGAATAGGGAAAGAAATAGGCGTCAGCGAAGTCGCCGCCCTTCAGGGCCGCGCCAGTGACCGACAGCTTCACGGCCTGGCCGTCGCGAGTCCACACGGCCTTGAGACCGGCGGGCTTCGGGGCCTTGGCCAGCACGGTCGCGACAACCTCGCCCCACTTCGGGTCCGGCTTGGCCGGGCCGGCGACCACCGGCAGCGTCAGGGTGACCACCGCGTCCTCGGGAACGCAGATCTCTTCGCAGACCAGGAAGGCCGCGGCGGCCTTCAGGGTGACCGTCTGGCCCGGCTTGGCCGAGGCCGGCACGGTGATCGGCACCGGCAGCAGCACCTCGCCGTTGTAGGCGTAGTCCTGCAGCGGCCCGACCCGCACCCGTTCCGGGGTCGGCCAGACGATGTCGCCGGCGGTCCAGCCGGCCGGCAGGGTCCAGACGATCTTGGTGGCGTCGCCGGCGTCGCCCGGATTGCGCCAGTAGGTGTGCCAGTGGGTCTGGATCTTCTGGCGCAGGGCCACGAACACCGTCGAGCCCGGCACGGCCGCGGCTTCCTGGGAGACCAGTTCGACTTCCAGGTGGCCGGTCTTGACCACCTCGGCGCGGGCGGGACCCGCGACGGCGGCGAAGAGGGCCAGGGGGGCCAGGACGGCGGCGAACAGACGGCGCAACAGCATCGGCGACCTTGCAAAGAAAACTCGCGAAGACACATGGCCCGTGCGCGCGCTCTCGACAACCGTCAAGCCGCCGTGGTCAGGTCGGGGAACGCTTCGAACCAGGGGAATTCATGCCCGCTTCCTTCGACGACATCGAGATCGGCCAGGTCGTGACCCTGGGAACCACGGTGGTGGACGAGCGGGCCCTGGCGACCTTCATCGCCGCGTTCCAGCCGGGCTGGGACCTGTCGCTGGGCGCGCCCGACGCCATGGTCTTCGCCATCTGGAGCCGGCTCGACAGCGAGGCCACCGCCGATTGGCCGCAGACCAAGCGGGTGGGCGTCGACGCCCTGCGCTGGCTGCGCAATCCGCCGGCGGGCGAGCTGTTGCGCGGCCGCATGACGGTGATGGGCAAGGACCCGGTCGGCGAGGGCAAGGGCATCATCATCGCCCAGCAGGACCTGCTCGACGAGGCCGGCCGGCTGGTGTTCTCGTGCCTGACGCGGAGCATCTTCGCCAGGTGATCCCCTCTCCCCTTGCGGGAGAGGGTGGCCCTGCGGAGCAGGGTCGGGTGAGGGGTCGAAAGCCCTCCAAGCCGCGACGCCGGGCAGGCTAGGTGCGGTATCGGATTTTTGAGAGACCCCTCATCCGTCGGCTAACGCCGACACCTTCTCCCGCAGGGGGAGAAGGAAGCTAAGCCGCCGTCGGGGTCGCTGTCTCGCGGGCCAGCAACACGTGCACGGCGTCGGCCGAGCGGGCCTGGCGAAGCTGTTCGCGCAGGTCGGGCTGGCGCAGCATGCGCGAGACGCGGGCCAGGGCGCGCAGGTGCTGGGTGTTGGCCTCGGGCGGGGCGAACAGGGCCAGGAACAGGTCGACCGGCTTGTCGTCCAGCGCGTCGAAGGCGACGGGGGTTTCCAGGCGGACGAACACGGCGCGGACGCGGTCCAGGCCAGGCACGCGGGCGTGCGGCAGGGCCACGCCCTGGCCGACGCCGGTGGAGCCGGCGGCCTCGCGCTCGATCAGACCATCCAGCGCAAGGTCGGAATCGACGCCCAGCACGCGGCCGGCGACATCGGCGATGACGCCGAGCACCTGGCGCTTGTCCTTGGCGCTGACGCGAAGGGTCACGGCCCCCGGGTCAAGAAGATCGCCGATCATCATGGACTTCAACTAGCTCGCTCTATGCCGGCCGCCGAAAACACGGCCGCCGCGGTCCCGGAAACGCGCCGGGACCGCTTAGGCTCCAGCTAGCTCAGGGTCGAGCCGTTTCCGTTCAGCGGCTTGGTGCGCTCGGGGTCGATCCAGCCGATATTTCCGTCCGGCCGGCGGTAGACCACCGACAATCCGCCATGGGCGGCGTTCCTAAACACGATTGCCTGGGACTCGGTCAAGTCCAGTTCCATGACAGCCATCGAAACGGTCATCGTCTTGAGGGCGGCCTGGGTTTCGGCGATGACCATGGCCGACGGCGCGCCGGCGGGGTGGGCTTCCTCCGTGGCCCAATCGTCCTGGTCGCCGCTCTCCTCGCCATCGGGAGCGCGCAGTACGTAGAAGGCCGCGTTCTCGGCCTGCTTGGCGGTGGCGGCGATCGAGTGGCTCTTTAGCCGCTGCTTGTACCGCCTTATCCGCGTCTCGATCTTGGCCAGGGCCTGATCGAACGCCATGTGGGCGTCGCCGCCGGAGCCGTGGCTCAGAAGCTGCTGGCCCGAAGCCAGCTTGACCGAGCAATCGACGCGGAAGGCGTAACCCTCCTTGCTGATCACGACGTCGGCGTCACCGCCGCGGTCGAAATACTTACCGATGCTCAGGGTGATTTCGTCGGCGACTCGCGCTCGCAGAGCCTCACCAACGTCGACATGCTTGCCGGAGATTTGGACTTGCATGCCCTATCAACGCGCCCGTCCGGGGGCGGTGTCAAGCGGGAGCAAAACGGCCTCAGAAGAGTCCCGAAAAGACCCCGATCAGCTTCTTGACGGCGGCCGTCACGACCCCTGCACTGACGAAAAGCAGGGCCGTGCTGCCCAGCGCCATCAGATAGCCGAGCAGGGCCAGCAGGCCGTCGCGCTGCAGCAGGGCCAGCGCAAGAACGGCCACGGTCGCGCCCGGCGCCAGGTTGCCCAGCGGGATGGGCAGGATCAGCACCAGGGCCAGCAGGGTGCAGACCACGCCGATCAGCCGCTCGCCGCCGGCCGCGAACAGGAAGCCCAGCCTTGGCCGCGTCACCACTTCCAGCCGGCGCAGGACGGGCGTGATCTTGCGGAACAGGCCCCTGAGGTCGTCGCGCTTCAGCGGCCTCTCGGACAGCCCCTCGGGCAGCCACGGCGCATTGGCGCCCAGGGCGATCTGCGGCGCCAGCAGCAGGATCGGCAGCGACAGCAGGGTGGACGATCCCGGCGGCAGGGGCAGGCAGTTGAGCAGGCCGAACACCAGGAGCGTCGCCCCGAAGGCCCGGCTGTCGAAGGCGTCCAGCATCTGGCCGACGGTCAATACGGGTCGGGGGTCGTCGCCGAACCCCTCGATCACGTCGGACAGTTTCTCCTGGCTCATGCGCGGTCCTGTTTCACCCTTCCCTATAACGCGGGAAGCGGCCGGACCGCTTGCCCGAAAGCGTCACGGGACGAGAGAAACAGGGTGCGACGTCGCGTCGCAGGGGCGTCGCAGGACTCAGCAGGCTTCCTTGATCAGCCGGCGGCGCTCGACCGACGAGGGGATGCGCATGGCCTCGCGGTACTTAGCCACGGTGCGGCGGGCGATGTCGACGCCGGCGGCCTTCAGGATCTCGACGATGCGGTCGTCGGAATGGACGTCGGCCTCGCGCCGTTCGGCCTCGACTAGGCCCTTGATCTTGTGGCGGACACTGGCGGCCGAGTGGGCCTCGCCGCCTTCCGACGACTGGATGGCCGAGGTGAAGAAGAACTTCAGCTCGAACACCCCGCGCGGGGTGGCGACGTACTTGTTGGAGGTGACGCGGCTGACCGTGCTCTCGTGCATGCCGATGGCGTCGGCGACGGTCTTCAGGTTCAGCGGCCGCAGGTGCTCGACGCCGTAGGCCAGGAAGCCGTCCTGCTGGCGCACGATCTCGCTGGCCACCTTGAGGATGGTCTTGGCCCGCTGGTCGAGGCTTTTGACCAGCCAGTTGGCGCTGGCGAAGCTGTCGGAGACGAAGGTCTTTTCCTGGTCGCTGCGCGCGCCCTTGGAGACGCGGGCGTGGTAGCGCTGATCGACCAGCACACGCGGCAGGGTGTCGGTGTTCAGCTCCACGTGCCACATGCCGCCCAGGCCCTCGCGGACGTGGACGTCGGGCACCAGGGTCTGGGGCGGATCGCTGTGGAAGGCCGCGCCCGGGCGGGGCGTCAGGCCGCGGACCTCGGCGATCATCTCGCGCAGGTCCTCGTCGTCGACGCCGCAGATCTTGCGCAGCGAAACAAGGTCGCGACGGGCCAGCAGGTCGAGATTGTCGAGCAGGGCGGCGATGGCCGGGTCGTAGCGGTTGGCGTCGCGCAGCTGCAGTTCCAGGCACTCGCGCACGTCGCGGGCGGCCACGCCGCAGGGCTCGAAGCCCTGGACGACCTTCAGCACGCGCTCCACGCGGTCCAGCGCGCAGCCCAGGCGCTCGGCGATCTCCCAGAGATCGGCGCGCAGGTAGCCGGCCGCGTCGACGGCGTCGATCAGGATGGCGGCGATGGCCTCGTCGCCCGGCGACAGGCCGGCCAGGACCAGCTGGCCGTTGAGGTGCTCGGAAAGGGTCTCGGGACGGTTCAGGGCGCCTTCGAAATTGTCGTCGCCCTCGAAGCTGCCGCCGCCGCCGGCGCGCGACCAGTCGATCTGGCCGCCGGCGTGCTCGGCTTCGGCGCTCTCGCCGTCGCCCGTGGCGCGCTCGCCGGGGGAGACGTCGTCGCCGGGCGTGTCCAGCTCGCGGTTGGCCGCGGCGTCCGACACGTTTTCCATGCCCAGGTTCTCGACGGCCCGTTCGGGCTCGCCGTCGCGCTCGACCTCGCGCTCGCTGTCGTCGCGTTGCAGCAGCGGATTACGCTCGAGCTCGGCCTCTACGAAGGCGTCGAGCTCGATGTTCGACAGTTGCAGAAGCTTGATGGCCTGCTGCAGCTGCGGCGTGATGACAAGGCCTTGGCCCTGCCGGATGTCGAGTCTTGGGCTGAGCGCCAACGCGCCCTCCTGGCAAATCGAACGAAACTTACGATCGCCATTGAAAGGGCAGTCTGGTTAACGGGGCGCGAACGCCAGCAAATATCGGGCCACTGCGACCATCCGTCCTCGGAAAAAGAAAAAGGCCTTGTAGAACAAGGCCTTTCTCGAGATCCATGCGGCGAGACGACGCCGCCTCAATCGTGTCCGAGGCCTTAAGCGCGCTCGGCGAAGCTGTCGCCCAGGTAAACCCGGCGCACTTCCGGATTGTCGACGATCTCCTTCGGCGAGCCCTCGAAGAGCACCTCGCCGGCGGCGATGATCGAGGCCCGGTCCACCATGTCCAGCGTCTCGCGGACGTTGTGGTCGGTGATCAGGATGCCGATACCGCGGTTCTTGAGGTAGTTCACGACCTCGCGGATGTCGGAGATGGCCAGGGGGTCGATGCCGGCGAAGGGCTCGTCGAGCAGCATGAACGACGGTTCGCTGGCCAGGGCCCGGGCGATTTCCACGCGACGGCGCTCACCGCCCGACAGGGCGACGGCCGGCGACTTGCGGATATGGGTGATCCGCAGCTCTTCCAGGATGCCGGTCACCGTCTCGCGGGCCTTGCGCGCGTTCTTCTCGCGCATCTCGACCACGGCCATGACGTTCTGCTCGACCGTCATGCCGCGGAAGATCGAGGCTTCCTGCGGCAGGTAGCCTACGCCGAGGCGGGCGCGCTGGAACATCGGCTGGGCCGTGATGTCCTCGCCGTCGAGATAGATCGAGCCATAGTCGGCGGCGATCAGGCCGGTGACCATGTAGAAGGTGGTGGTCTTGCCCGCGCCGTTGGGGCCGAGCAGGCCGACGACCTCGCCGCGCTTGAGGCGCAGGGAGACGTTCTTGACCACCGGCCGGTCGCCGAAGGTCTTGCCGACGCCGTCGACATAGAGACCTTCCTCGGTCGGGCCGCCCCCCAGGGATTGAAACTGCATTTACGGCCTCAGGGCTTGGCGGCGGGCTTCTTGGAGTCGCCCGAGGTGCTCGACGACGTGCTCGGATAGACCACGGCGCGCACGCGGTTCTTCTTGCCGGCGCCCTTGACGCTGGACTCCATGCGCACGTCGTTGGTCTTGGTGTTGACCACCATGCGGTCGCCGCGCGCCACGTCCTGGCCCTGGACGGCCACCACGTTGCCGGTCACCACGATGGTGTCGGAGGAATAGTCGTAGGTCGCCCGATCGCCGCGCACCACCTGCTTGGGGGTGACGTAGAAGACCTCGCCCTCGGCCTCGACGCGGTCGACGTTGCCGCAGCCGTTGCCGCCGCCGCCGGGCTTCTTCTGATTGTAGAGGGTCATCTTGGCGGCGCGCAGGCGCGAGGTCTCCTGCAGCACCTCGACGGCGCCGCGGAAGATGGTCTTGCACTGGCTGGAGATCGTCTCCTGCTCGTCGGCCGAGATGTCGACCGGCGCGCTGGAATTGTTCTGCGCCATGGCCGGGCCGGCCATCAGGCCGCCCAGGAGGCTCGCGGCGACGCCAGCGACCGCCATTGCTCGTTTCATCGACCTCGCCCTCATCTGTCGCACCGTCCTCTACTTCCCGCCGTCGACGCGATCGAGGCGCGTGCGGACACCACCGCGGAAAACGATGCGGTCGCCCTTGTCATATACGGAATAAGCGTTGGATTTCACCTGTCCTGTGGGACCTTCGCCCTGCAGGACGGATTCACCGGTGATCACGCCGGTCTTGGTGTCCACGAAAGCCTCGTCCGACGCGAAGCGATAGCCGCCCCCGTCGTCCATGCGCACGTCGCCGCGCAGCACGAGCTTGAGGTTGTCCTCGCGATAGACGCCGCTCTTGGACGTCACCCGGCTGGGCTTGGGCTCGTCGATGCCCAGGGTCAGGGTCGGGTCGTCCAGCAGCACGCGCTTGAGGTCGGCGTCGTCGCGAACCGCCGAGCGGGCGGTGATCAGGAAGGCGCGCCCGTCGCTCGACTGGCCGTAGAAGCGCGGGTTGAGCATGCGGATCTGGGCCTGCGGCTTTTCCGGCGCGCGCTCGGCGGCGGTCACGGTCAGCCAGATCACCTGGCCCGCGGCAGAGCCGATCAGGGCCAGGATGACGACGGGCAGGGCGCCGCGCGCGGCGCGGACCAGACGCGAGCGCCGGCGCCAGCGCCGCAGATCGCGCTTGAAGCCGCTCCTCATCGCCACGTCCGACACCGTCCGGGCCTCCCTTAAGCGTGCGCGAAGATGTCGACGTCTTCCCAACCGGCCAGGTCGAGCGCGGCGCGGTGGGGCAGATAGTCGAAGGCGGCCTGGGCCAGGGCCATGCGGCCCTCGCGCACCAGCATGATGTTCAAACGCTCGCGCAGGCCATGCAGGTGCAGGACGTCCGAGGCGGCGTAGGCCACCTGCTCGGGGGTCAGCGACGCCGCGCCCCAGTCCGAGCTCTGCTGGGCCTTGGACAGCTCCACGCCCATCAGCTCGCGCGTCACGTCCTTGAGGCCGTGGCGGTCGGTATAGGTGCGGGCGAGCTTGGAGGCGATCTTGGTGCAGTACACGGGCGCCGTCATGACGCCCAGATGCAGCAGGAACATGGCGATGTCGAAGCGGCCGAAGTGGAAGAGCTTCAGCACGGCCGGATCGGTCAGCAGCGCCTTCAGGTTCGGGGCGTGATAGGTCGAGCGGTCCAGGCGCACCACGTGGGCGTCGCCGTCGCCGGACGACAGCTGCACCACGCACAGCGGATCGCGCCCGAGGCGCAGGCCCATGGTTTCCGAATCGATGGCGATCGCCGTCGCCCCGGCGAACACGCCGTCGGGCAGGTCGCCTTCATGAACAAAGCTGGCCAAGTGTCTTTCGTCTCCACGCGTCGGCGTCGTCGCGACCGGCGCCGCTCCGACGCCTTATAGTGGGACGCCGGCGATGCACGCCAGATGAACCGAATATCTATTGCATGGAAAGCTTGGAACCACCCCGCTCCTCGCCTCTGCGAGGGTTGGTAAGGGGTGGTGCCCAGGAGAGGACTCGAACCTCCACGACCTTTCGGTCACTGGCACCTGAAGCCAGCGCGTCTACCAATTCCGCCACCTGGGCCCGCGGCGCAACCCGTTGGGCCGCTGCGAGGGCCGGACGTTTATGCAAAGGTTCTGACGGCGTCAATCGCATTTCTCACTTTTCTTGCGAACATCCCCAGGCTCGTCTAATCCCCCCTTCATCGCAGCGACGAGGAATGAAGATGCAGGGTCTGGTCACGGTGTTCGGCGGCTCGGGCTTCGTAGGAAGCCAAGTGGTGCGCGCCCTCGCCAAGGCGGGCTATCGCGTACGCGTGGCCGTGCGTCAGCCCAATCTGGCCTATCGCATGCGCATGCTGGGCGATGTCGGCCAGATCGAGGTCTTCCAGGCCAATGTGCGCAACGAGGCCTCGGTGGCCCGCGCGCTGGACGGCGCCGAGGCGGCCGTGAACCTGGTGGGCGTGCTTTGGGAAAGCGGCCGCCAGCAGTTCCAGTCGCTGCACGCCATGGGCGCCAAGATCGTGGCCGAGCAGGCCGCCGCAGCGGGCGTCAAGCGCCTGGTGCAGGTCTCGGCCATCGGCGCGAACGCCGAATCGGGCAGCAAGTACGCCCGCACCAAGGCCGAGGGCGAAGCCGCCGTCCGCGCCGCCTTCCCGACCGCCACCATCGTGCGCCCGTCGGTCGTGTTCGGCCCCGAGGACAAGTTCTTCAACAAGTTCGGCCAGCTGGCCGCGCTGGCGCCCGCCCTGCCGCTGATCGGCGGCGGCCATACCAGGTTCCAGCCGGTGTTCGTCGGCGACGTCGCCGCGGCGATCGCCAAGATCATCGCCACGCCGGCCGCGGCGGGCCAGACCTTCGAGCTGGGCGGCCCCACCGTCTACAGCTTCAAGGAGCTGCTGGCGTTCGTGCTGACCGAGACCGGCCGCGCCCGCGTGCTGGCGCCCCTGCCCTGGCCGCTGGCCGGCGTGGTGGGCAAGCTGGGCGACATCCAGGCCTCGCTGCTGCCGCTGGCCCCGCCGATCACCACCGACCAGGTTGCCCTGCTGAAGGCCGGCGACAACGTCGTCACGCCGGGCGCCAAGGGCCTGTCGGACCTGGGCGTCGTCCCGACCGCCGTCGAGGCCGTGGTTCCGTCCTACCTCTACCGCTACCGCAAGGGCGGCCAGTACGCCCCGACCCCGGCCGGCGCGTTCTAAATTCAAAGCCTTCTCCCCTTGCGGGAGAAGGTGTCGGCGCCAGCCGACGGATGAGGGGTCTCTCAAACGCAAAACGCCGCGACGGCTGATCAGCTGTCGCGGCGTTTCTGTACGTGCAACCCCTCACCCGACCTCCTTCGGAGGCCACCCTCTCCCGCAAGGGGAGAGGGAACTTGGTCACCGCGGGAAGTAGATGAACGCCAGGCCGGCGATCCCGGCGGCGATGCGCCACCAGGCGAAGGGCGCGAAGCCGCGCTTGCCGATGAAGTCGATCATGTACTTCACCACCACCAGGCCCGACAGGAACGAGACCACGAAGCCGATGGCGATGATCCCCGCCTGGCTGACGTCGATGTCCTTGTAGCTCTTGATCAGGTCCAGGCCGAAGGCACCGACCATGATCGGGATGGCCATGAAGAACGAGAACTCGGCGGCCGCCTTGCGCTCGACCCCCAGCAGCATCGAGCCGACGATGGTCGAGCCCGAGCGCGACACGCCCGGCAGCAGCGACAGGCACTGGAACAGGCCGATGAAGAACGCCGTCTTCAGAGAGAGCTTCATGCCGTCGTGCTCGCGGGCCGGCGGGGCCTTCTTGTCGACGATCAGCAGCAGGATCCCGCCGATGATCAGCGAGATGCAGATCACCTGGGGCAGAAACGGGTTCTCGAAGAAGTGCTTGATGACGCCGTGCAGGGCCAGGCCCGCGGCGAAGGCCGGGATGCAGCCGACGATGACGCTGAGCGCGAACCGCCGCGCTTCCGGCCTGGTCGGCAGGCCGACGACGACCGCCCACAGGCGCTGGAAGTAGAGGGCGACCACCGCCAGCACGGCGCCCAGCTGGATCAGCACTACGAAGGTGTCCCACGGGGTCGCCGGCAGCATCATGGCCTTGGCCGCCAGCAGCAAGTGCCCGGTCGAAGAGACGGGAATGAACTCCGTCAGGCCCTCGATCAGGCCCAGCACGATCGCAATCAGCCAATCCGGCATGTCATTCCCTTGTGAAACAAGCTCTTGCGAGCGGAAACGGGCGTGCGCCCGACACGGTAAAAAAAGGGTTTATCCATAAAGTGGACCATTTGAGGGCATAGATGCGAGTCGATCGCAATGACCCCATCGTCATCACGGATATATTTGTCCCAAGATTTGACCACCGCATTCTTATTGCCCGGGAGAGTCCGTATGAGGCCCTCGCAAGCAAATTTTTCCCCGGCATCGGGGGCGAGGGAAGCGCATGGCCGAGCGCATGTTGAAATTCACGACCGTCTCGCGTCGCACGCCTGAAAAGCGGGCGGCGGAAGAGCGTAACGGCGACTTTCACGAGATCTACGCCGACTTCATCGACGCCAAAGCGACCGAGCAGGCCTCGCGTTGCTCGCAATGCGGCGTGCCCTACTGCCAAACCCACTGCCCCCTGCACAACAACATCCCCGACTGGCTGCGGATGACCGCCGAGGGCCGGCTGGAGGAAGCCTACGCCCTGTCGCAGGCCACCAATTCCATGCCCGAGGTCTGCGGTCGGATCTGCCCGCAGGACCGCCTCTGCGAAGGCAACTGCGTCATAGAGCAGTCGGGTCACGGCACCGTGACGATCGGCTCGGTCGAACGCTACCTGACCGACAAGGCCTGGGAGAACGGCTGGGTGAAGCCGCTCGCGGCCAAGGCCGACCGCGGCCAGTCGGTCGGCATCGTCGGCGCCGGCCCTGCGGGCCTGGCGGCCGCCGAGAAGCTGCGCGAGGAAGGCTACGCCGTCACCGTCTATGACCGTCATGACCGCCCCGGCGGCCTGCTGATCTACGGCATCCCCGGCTTCAAGCTGGAGAAGGACGTCGTCGAGCGCCGCACCCAGCGCCTGGCCGACGGCGGCGTGGTGTTCAAGCTCGGCTTCGAGGTCGGCAAGGACGCCAGCCTGGAAGACCTGCGCGCCGAGCACGACGCAGTGCTGATCGCCGTCGGCGTCTACGCCGCGCGCGACCTGACCGTACCCGGCGGCGGCGACAAGGGCGTGGTGCCCGCGCTCGACTACCTGATCGCATCCAACAAGAAGACCCTGGGCGACGACGTCCCCGCCTATGACAGCGGCGAGCTGAACGCCGAGGGCAAGGACGTGGTCGTGGTCGGCGGCGGCGACACCGCCATGGACTGCGTGCGCACGGCCATCCGCCAGGGCGCGACCTCGGTCACCTGCCTCTATCGCCGCGACAAGGCCAACATGCCCGGCTCGCTGCGCGAAGTGGCCAATGCGGAAGAAGAAGGCGTCACCTTCGAGTGGCTGGCCGCCCCGCGCGCCCTGTCGGGCGACGCCGACGCGGTGACCGGCGTGCGCGCCATCCGCATGCGCCTGGGCGCGCCTGACTCCTCGGGCCGCCGCAGCCCCGAAGAGATCCCCGGCGGCGACTTCGACCGTCCGGCCCAGCTGGTGGTCAAGGCCCTGGGCTTCGAGCCGGAGAACCTGCCGGAACTGTGGGGCGCTCCCGACCTGAAGACCACCCGCTGGGGCACGGTCAAGGCGGACGTGCGCCACCAGATGACCAATCTCGACGGCGTGTTCGCCGCCGGCGACATCGTCCGCGGCGCCTCGCTGGTGGTGTGGGCGATCAAGGACGGCCGCGACGCCGCCGCCGCCATGCACCGCTACCTGAAGGCCAAGGCGGCCGCGACCCTGATCGCGGCTGAGTAAGAGGAAAGAGATCAGACCATGAGCCAGATCGACCTCTATCTGAAGAACCGCCAGGCCCTCATCGACGGCCACGCCTACGACCCGACCACCGAGCGCGACGCCTGCGGCGTCGGCCTGGTCTGCGCCATCGACGGCAAGCCGCGCCGCGAAGTCGTCGAGCTGGCGATCAAGGCCCTCAAGGCCCTGTGGCACCGCGGGGCCGTGGACGCCGACGGCAAGACCGGCGACGGCGCCGGCGTGCTGGTCAGCGTTCCGCAGGACTTCTTCATCGACCAGGTGCGCCGCACCGGCCACGCCCTGCGTCCCGGCCCGATCGGCGTGGGCCAGGTGTTCCTGCCGCGCACGGATCTCGGCGCCCAGGAAGCCTGCCGCACGATCGTCGAGGCCGAAGCCCTGCGTTTCGGCTTCTACATCTACGGCTGGCGCCAGGTGCCGGTCGACACCTCGGTGATCGGCGAGAAGGCCAACGCCACCCGTCCGGAAATCGAGCAGATCATGCTGGCCCCGCCGGCCGGCCTCGAGGGCGAAGCCCTGGAGCGCGCCCTGTTCCTGTGCCGCAAGCGCATCGAAAAGCGCGTGCACGCCCAGAACATCACCGACTTCTACATCTGCTCGTTCTCGGCCCGCTCGCTGATCTACAAGGGCATGTTCCTGGCCGAGTCGATCGACGAGTTCTATCCGGACCTGAAGGACGAGCGCTTCGCCGCCGCCGTGGCGATCTTCCACCAGCGCTACTCGACCAACACCTTCCCGCAGTGGCGCCTGGCCCAGCCCTTCCGGATGCTCGCCCACAACGGCGAGATCAACACGATCAAGGGCAACATCAACTGGATGAAGTCCCACGAGATCAAGATGGCGGCCGACGCCTTCGGTGAGTTCGGGGACGACGTGAAGCCGGTGATCCAGCCGGGCGGTTCGGACTCGGCCAGCCTGGACAACACCTTCGAGGTGCTGGTCCGCGCCGGCCGCGACGCGCCGATGGCCAAGGCCCTGCTGGTGCCGGAAGCCAGCAACCCGAACCAGAGCGAAGAGCACAAGGCGCTCTATTCCTACTGCAACGCCGTGATGGAGCCGTGGGACGGTCCGGCCGCCCTGTGCGCCACCGACGGCCGCTGGGTCGTGGCCGGCAAGGACCGCTCGGGCCTGCGCCCGCTGCGCGTGGCCTACACCGACGATGGTCTGGTGATCATGGGCTCGGAAGCCGGCATGTGCGGCGTCGAGGAAAGCCGCATCACCCGCAAGCTGGCCATCGCGCCGGGCCGGATGATCGCCATCGACCTGGCCGAGGGCAAGCTCTACGGCGAGGACGAGATCGTCGACGAACTGGCCGGCCGCCACCCCTACACCGAGTGGCTGGGCAACATGGTCGACCTCGAAAAGGAGATCGCGCCCGGTCCCGAACCGCGCCGGTTCGGCCGCGAGGAGCTGACCCGTCGCCAGGCCGCCGCCGGCTTCAGCCTGGAAGACCTGGAGATGATCCTGGCTCCCATGGTCGAGGACGGCAAGGAAGCCGTCGGCTCGATGGGCGACGACACCCCGCTGGCGGTGCTGTCGGAGAAGTACCGTCCGCTGTCGCACTACTTCCGCCAGAACTTCAGCCAGGTGACCAACCCGCCGATCGACCCCCTGCGGGAGACCGGCGTCATGAGCCTGAAGACCCGCTTCAAGAACCTGGGCAACATCCTGGCCCAGGACGCCGCGCAGGCGGACGTCTACGTGCTGGAAAGCCCGGTGCTGACCACCGGCATGTACATCCGCATCCACGAGTTGCTGGGTGAGAAGAACGTCGCGGTCATCGACTGCACCATGCCGTTGCCGGCGCAGGAGGCCCGCCCGGGCGACGCCCTGCGCGCCAACCTCGACCGCATCCGCGCCGAGGCCGAGGACGCCGTCCTGCGCGGCTGCGGCGCCATCGTCCTGACCGACGAGGCCAGCGACGCCACCCGCGTCGGCCTGCCGATGATCCTGGCCACCGGCGGCGTCCACGCCCACCTGGTCGGCAAGGGCCTGCGGTCGTACGTGTCGCTGATCGTCCGCTCGGCCGAGTGCCTCGACACCCACTATTTCGCGGTGCTGGTCGGCGTCGGCGCCACGGCGGTCAACGCCTACCTGGCCCAGGAAAGCTTCCAGGACCGCCTGGAGCGCGGCCTCGTGGGCGACAAGTCGCTGCGCGACGTCTGCATCAACTTCAAGACGTCCATCGAGGGCGGCCTGCTGAAGATCATCTCCAAGATGGGCATCAGCGTCATCTCCTCGTATCGCGGCGGCTACAACTTCGAAGCCGTCGGCCTGTCGCGCGCCCTGGCCGCCGAGTTCTTCCCCGGCATGCCCTCGCGCATCTCGGGCATCGGCCTGGCCGGCATCGAGAGCAAGACCGTCGAGCTGCACCGCAAGGCCTGGGAGGCGGCGGCCGTCACCCTGCCGGTCGGCGGCCTCTACAAGTCGCGCCGCTCGGGCGAGGCCCACGCCTTCGAAGCCCGCCTGATGCACACCCTGCAGACGGCGTGCGACACCGGCGACTACGAGCTCTATCGCCGCTGGTCGTCGGGCCTGCGCACGCAGAAGCCGATCCAGCTGCGCGACCTCCTGGACTGGCGTTCGGACCGCAACCCGATCTCGACCGACGACGTCGAGAGCGTCAACGAGATCCGCAAGCGCTTCGTCACCCCGGGCATGAGCCTGGGCGCCCTGAGCCCCGAGGCCCACGGCGCGCTGAACATCGCCATGAACCGCATCGGGGCCAAGTCGGTCTCGGGCGAGGGCGGCGAGGACTCTGCCCGCTACAAGCCCCTGCCCAACGGCGACAACCCCAACAGCGCCATCAAGCAGGTCGCCTCGGGCCGGTTCGGCGTCACCGCCGAATACCTGAACCAGTGCGTCGAGCTGGAGATCAAGGTCGCCCAGGGCGCCAAGCCCGGTGAAGGCGGGCAGCTGCCCGGCTTCAAGGTGACCGAGATGATCGCCCGCCTGCGTCACTCGACGCCGGGCGTGATGCTGATCAGCCCGCCGCCGCACCACGACATCTATTCGATCGAGGACCTGGCCCAGCTCATCTACGACCTGAAGCAGATCAACCCGATCGCCCGGGTCACGGTGAAGCTGGTCGCGGCCACCGGCATCGGCGCCATCGCCGCCGGCGTCGCCAAGGCCAAGGCCGACGTGATCCTGGTCGCCGGCGGCGTCGGCGGCACGGGCGCCTCGCCCCAGACCTCGGTGAAGTACGCCGGCGGTCCGTGGGAGATGGGCCTGTCGGAAGCCAACCAGGTGCTGACGCTGAACAACCTGCGCCACTCCGTCGTCCTGCGGGCCGACGGCGGCATGCGTACGGGCCGCGACATCGTCATCGCCGCCATGATGGGCGCCGAGGAGTTCGGCATCGGCACCGCTTCGCTGGTGGCGATGGGCTGCATCATGGTGCGCCAGTGCCACTCCAACACCTGCCCCGTCGGCGTGTGCACCCAGGACGAGAAGCTGCGCGCCAAGTTCACCGGCACGCCGGACAAGGTCGTCAACCTCTTCACCTTCGTGGCCGAGGAAGTGCGCGAGATCCTGGCCGGCCTGGGCTTCAAGAGCCTGCAGGAAATCGTCGGCCGCACCGACCTCCTCGCGCAGGTGTCGCGCGGCGGCGAGCACCTCGACGACCTCGACCTGAACCCGCTGCTGGTTCGCGCCGACCCGGGCGCCAACAAGCCGTACAACACGGTCGTCGGCCGCAACGCGGTGCCGGACACGCTGGACGCCCAGATCGTCCGCGACGCCGCCCCCCTGCTGGAGCGCGGCGAGAAGATGCAGCTGACCTACACGGTCCGCAGCACGGCGCGCACCATCGGCACCCGCACCTCGAGCCACATCGTCCGCAAGTTCGGCATGAAGGGCCTGCCCGCCGGCCACCTGACCGTCCAGCTCAAGGGCTCGGCCGGCCAGAGCCTGGGCGCCTTCGCGGTGCAGGGCCTGCGCATCGAGCTGACCGGCGAGGCCAACGACTATGTCGGCAAGGGCCTGTCGGGCGCGACGATCGTCATCAAGCCGCCGCGCGGCCTGGCGGCGCCGGAGACCAACACCCTGCTGGGCAACACCGTGCTGTTCGGCGCCACCGCGGGCCGGCTGTTCGCGGCGGGCCAGGCCGGCGAGCGCTTCGCCGTCCGCAACTCGGGCGCCACCACGGTGGTCGAGGGCTGCGGGACCAACGGCTGCGAGTACATGACCGGCGGCCAGGTGGTGATCCTGGGCCCGACGGGCGGCAACTTCGGGGCCGGCATGACCGGCGGCATGGCCTTCGTGTTCGACCAGCACGACCGCTTCCAGGCCAACATCAACCCCGAAAGCATCATCGTCCAGCGCCTGGCCTCGCCCTATTGGGAAGGCGTGCTGCGCTCGCTGATCGCCGAGCACGCCCGCGAGACGGACTCGGCCTTCGCCGAGAGCCTGCTGCGCGACTGGGACCGCGTCCGCGATCTCTTCTGGCAGGTCTGCCCGAAGGAAATGATCAACCGCCTGCCCCAGCCGCTGGCGGCCGAGGAAGCGATGCACGAGCGGGCGTAAAGTCCGCTCCCACCAGCTCGCCCAAGAGATCCGTCGCCTTCTTCCGGGGCGACGGCGGGCGGCGCGCCTCCCAGCCCGCCGCACGACGAGGGGAACGCTCCGGCCCGAGCGTTCCCCTTTGTCGTTTCACGGCGCCTTCGCGGCCGGCGCCCACCGAGGGATGCTCAAGCCCGCGGCGTCAGCACCCGCAGGTTCGTGGTCACCGGCGTGACCCGGTCGCCGTACTCCTCGACGAAGCGCCGCCCCCAGGCGTCGGTGTCGGCGTCGCGCTGGATGCGCAGGTCGATGCGGTCGGGATCGATGAGGGGCGCGGTCTCGAGGCCCACCAGCCGGGCGACGGCGTCGACGCCCTCCTGCGGCGATCGCGCCACGTCCTCGTAGGCGAGCGTCAGCGGCCGCAGGCCGTTGACCGCAAAATAGGCCCGCCAGCGCGCCTGCTCGTCGACGATCAGCGACAGGCAGTTGGCGATCAGCGGGCCGTCGTAGCAGGGCGCGCCGTTGCAGGCCGAGGTCGAGCGGTACTGCCCGGTCTGCAGGGCTTTGGCCCAGGACAGCGCCTGGGCCAGGATGTCGCGTCGTTCCAGGTGAACGAACGACAGATTCGGCAGCCGCAGCGCCCAACGCGTCGCCGCCACCTGCTCGAACTGGGTGATGAACAGCTTGAAGCCGTAGACGCCGTTGTCGGTGGCGCCCAGCTGGACGATGGCCTGCAGCTGGGCTTCCGGGTCGTCGGGATAGTCAGGGTGGTCGAGCAGGCGCCGGGCCGGGCCGTTGAAGTATTCGAGGGGACGCCCGAGCGCCCCCGTCGAACCCAGCAGCTGGGCCAGATAGTTGCTGCCGGAGCGAGGCGCCGTGCAGATCACGTAGCCTCGCTTCGACCCCGGCTCCAAGCCGCCGGAAGCCGCGTCGTCAGCGCAGGGTGACCGTTGAGGTCGGGTTGTTCGATGCGCCGTTGCCGTCGAAGACATTGTTTCCGTACGAGATGATCTGGCCGCCGGCCACGGGAAGCAGGCCGCTGGTGTTGCCGCTGATCACGCTGCCCGACACCCGGACGATGGCGACCGCGCCGTTGGAATTGATGCCAGAGTTGTTGCTGGTCGCCGACGACCCGTCAATCACGAGCGTGGCCGCGGACGACGCCCCGGAGACGATCGAGAAGGCCGACAGGGTGCTGTTGGCGACCTGGGTGTTGTTGACGGCGATGTCGATCGTGCCGGTGGTGCCGCTGCTGTCGCCCCGGATGCCGCGGACGTTGTTGAGGAACGCCGAGTTGCTGATCGAGACCTTGGCCGAGCCCGTGCCGGTGGGGATGACGAGCACGCCGGCGCCGTCATTGACCAGGCCGCTTTCGCTGATGTTGACGTTGTCGAGGTTCAGCTCGACGGTGTTGGCCGTGTTGAGCACCACGACGCCGTTGCCGTTCGGGGCGGCGGTGCGGACGCCGCTGATGTTCGAGTCCACGATGTTGACCGTGCCGGCGTTGAGGATCCGCACGCCGTTCAGGCCGGAGTTGGCGCTGGTCGTGCCCTGGATGTTCAGGCCGCGCAGCGTGATGACGTCGGTGGCCGCGGCGTTGATGACCACGCCGTTGGTGCTCGTCGACAGGATGCCGCCCATGCTGGGATCGGTGCCGATGGTGATCGACTTGGTGATCGTCACCGTGCCGAAGCCGCCCGGATCCAGCGTGTTGATCTCGCCGCCCGCGGCCGTCTTGCTGATGGCGCCGGCGAAGGTTTTGCAAGGAGCCGTGCGGCTGCACGGATTGACGTCGTCACCGACGCCCGACACCCACGTGCGGGTGGCCTGAGCCGACGCGACGGCCGGCATGACGAGCAGAGCAGCGGCCACCAGGCCGCATTTGATGATGGTCTTCACGATCAATCCTCCCGGCGGCCGAAGGGCCAGCACGTTCGTGGACAGCGATGTTCATTCAAAAAATTACGGGCCCGCGCGCACTCGCGGGAAAAGATTAAGCGACTTCAAGCTTAACTATAGGATGTTCTTTGACGTCGCTCGCCGACCGTCTAGTTAATCGGGGCGGCCCCGGAGAAAGACATACGAAGCGCGTAAAAGTCAATTACACATAACGGGGTTATGCGGAGTCGGCGGCGGCTCGCGGCCGTCGAGTCGGATCCCCGACCCAAGGCCATGCGTTCGCCCAGATGCGGGGAGATGCACGTTCCTATGTCCAAGGAGATCGAGTTCGCTTGATACCGACCCAAACGGCCCTCGTCGTGGCGCACCCCGGCCACGAACTACGCTTGGCGAACTGGGTCGCCAGCGCGCGCCCCGTCGTCTCGATTATCGCCAAGGGATCGCGCTCGGGCCTCTCCGAAGCCCGCATCCAGGCCAGCCGCGCCCTGGTGACCGAACTGGGCGCCCGCCCCGCCGACCCGTTCGGCATCGCCTATGACGCCGACCTCTATCGCAGCATCATGACCAGTGACGTCGGCATGTTCGCCCGCATCGCCGACGACCTGCGCGCGATGTTCGTGCGCGAGGGCGTGGCCACCGTGGTCGCCGACTCCTGGCAGAACTACAATCCGGTGCACGACCTGACCCACGCCCTGGCGCGAGCCGCCGCGGCCGAGGCGGCCGTGCTGGCCCGCCATCCGATCCAGGTCTTCGACTACCCCGTGGTCATGGGTCCGCTGGCCCATGCGGAGGCCGGTCCCGAGCACCTGCGCCTGGCGCTGTCTCCCGACGAGGTCGCCGCCAAGATGGCCCTGGCCGACCAGTATCCCGAGATCGTCGAGGACGTGCGCTCGCTGAGCCAGGCCGTCGGCGTCCAGGCCTTCGCCCTGGAGAGCCTGCATCGGCCCGCGCCGCTGCGCAGCCTGATATGCGCCCCCGGCCAGCCGCCGTGGTACGAACTCTACGGCGAGGAACGGGTGAGAGCCGGAGTCTATACGGACGTGCTAAGGTGGAGCCACATCGAGCCGATCGTGTCGATGCTGGCCGAGCGGCTGGAGGCCGCCGAGGCCCAGGGCGCGAGGCGGACGGTCGGCGTCGAGGCCCGATAGACCCGCCGCGCGAAGGTTCATGAGCAGTCCGTCCCCGTCGCCCGCCTCCGCCGAAGCCCTGACCCGCCGGGTGACCGCCCTTTCCGTAGGCGTCGCCGCCATCCTGATCCTGGTCAAGGGCGCGGCCTGGCTGGCCAGCGGCTCGCTGGCGCTGCTGGCCTCGCTGGCCGACTCCGGGCTGGACCTGGTGGCCTCGCTGATCACCTTCTTCGCCGTGCGCTACGCGGCCGCGCCCCCGGACGCCGAGCACCGCTTCGGCCACGGCAAGGCCGAGGCCTTCTCCAGCCTGATCCAGGGCGGCCTGGTCTTCGCCTCGGCGGCTCTGATCGGGCGCGAGTCGATCGGCGGCCTGCTGCACCCCAAGCCGGTCGAGCATAGCGTCTGGGGCGTGCTGGTGATGATCGTCTCGATCGGCCTGACCCTGGCCCTGATCCGCGCCCAGGCCGCGGTGATGGCCAAGACCCGCTCGATGGCGGTGGCCGGCGACCACGCCCACTACGCCGCCGACCTGGCGTCCAACGCCGTGACCCTGGCGGGCCTCGCCGCCGTCGCCCTGCTGGGCTGGACCTGGGTGGACGCCGCCGCCGGCCTGGCGGTGGCCGCCTGGCTGCTGTGGGGCGCGGTCGGGGTGTTCCGCCAGGCCGCCGATCAGCTGATGGACCACGAACTGCCCGTCGAGGAGCGCGAGGCGATCCTGGCCCTGCTGGTCGACGACCCCCGCATCGGCGGCGTGCACCAGCTGCGCACCCGCGCCGCCGGCCCGCACATCCACGTCCAGGGCCACATGGACTTGGCCGCCGGCCAGACCCTGGCGGAGGCCCATGCGATCATGACCGCCGCCGAGGACCGGGTGAAGGCGGCCTTCCCCAGCGCCGACGTGCTGCTGCATCCGGATCCCAGGGCATAGGTCCTCCCCCTCTGGGGGAGGTGTCGGCGCAGCCGACGAAGGGGGGAGTGGCTCGAACCAGGCCAACGCTCCGGAAGCTGAAAACGTCCCCCCTCCGGCCCTTCGGGCCGCCTCCCCCAGAGGGGGAGGATCTTGGCCGCCTCTTGCTCTCGTCGCCTGATGCGCCCAATTAGCGGCCTTCTCCCTACCGACGAGCCCCGCTTCCATGGACGACACCCTGGCCCGCCTGCCCGACGCCTTTTCCGGCAAGACCGTGCTGGTGCTGGGCGACGTCATGCTCGATCGGTTCGTCTACGGATCGGTCGACCGCATTTCGCCCGAGGCCCCGGTGGCGGTGATCGCCATCGAGCGCGAAACCACCATGCTGGGCGGGGCCGGCAACGTCGCCCGCAACGTCGCCGCCCTGGGCGGCAAGGCCGTGCTGGCCGGCCTGGTCGGCGACGACGACGCCGGCAAGGCGGTGGCCGCCCTGGTCGAGCGCGAACCGGGCCTGGAAAGCGCCCTGGCCGTCGATCCCAGCCGCCGCACCACTGAAAAGACCCGCTATGTCGCCGCCTCGCACCAGATGCTGCGCGCCGACCGCGAGGACCGCCACCCGGCCGACCAGGCCCTGGTGCTGGCCGCGTTCGAGGCGGCCCTGGCGAGCGCCGACGTCGTCGTGCTGTCGGACTACGCCAAGGGCGTGCTGACCCCGCAGGTCCTGAAGGCCGCCATCGCCGCCGCCCGCGCCGCCGGCAAGCCGGTGATCGTCGACCCCAAGAGCCGCGATCTTGCGCGCTACGACGGCGCGACGGTGATCAAGCCCAACCGCCGCGAGGCCGCCGAGGCCACGGGCGTGACCGGCGCCGACGACGAGGCCGCCGAGGCCGCCGGCGAGGCGATCCTGGCCGCCGCCCCCAACCTGACCGCCGCCCTCGTCACCCGCGGCGCGGCCGGCATGACCCTGTCGGCGCGCGGCGCCGCGCCCGTGCACCTGCCGGCCAGCGCCCTGGAGGTGTTCGACGTCTCGGGCGCCGGCGACACCGTGGCCGCGACCCTGGCCCTGTCGCTGGCCGCCGGGGCGGACCTGACCGCCGCCGCCCACCTGGCCAACGCCGCCGCCGGCCTGGTCGTGGCCAAGCTCGGCACCGACGTCGTCACCGCCGCCGAGCTGAAGGCCGTGCTGGCCGGCGCCCACGGCGATCCCGGCCAGGAGAAGATCGCCGCCCGCGCCCGGGTGATGGAGATCGTCGCCGGCTGGCGCGCGCGGGGCCTGAAGGTGGGCTTCACCAACGGCTGCTTTGATCTGCTGCACCCCGGCCACGTCTCGCTGCTGGCCCAGGCCAAGGCCGCCTGCGACCGCCTGGTGCTGGGCCTCAACACCGACGCCTCGGTCCAGCGCCTGAAGGGCCCGACCCGGCCGGTCCAGAAGGAGGACGCCCGCGCCGCGGTGCTGGCTTCGCTGTCGGCCGTCGACCTCGTCACCCTGTTCGACGAGGACACCCCGCTGGAGCTGATCAAGGCCATCAAGCCCGACGTGCTGGTCAAGGGCGCCGACTACACGGTCGAGACTGTCGTCGGCTCGGACGTGGTGCTGGCCAATGGCGGCCGGGTGGTGCTGGCGGGCCTGAAGGCGGGGCAGAGCACCACCGCGCTGATCGCGCGGGCCAATAGCTAGCGCCGCGAAGACCCCCTCCGGCCCTCCGGGCCACCTCCCCCAGAGGGGGAGGA
>NZ_JBWKPK010000025.1:0-88094 GCF_059418205.1 Caulobacter sp. GW821-FHT09B11 | reverse complement strand
AACGGGGGAGGTGGCGCGCTGCGGATACGCAGCGTGACGGAGGGGGCGAGTTCAAGCTCGGCGCCCAGTCTCGCCCCCTCCACCACTTCGCGGTCCCCCTCCCCCGCGTTGCGGGGGAGGAGTTCGCTCCACGCTCCTGGATCAACCAAACAGGCCATGCAGCCACCATTTCGGCATGTCGCCGTCGCCATAGAGCCCTTGCCGGTAGATCCAGAAGCGGCCGCCGGCCTCGTCCTCCACGCGGTAGTAGTCGCGGATCTTGCCCGGCCCCGCCGCGTCGAAGTCGCCGCGCCACCATTCCTGGCCGATGCGCTCAGGGCCTTCGGCGGCGCGCACGCGGTGAGGACGGCCGCGCCAGGTGAAGCGCAGGGGCGGGTCGTCGGGCAGCTTGGCCATCACCTCGATGGGTTCGGGCCGGCGGAAAAGGCGCGTCGGGCGTGGCAGGTCGGGGTTCCACGGTCGGGCGGTCGCCATCGGGGCCAGGGGCGCGGCGCGGGCCACGGCGCGTTCGGGAACGTGGCTCTCGACCGGATCGGGCCGCCAGACCCGGCTCTCGCCCAGGCGGTTGACCAGGCGATCGACCAGCGGGGCAAGGGCCTCGGCCGCGTCGAGCTCGGCGTCGATGCGCGACTGTCCCTGGGCCAGAGCCTCGACGGCGAAGGCGTGGACGGTGACCACGTCGATGCCGAACCCCGGATCGACCCGGTCGAGCTTGGGCGCGACCAGCTTGGTCAGCCGTCTGGCGTCGCGGCCCGGGCGCGCCAGGCCGACCGGCACGGCGAAGGCCTTGCCGTCCAGGCGGTGGAACACGACCTCGAAGCGCTTTGCGCCCCGCCCTTCGGCCTCCAGGCGCTTGCAGATCAGGGCCAGCACGTCGGCGGCGACGCGGGCCAGGTCGTCGGGCGCGCTGATCGGCTCGAAGAAGGCCAGGCGCTCGAACCACGGGCTGGCCGGACGGCGGAAGACCAGGGCCTCGCCCGCCGCGCCCAGGGCCTGGTCGAGGCGCTGGGTGAAGGAAAGGCCGAAGCGTTTGGCCATCTGGGCGCGCGGCAGGCCGTAGAGCTGGCCGACGCGATGCAGGCCAAGGCGCGGCAACTGGGCCTGCGCGGCCTCGTCCAGCCGCAGGGCCGCAACCGGCAGTCTCGCCAGCGCCTCGCCCTGGCCGCCGGGCGGGACCACCGCCTGGTCGCGGCCGGCCTCTCCATGGCGAGCAAGCCCCCAGGCGGCGCCGGCGGTGTCGGCGATCGCCGCGCGGGCCGGCACGCCCCAGCGGGCGAGGCGGTCGAGCAGGTCGGCCAGCATGGCGCCCTCCCCGCCCCACAGGTGATCGGTCCCGGTGATGTCGAGCAGCAGGCCGTCGTCGCCGTCGACCGCCACGGCCTGCGAGAAGCGCACGCACCAGTCGCAGAGGCTCTCCAGCGCCCGGCGGTCGGCCTCCGGGTCGTGGTCGGCGGTGACCAGCTGCGGGACCAGGGCCAGGGCGTCGGCGGCCTTCTGGCCGGCGGAGAGGCCCAGGGCCAGGGCTGCGTCGTTGACGGCGGCGAGGCGGCGGGTTCCGCGTTCGGAGACGAGGAGAGCGAAGGGGGGGTCTTGCGGCGACGAAGACCCCCTCCGGCCCTCCGGGCCACCTCCCCCAGAGGGGGAGGATTTTGGTCCACGCTCGTTAGATGCTCCCCCTCTGGGGGAGCTGTCGGCGAAGCCGACTGAGGGGGCCTCCCCCTCACCCGGCTCGGCGAAGGCGTTCGGGTGGTGTCTCAGCCAGGTCGTGATCGGCCAGTTCGGACACCACACGGAAAGGATGCGGGCCATGGTCGGCCTCCGAATGTTCCAGGATCCACGCCCCCGGGCGTCCGCCCCGGCAGCGTTCCAGCGTCACGCGCCAGGCGGGCGGGCCAAGTCCCAGGCCATCTGGCGGCGCGCGGCCTGGCGATGGACCCACGCGCCAGCGGCTGAAGGCGGCCGAGCCGGTCGCGCCCTTGGCCGGTCCGCCATAGGGCCGGCGGTGCAGAACCAGGCCGAAGCCTCCCGCCCGCTCGCAGGCCAGTTGCAGCCGGCGGCCGGCGACGAGGTCCGGCGCCTCGGCCTCGCCGATGGCGACGGCGACGCCGGGCGTGGCCAGGGCGTCCTCCAGCACCGAGAGCCCCTCGGCCTCGTCGCGGACCCGCACCACCACCAGCCGCTCGACCGGAAAGCCCAGGTTCACGAGGCCCGGAACGTAGAGGTCCGACCGCCGCAGCACCCAGACCACCGCCCCCTTGGCGGCCCGGGGCCGGGCCAGGAGCGCCGCGAAAGCGGCCGTGGCCGCCCCGCTCTCGCCCTCCAGGCCTTCGCCGACCACTTCGTGCCAGCCGCTTCTCGGCAGCCCCCCGCCGGGCAGATGGCCGTCGATGCGCGGATCGCCGAACGGCAGGACCGGAGTCGGAGTCCGAGTCCCCGCCTGAATGGCGGCGATCCGACCTCTGAGGGCCTCGATACGCGCCTCGCGCGAGCCAGGCATGGCGACCTCCGTTCCCATTTTGTTCTGATCTTTTGAGGGCGCGGAGTCAAGGTGCAGGGATGCGGCGGGATGTCTCTGCAAGGCCGTAACGCCTTCCTTTTCTTCCCGTCATTCCCGCCCTTGTGGCGGGAAGCCCTCTGTCAGCCGCAGATGTGGATGGGGCGGCGTGCTCAGCACGCCGCTGGCGCTTCACGTGAAAGCGGACCCAGGGGTTCCCGCCACAAGGGCGGGAATGACGGGAGCTTAAGGGGGTGGGGAAACCGACCTAGACCGGCTCCGCCCGCCGTCCCGCCAGGGCGCTGACCAGGGCCTCGGGCGCGGCAGGCTTGTGCAGCACGGGGCCGTCGTCGAGGCCGGGCTCCTGGTAGCCGGTCAGGTAGACGAAGGGGATGTCCCGTTCGATGAGGGCCTTGGCCACCGGCGTGACCATGCGGCCGCCGAGATTGACGTCGAGCACGGCCCTGTCGATCAGGCTGCTTTCGATCAGCTCCAGCGCCTCGTCGATGTCGCCGGCCGGACCGACCACCTGGGCGCCGGCCAGGGCCAGGACCCGGGCCAGCTCCATGGCCACCAGGGCCTCGTCCTCGACCACCAGCACGCGCTGGTCCTGCAGGCCGCCATCGGGCGCGGGCGACGGGGCGGCGGCGGAGCGTTCGAGACCGGCCGCGGCGGGCAAGGCGCCGCGCGTCAGCTCGAGCCGGCAATGCAGGCCCTCGGCCCGCCAGTCGTGCGAGACCTTGGCGCCCAGCTGCTTGCCGGCGTTCTGGATCAGGGTGGAGCCGAAGCCGCGGCGGACCGGCGCGACCGCCGGCGGGCCGCCGGTCTCGCGCCAGTCGAGGACAAGGATTCCCGCCTGCCAGTCCCAGCGGACCTCCAGGGTTCCGCCAGGCGCCGACAGGGCGCCGTACTTGCTGGCGTTGGTGGCCAGCTCGTGCACGACCAGGCCCAGCGACTGGGCCGCCTCGGCCCGGATCAGCACCGGCGGTCCGGAAAGGACGACGCGGGTCTCGTGCTCGAAGCCGTAGGCCTCCAGTTCCTGTTCCAGCAGGGCCCGCAGGTCGGCGCCGGTCCAGCGGGTGGTCGACAGCAGGCTGTGCGAGCGGGCCAGCGAACCGATCCGGCCGCTGAGCGCGGTGACGTACTGGCGCTTGTCGACGAAGGGAGTCAGCTGGACCAGCGACTGCACCACCGCCAGCACGTTCTTGGCCCGGTGGTCGACCTCGCGGATCAGCAGGCGCTCGGTCTCCTCGGCCTGGCGCAGCGCCGCCTCGCCGCGGGCGCGGGCGCTGGCGGCCCAGATCAGTTCGCCGACGTCGCCGACGAAGGCCACCTCGTCGGCGTTCCAGGTGCGCGGCTGCTCCTGGCAGACGAAGAGATAGGACACCAGCCGCCCGGCCTTGATCAGCGGCACGGCCACGAAGCCCAGGATGTCGAGCGCGGCGTAGGCCGGCAGGACGGCCGGATCGCGGGTGCGGACGTCCTGGCGGATATCGTCGATGACCACCTGCACCCCGGCCCGCAGGTCGTCGCTCATGGCCGGACCGAAGTCGTCGAGCACGAACAGCGGCCCGACCAGGGGCTGCACGCCCTCCCCGCCCCATTCGCCGATGATCTGGGTGGAGACGGCGGCCAGATCGACCTCGGCGTAACCGGCTCGCTGCACGCCCAGCTGCCCGGCCAGCACCTGGCAGGCGCGGTTGGCGATGGCGGCGACCTGGGTCTCCTCGCGCAGCTGGCGGCCCAGGTCGAGCATCAGCGCCCGGCGACGCTCGCGCACCAGCAGGCGGGCGAGTTCGGCCTCGGCCTTCTTGCGGGCGGAGATGTCGGTGACCAGCACGTAGTAGCCGAGCACGGCGCCGTCGGGGGCGATGTCGGGCACGTATTGCGCCTCGACATGGCGCACGCCCGCCCCCGCATAGGACAGCTCGCCCTCGAAGGTCAGGCTGCGCCCTTCCAGCGCGCCGTCGACATGGTCGCGCACCCGCTCGTAGGCGGCCTCGCCCATCACCTCGACGAGAGAGCGGCCCTCGATGTCGGCGCGGCGCACCCCGAACCAGGTCTCGTAGGCGCGGTTGACGAAGCGGTAGCGGCGGTCGGCGCCGACATAGCCGATCAGGATCGGGACCGCGTCGGCCATGGTCGCCGAGAAGGCGTCCCGACGGCCGGAGGCGGACAGCGAATGGGCGTCGTCGGTCATGAGGGCGGCGCTCGTTTCGCGAAGGAGCGGAGGCTTGCACGCCCTCTCCCCCAGGTGGAGTGAGACAAACGGTCGCGCCCCCTCGACCTTTGTCGGACGCCTCTAATCCTCCCGTCGGAAGGTGACCACCAGCACGTCGCGGCGCGCCTCGCGTCCCGCTTCGAGGGGGCTGATCGCCGTCACCCCGTGCAGGACCCTATGGTCGTCGAGGAACACCGCGTCCCCCGGCTCCGTCAGGGTGAAGGAGCCCAGGGCGCGACCGTCCGGGGCGAAGATGTCGGTGACTCCGCTGGCCACATTGTGGCGCTCCACCAGCATGACGATCACCCAGTCGACGCCGTCGCGGTGCATGCCCTCGGGCGTCGGCCGGCCGGCCTCGCCGTCGTGGGCCTCGATCCGGAACTGGTGCAGCTCGACATGCCAGGCGGCCGGAGGATCGACGGTCAGGGGATGAAAGAGTTCTAGGCCGGCCTTGAGCACGGCCGTGGTCACGGGATGTTCGGCGATGGCCTGCGTCACCGGCTCGAACCACCGCTGCACGCCGCCGTTCAGGGCGTTGTAGTCGCGGCTCTGATAGTGCGGCTGGTGCGGCTTGCGGGCGATCGCCCCATCGGCAAGGGCGGCGAAGGCCGCGAACCGGCGACGGCGATAACGGCCGCCGTCGGCCATGAAGCCGTCGACGCCCAGGTCGTTCCAGCTGTCGGCGAACACGTCCCAGTCGGGTGGGCCGCCCAGCAGGTCGCGGGTCCGCGCGGCCGGCACGATGGCGAAGCCTTCAGCCTCGATCCTCTCGGACAAACCGCTCACGCCGGCGCTCCCGGACGGAAGAAGAGGCCCAGCTTCAGCGAACGGGCGATGCGCTCGGCCTTCTCGCCGACGATCGCCGCGCGCGGGGCGTCGAACAGCTCCACGCAGGTGGCGTGGAAGAGATTGAGCCACGGCGTGAACATCCACTCCTGGAAGCCCTCGATCCGCTGGTGCACCGCCATGGGCGAGCCCTTGTAGCGGCCCGAGCCCTGCAGCACCGTCGCCCAGAAGTTCTTCAGCGTGGCCATGTGATGGGGCCAGGCGTCCTCGGCGATGACGTGGATGAAGATCGGCCCCAGGCGCGGATGGCGACGGACCTTGGCGTAGAAGGTCTCGACCAGGGCGTCGATCTCGGCGTCGGAGAAGGCGGGTTGCGGGGCTTCGGACTCGGACATGGGGCCTAAATGGTCCCAAGCGCGCGGCCAGCCAAGCTAGGGATGATCACTTAGGACCATCAGGCCCCCAAAAGTCGTCATCCCGGCCGGAGCGCGTAGCGCGTAGAGCCGGGACCCAGGGGCCGCCGCAATGCGTCGGCTACCGCTGGATGCGCGGGATCGACCGCCACACCCAGTCCCCTGGGTCCCGGATAGCCTCTACGAGGCTTCCGGGATGACGAGGAATTGGGGTTGCGAGTTACGCCTTGCCCGTCACGCCCTGCTGCGGCGCGTTGCCTTGCAGGGACCAGTCGCCGGCCTTGGCCTCGACGCCGCGATCCAGGCGCAGGTTGTTCTGCACGTGATCGACGCCCGAGACGCTTTCGGCCAGCAGTTCGGCCCGGCGCTTGTCGTCGCGGGCGTGGACCGTGCCGGTGAGCGTCACCTCGCCGTCCTTGACCGCGACCTCGATCGACGAGGCGTCCAGCCAGCCGTCGTCGGTCAGGCGGTCGCTGACGTCCTCGCGGATGCGCTCGTCGGAGCGGCGATAGCCCTTGGGACCGCGGCCGCGATGGTCGGCGCGCAGGGCCGCGTCGTGCTCGCGGCGGCGCTGGGCGTCGTGGTCGCCCATCCAGGCCGAGACCTCGTCGCGGGCGCGGTCGAACCAGCCGCGATCCTCGTCGTAGCGGTCATGAGAATGGCGGCCATGGGCGCGGCCGCGTCCGGGGCCGTCGGTATAGTAGTTGCGCTCCCGCTCATGGCGGCGGTCGAAATAGGCGCGGTCGCCATAGTCCGGTGCCTCGCCGCGATAGCCGCCCCCGCCGTAGTCGGCCGTGGAGCCGCCGAAGTCGAAGCCGCCCACCTGGCCGTAGTCGCCCGGCGCGCGATAGCCGCGGCCCGAGGCGTAGTCCGAGCCCGAGCGGATGGTCCCGTAGCCGATGTCGCCGCCCTGGCTGACGGCGCGGCGCAGTTCACCCCGGCCGGAAGAGCGGTGGCGGGGCTCGCCGTAGCTGCGCTGCTCGCGGGCGGCGTAGCGGTCGCGCCAGTCGGGATCCTGGGCGTAGCGATCCTGGCGGCGAGAGGCGTCGTAGCCATAGCCGCGCTCGTCGTCGAAATCGCGTTCGCGGTCGATCTCGAAGCGGCCTTCACGGTCGTTCCAGCGGGACTCGGGCATGGGTGTTCTCCGTGGCTCTGTGTGGCGTGGGGACGCGTCGAGGCGACCCCCGCACCAGAACGGGAGGGTCCGAGGGCTGTTCCTAGTGCGACGCTTCTTTGGTCCACGGCGACGCTAGCTGTGGATCGCCGGGGATAAGTCCAAAGCCGCTTGTGAGGTTGTCACCTGAGGAGGAGTGTCATCCCGCGCGCGCGGCCTTATGTTGGCGCTCTACCGCCATGCGCTTCGACGACCGCTTCCTTGAAGAACTGAAGTCCCGACTTCGCCCCTCCGACGTGGTCGGAAAGACGGTGAAGCTGCGGCGGCAGGGTCGCGAGTACGCGGGGCTGTCGCCCTTCACCAAGGAAAAGAGCCCGTCGTTCTTCGTCAACGACGACAAGGGCTTCTACCACTGCTTCTCCAGCGGCAAGCACGGCGACATCATCAGCTTCCTGCAGGAGACCGAGCGGCTCACCTTCTCCGAGGCGGTCGAGCGGCTGGCGGCCGAGGCCGGCATGAGCCTGCCCGAGCCCGACGCCCGCGCCGCCCAGGACGACCGCAAGCGCGCGGGCCTGGGCGACTGGATGGAGCTGGCGGCGGCCTGGTTCGAGGCCGAGCTGCGTCGCCCGGTCGGCAAGGACGCCCGCGCCTATCTCGACCGCCGCGCCCTGCCCGAAGACCAGTGGAGCCGCTTCCGCATCGGCTTCGCCCCCAACGGCCGCACGGCGCTGAAGGACTATCTGATCGCCAAGGGCGCCAAGCCGGGCGACCTCGTGGAGGCCGGCCTGCTGATCGCGCCAGAGGACGGCGGGGCGCCCTACGACCGCTTCCGCGACCGGATCATCTTTCCGATCACCGACACGCGCGGCAAGGTCGTCTCGTTCGGCGGCCGGGCCATGGATCCCAACGCCCGCGCCAAGTACCTGAACGGCCCCGAGACCAGCCTCTTCCACAAGAGCCGCGTGCTCTACGGCCTCTATGACGCGCGCAAGCTGCTGCATGCGGCCCAGGCGGCGGCCCCCAACGAGCAGACGCCGCTGCTGGTGGTCGAGGGCTACATGGACGTCGTGGCGTGCCAGCGCGCGAACCTGGCCGCCGTGGCGGCCATGGGCACGGCCCTGACCGAGGAGCAGATGGAGGCGCTGTGGCGTCTGCATCCGGAGCCGACCCTGTGCTTCGACGGCGACAAGGCCGGCCAGCGCGCCGCCAGCCGGGCCATCGACCGCGCCCTGCCGCTGCTCAAGCCCGGCCGCTCGTTCCGCTTTTCGATCGTCAGCGGCGGCAAGGATCCCGACGACGTGCTGCGCGAGCAAGGTCCGGCGGCGCTGAAATCCCAAGTCACGCAGACCACGCCCTTCGTCGAGGCGCTGTTCGTGCGCGAGCGCGACCTGGAGCCGCTCGATACGCCCGAACGCAAGGCGGGCCTCAAGCAGCGCCTGCGCGCGGCGGCGGGCACGATCGCCGACAAGGACCTGGCCAGCGCCTACAAGGACGACCTCTACGCCAAGCTCGACCTGCTGTTTCCCAAGCCGGCCTATGGCGGCGGGGGCGGCGGCCAGGGTGGGGCCTATGGGGAGGGCCGTCCGTTCACGCCGCGAAACGGCGGCGGCGGCGTTGGAAACTGGCGCGGCCGCGATCGCGGTCCGCCCGATCCGGGCATCCGCGGCATCGCCCGCGAGCAGATCGGCCGCCGGCTGAACCCCTTCCACGCGGCCGTGGCCATCGCCGCCGTCAACCATCCGGCCTGGGCGCGCCCCTATGACGAGGCGCTGGAACGGATCGGCTTTGGCGAGGCGCGCTTGCAAGGCCTGGCCCACGAGGTGTTCGAGGCCCTGATCGACGACATCGGCGACGAGACGCCCTTCCGCGACGTGCTGATCCGCAAGGGCCGGGGCGAGGAACTGGCCGAACTCGACCGCCTGGCCGCGACGCTGACCCCGCCGTTCCTCGATCCGAAGATGGAGCGCGAGCGGGCCCGGGTCCTATGGGCGTCCTGCTACGAGGCCATCGTCGAGGTGGGCGACGCCGAGCGGGCCCTGAGGGCCATGCGCGAGGAGCCGGTCACCGCCGCCAGCCTGACCGCCACCCGCGACCTGCGCGACCGCATCGCCATCCTGGAACGCCAGATCAGCAACCTGGAATTCTGGCAGCCGGCTCACTAGTCCCTTCTCCCCTTGCGGGAGAAGGTGTCGGCGATAGCCGACGGATGAGGGGTCTCTCAGACATGAGACGCCTCATCCAGTCGATCCGCTGTCGCAACGGATAGCTTTGAGAGACCCCTCACCCGACCTCCTTCGGAGGCCACCCTCTCCCGCAAGGGGAGAGGGAAATCATTACGCCGCCCGTCGCTCGCGGCCGAGCGCGGCGGCGATGCCGCCTAGGAGCGCGCCGATCTCCAGGGGCTTGGCCAGGACGCCGTCGAAAAGGCCCTCGGAAAGCTTGGGGTCGGCGTCGGCCGAGAAGGCCAGGATCGAGGCGCCGCTGCTGGGTCCGCCGCCCTCGCGGATGCGGCGCGCGGCGGTCTCGCCGTCCATCAGCGGCATGCGCAGGTCCATCAGTATGACGTCGAACGGCTGGAGCGAGGCGGCCTCGATCGCCGCCTGGCCGTCGGCCGCCTGGGCCAGTTCGACCTCGAAGCCGTCGAGCACCGCGCCCACCAGTTCGCGGTTGACCAGATTGTCGTCGACCACCAGCACCCGGCAGCCGGCCGGCAGCAGAACCGCGGCTGGATCGGCGCGGCCCACGGCTTGCGGCGCCTCGACGCCCGCGGCCGGCAGGCTGAACCAGAACCTGGCCCCCTGCCCCAGCGCGCTGTCGACGCCGATCTCGCCGCCCATCACCTCGACCAGCCCCTTGCAGATGGCCAGGCCCAGGCCCGTGCCGCCATGGCGGCGGGTGGACGAGCCGTCGATCTGCGAGAACCGCTTGAAAAGCTCGCCCAGGCGTTCAGCCGGCATGCCGGGACCGGTGTCGGACACCGTCACGGTCAGCCGCCCGTCGGCGTGGACGGCCGCCAGCTCCACCGCCCCGGCGTCGGTGAACTTCACGGCGTTGCCCAGCAGGTTGAGCAGCACCTGACGCACCCGGTCGGGGGCCAGCATCAGGTTGGACGGCAGGCGCTCCAGCCCGTCGGCCACCAGGGCGATCCCCTTGGCCTCGGCCTGCAGCGAGAACAGCGACAGGGCGTCGCCCAGCAGAGCGCGGGCGTCGCACGGCTCCAGGTCGATCTCGACCTGGCCCGCCTCCAGCTTGGAGAAGTCGAGGATCTCGTTGACCGTCGACAGCAGGGCCTGGCCGGCGGCCACGGTCTTGCCAGCCCAGGCGCGGGTGACCGGCGACAGCTCCGGCTGCGCCTCGATCATCCGCGAGAAGCCCAGCACGGCAGTCAGCGGCGTGCGCAGCTCGTGGCTCATGTTGGACAGGAACTCGGCCTTCACCCCGGCGGCGGCTTCGGCCTCGGCCCGGGCCTGCTGCAGCTGCGCCTCCAGGGCCTTGCGCGTGGTGACGTCGCGAACGACGTCCTGGATGCCGGTCAGGACGCCCGCCTCGTCGAAGAACAGGGTCGGCTGGCCTTCCAGCCAGACCCAATGGCCGTCCTTGGCCTGGCCTCGGAAGTGGAAGGGCTCGGCGACGACGCCGGGACCGCGGGCGATCAGGTCGCGGTAGTAGTCGACGAGCACGCCCTTGTCGTCGGGATGGGTCATGTCGATGACCCGCCGGCCGACCATCTCCTCGGGCTCGTAGCCCAGCACGCGCCGGCAGCTGGGCGTGATGTAGACGATCGCGCCGTCGGGCGTGAACCGCGAGATCATGTCGATGGCGTTGTCGGCCAGCAGCCTGTAGCGGGCCTCGCTTTCGGCCAGGGCGATCTCGGCGGCCTTGTGGTCGGTGATGTCGCGGATCACGTCGGTGACGGCGCTCATCAGACCAGTCTGCGGATCGCGCGCCAGGGTCGGCCGCGCCTCCATCCAGCGCACCGAGCCGTCCTTGCAGAGGATGCGGTATTCGATGCGCCAGGCCGAGGGGCCGGTCGGCAGGTCGGCGAAGGCCGCCTGCACGCGCGCATGGTCGTCGGGATGGATGAACTCGATGGCGCGGCGGCCGACGACCTCCTCCATCGTGTAGCCGGTCACCGCCTTCACGGCGGGCGAGACGTAGGTGAAGCGCCCCTCGCGATCCATCTTGGTGACGAGGTCGTTGGCGTTCTCGGTCAGCAGCTTGTAGCGCCTGGCGCTGCGCTCGGCCGCGCGCAGGGCCTCGACATGGTCGGTGACGTCCTGCAGCAGGCCGATCAGGGCCACCGGCTGACCGTCCGGCCCCTCCTCGCACACCGCCTTCGCCGCCACGTGGCGCAGCGCGCCGTCGGGCCGCTGGAGGCGCAGCTGGAACTCGAAGCCGCTGCGCGTGTCGATCGCCCTTTGCAGGCAGTCGCGCACATGGTCGCGATCTTCGGGATGATAATAGGCGATGGCGTCGTCGACCTGCGGGTCGAAGCCCGAGCGCGGCAGGCCGTGGATCTCGTAGACGGCGTCGGACCAGGTGGTCAGGCCGGTCGCAAGGTCGTAGCGCCAGTGGCCGACCTTGGCCATGCTCTCGGCGATCTCCAGCAGGCGCTGCTTCTCGCGCGCCTGGCGGTGGGCCTTGGTCAGTTCGAACTCGTCAACGACCACCCCGGCCAGCAGCTTCAGACGCTCCAGTTCAGCGTCGGAAGGGCGCGGGCGCGGCTTGTCGTCGATGACGCACAGCGTGCCGAGGTTGTCGCCGTCCTTCGTCGTCAGGGCGGCCCCGGCGTAGAAGCGGATGTCGGGTTGGCCGACGACCAGCGGATTGTCGGCGAAGCGGGGATCGAGCGTGGCGTCCTCGACCACCATCACCGCGTTGGGACCCATCTCGATGGCGTGGGTGCAGAAGGCGATGTCGCGGCTGGTGGACTCCACGTCTAGCCCGACCCGGGCCTTGAACCACTGGCGTTCCTCGTCGACCAGCGAGACCAGGGCGATCGGCGCCCCGAACAGGTTGCCGGCCAGCGCCGTCAGGCGGTCCAGCGCGGGATCGCGCGGGGTGTCGAGCACCTGATAGGACTTCAAGGCGGCAAGCCTGCGCGCCTCTCTGTCGATGACCGTGTCGCCCTGTGCCATGCGCGGCAGTCTATAGAGCGACGGTATGCGACACGGTTAAGGGCCCGGCGTGGCATACGGACGCATCTGGAAGCGCGCCCGGCGGCGTCCGGCGGAAACGCCGAGAAACAGCCATCTTCGCGCACGCCATCTTGACACAGGCGTCACCCACAGCCATTTGCCGACTCAAGGATTTGCCACGCAGCTGATTTGACATCGATCGGGCCGCCAACGCACAGCGCGCGCCCTGCTTGAAACAGGATGTCATCCTCGCCGCGCCAGGTCCCAGCGGTCGTCGATCCGAAAGGTCGACGTTCATGAACGCCGCGCTCGAAGCCGCCGCCCTCCGCCAATTTCGCGCGGAGCGTTACCCCGTGGTTTTTCGTGCGTTAGTTCACAGAACGTCGAAATTTTTTTCATCGATGATGCTGGAAGCCTGGAGCGCCTGCGCAGCGGGGTCCTAACCCTTGGAAGCAGTCACCGACCCGAACTCGCGAGGATCCGCGGAAGGCCGGCGACATGTTGAGGCATTCTCGGCCCGTCCCTCTCGGTAAGGGGCGGCGTCGATTTCGGAGAGCTTGATGAGCAACAATTCCACGGCCGAGACCGAAGCGCCCGAAGCCACCGGTGGCGACGGCCCTCTGCTCGACCTGACCGACGCCGGCGTAAAGAAGTTCATCAAGCAGGCGAAAGCCCGCGGCTACGTCACGATGGACGAGCTGAACAAGGTGCTGCCTTCGGAAGAAGTCAGCCCCGACGCCATCGAAGACACCCTGGCCATGCTCAGCGAGATGGGCGTCAACGTCGTCGAGGCCGAGGAAGACGCCGAGAACGCCGAGGGCGGCGAAGTCGCCACCCGCGACGAGAACACCACGGTCATCACCAGCGACAAGCCGGCCGCCTACGACCGCACCGACGACCCGGTGCGGATGTACCTGCGCGAGATGGGCTCGGTCGAACTGCTGAGCCGCGAGGGCGAAATCGCCATCGCCAAGCGCATCGAGGCCGGCCGCGACACGATGATCCGCGGCCTCTGCGAAAGCGCCCTGACCTTCGAAGCCATCATGGTGTGGCGCGAGGAACTGAGCACCGGCCGCATCCTGCTGCGTGAAGTCATCGACCTGGAAGGCACCTACGCGGCCATCAACGGCGGCGCGGCCCAGCCCGCGGCCGAGGACGACGAAGGTCCGGCCGAGCCCGTCGACGACGAGGCCGGCGAAGCCAAGCCCGAGGGCGAAGGCGAGGACGAGGACGACTTCGACGACGGCGCCGGCCCGACCGTCAGCGCCATGGAAGGCGAACTGCGCGAAGGCGTCATGGCCATCCTCGACGCCATCGCCAGCGAGTTCGAGACCTTCCGCAAGCTGCAGGACAAGCTGGTCGGCAGCCGCCTGAAGGGCGAAGACCTGAGCGACGCCGACCGCAAGGCCTATGAGGGCCTGTCGGCGACGATCATCCAGCACCTGAAGACGCTGAAGCTGAACAACAACCGCATCGAGGCTCTGGTCGAGCAGCTCTATGCGATCAACAAGCGCCTGATCGGCCTGGAAGGCCGCCTGCTGCGCCTGGCCGACAGCTACGGCATCAGCCGCGCCGAGTTCCTGAAGGCCTATTTCGGTTCCGAACTGAACCCCACCTGGGTCGACCAGGTGAAGGGCATGGGCGTGCGCTGGACCAAGTTCGTCGAGAACGACACCAGCTCGGTCGGCGACATCCGCCAGGAGATCGCCGCCCTCGCCACTGAAACCGGCGTGCCGATCGACGACTACCGCCGCATCGTCCAGACCGTGCAGAAGGGCGAGCGCGAGGCCCGTCAGGCCAAGAAGGAAATGGTCGAGGCGAACCTCCGCCTCGTGATCTCCATCGCCAAGAAGTACACCAACCGCGGCCTGCAGTTCCTGGACCTGATCCAGGAAGGCAACATCGGCCTGATGAAGGCCGTCGATAAGTTCGAATATCGCCGCGGCTACAAGTTCTCGACCTACGCCACCTGGTGGATCCGTCAGGCCATCACCCGCTCGATCGCCGACCAGGCGCGGACCATCCGCATCCCGGTGCACATGATCGAGACGATCAACAAGATCGTCCGCACCAGCCGCCAGATGCTGCACGAGATCGGCCGCGAGCCGACCCCGGAAGAGCTGGCCGAAAAGCTGGCCATGCCGCTGGAGAAGGTGCGCAAGGTCCTGAAGATCGCCAAGGAGCCGATCTCGCTCGAAACGCCGATCGGCGACGAGGAAGACAGCCACCTGGGCGACTTCATCGAGGACAAGAACGCCGTCCTGCCCATCGACGCGGCCATCCAGTCGAACCTGCGGGAAACCACCACCCGCGTGCTCGCCTCGCTGACGCCTCGGGAAGAACGTGTTCTGCGGATGCGCTTCGGCATCGGCATGAACACCGACCACACGCTGGAAGAAGTCGGCCAGCAGTTCTCGGTGACCCGCGAACGGATCCGTCAGATCGAGGCCAAGGCGCTTCGCAAGCTGAAGCACCCGTCGCGGTCGCGGAAGCTGCGCAGCTTCCTCGACAGCTGATCGGTCTCACGGACTGAACAAGACGAAGGCGGCGTCCGCGAGGACGCCGCCTTTTCTTTTGGGGATCCGAAAGGCGGGGCGATCAGAAGACCGCCCCTGGTCCCACGGAGCAGCCGGCTTAGTTGTTGCCGGTCTTGACGTCGGCCGAGCCCGAGCCGCCGCCGTTGGCCGAGGCGCTGGCGCCGCTGCGCGAGGCCGAGCCGCTGAGGCCCAGCGAGCCCGACTGGCTGGTCCCGCCCTTCTTGGTCGAGGCGCTGGACGAGCCCGAGCCGCTGGTCGAACCCGAGACGCCGTCGCGGCTGGCCGCGCCGGCGGCGTTCAGGGCGCCGTTCCCGGTCGCCGAGGTCGAGCTGGCGGCGTCGCGGGCCGAACCGGCGGCGGTGCGGGCGGCGCTGGTGGTGCGGCCGGCGGCGTTGGTCGCCCGGTCACGGACCGAACCGGCCGCGCCCTGGGCTCGCGAAGCGGCGTTGGAGGCCGCGCCCGAGGCCGTGGAGGTCAGGCCGCTCGTGTCCGGGGCGGCGACCGAGCCCGAACCGGAGCCCGAGCCGCTGAGAGCGCCGGTCAGCTGATCGGCCGAAGCCGTGGCCGAACCCGAGCCCGAACCGTTGGCCGCGCCGGAAGCATTGGTGCTGGAAGCGGCGTTGCGGGCGGTGTCGACCGCGCCGGTCGCCGCGCCGCGGCTGCGGCCGGCGGCGTCACGCGCCTTGCCGCGAACGGTGGAGGTGGTGTCGCCGGCGCGGTCGCGGACGCGGCCGGTCGTGCCGGTGACGGTGGAGCCCAGGCCGCTGGTGTCCGGCGAGGTCAGGCCGCCGCCGAGACCGCCGGTCCCGCCCAGTTGACCGCCGAGACCGCCCATGCCGCCTCCCAGACCGCCCGTCAGGCCGCCGCCGCCCGAACCGCCCAGCAGCTGGGCGTGGGCCATCGGCGCGGCCATCAGAACGGCGGCGGAAGCGGCGGTGATCAGGAACGAGATCTTGCGCATGGTCGTCTCCTTTGAAGGGTCTTTTCCGTGGGGCGTTGTCCGCCTCCTGACCCGTCAAACGCCGGCTCCCGCGCTTTTCTTCCCTCCGACGACAAATTTTTTCGAGAAATTCGAAAATCAGTCTCTCAGCGTTATCAGCCTGACTCTCTTCGACTTTTCCTAGCGCCCCGCATCGACCTGCCCGGCGCCGAACACCTTGTCGGGCCCCGGCGCGCCCAGATCCCGGGCCGAGCGGGCCAGGTCCGCGACAGCTGCCCGGGCGCGCGCCGGGTCGGGTCGGCTCGTCAGGCGGGCCAGCCGTCCGGCCACCACCGGGGCCGCGAACGAGGTGCCGCGCAGGCTGGCCGTCCGTCCGCCGGGCGCGGCCGCGCGCACCTCGGCGCCGAGCGCGGCGAAGGCCACCTGCGGATTGGCCCCGGCCTCGAGCAACGCCCGTCCCTTCCGGTCGACGCCGGTCACGGCGATCACGCCGGGATAGGAGGCCGGATAGAGCGGCGGCGCGGCCGGGCCGTCGTTGCCGACGGCGGCGACGACCAGCACGCCCTGCCCGACCAGCGCCTTGACCGCCGCCCGCAGCGCGCTGTTGTCGGGGCCGACCAGGCTGACATTGACCACTGGAACCTTGGCGGCGCTCATCCAGGACAGCGCTCCGACGATGGCCGAGGCCGAGCCGCCGGTCGGCCCCACGCCATAGACGTCGGCCGCCAGCAGCCGCGCGCCGGGGCCGGCCGCGCCGTAGCCTCGGGCGGCGATCAGGGCGGCGGTGGCGGTGCCGTGCGCCCCGGCCCTGGGCGCGCCCTTGGCGAAGCCCTTCTGCTCGATGGCGACGCCCCGAAAGTCCGGATGACCCAGATCGATCCCGCCGTCGACGAGGCCGACCCGCGCGCCGCCGGCCGCGGCCTTGTCCGACGCGACGCCCGCCGCCAGCCCCGTGACGACCGCCACGCCGGCGCCGGCGTAGATATGGTTGAAGTCGTAGTCGCCGCCCGGATCCAGCGCCCGCAGGTCGCGGACGGCCTGGCGGGCGTCCATGCCGCGCGGCGGGGCCAGGGCGACCAGTTCGATGCCGAGATCGCCCGATCGCTCGCGGCGCAGCACGGTGAAGCCCCTGGCCAGGGCCTGTTCGATCGCCTGCGGGCTGGGCGACACGGCCAGCACCTCGCCGCGCACGGCGGGCCGGCCCTGGTCGTCGGCTTCCAGCGTGCGGGGATTGGCCTTCAGCAGGGATTGCAGCCGGTCCAGCCCCGCCAGGTCGCGCACGCCCTCGATGGTGCGCGTGGTCAGATCCTGCGCGCCCTCGACGACGTCCGAGACCACCGGCAGCCGGCTGGGCAAAGACGGCAAGCCGCCCGGCAGCAGTTGGGCGCGCGAGGCCGCCGCCGGTCCCAGAACCAGGGCGCAGACCGCGACGACCGGCAGGACGATTTTCCTTCGCAACGCGATCTCCTGAACTCACGAAAAACATTGGCCGCGCGAGAACGATGGCCGGAACGCGCGTGGAGTGGAATAATTATCGAGTTGTGGATTAAACGCCGGGCACGGCGCGTTTCTTCCTTCAGGCGACGTAGGCGGACCTTGGATTCTTTTCAAAAGGACATGCTGGACCTGCTGCCGCGGCTGCGCCGCATGGCGCGGGTGCTGGCCCGGGATCCCGCCGACGCCGACGACCTGACGCAGTTGACGCTAGAGCGCGCCCTGGCCCGCCGCGATCAGTGGCGGGAAGGCACGCGACAAGACAGCTGGATGTTTCGGATCATGCGCAACGCCTGGATCGACGAAAGCAGGAGCCGGGCCCGGCGCGGCCGGATCCTGGCCCCGCCCGAAGCCGGCGCCAACGCCGCCGACCCGGCCGCCCGCTCGCTGGACAGCCACCTGGCGATGAGCGCCGTCGAGGCGGCGCTGGACGCCCTGCCCGAGGACCAGCGCACGGCGGTGGCCCTGGTGCTGATCGAGGGCCTTTCGTACCAGGAAGCCGCCGACAGCCTCGAAATCCCCATGGGTACCCTCACCAGCCGCCTCGCCCGCGGCCGCATGGCCCTGCAGGCCGTGCTGATCGACCAAGGAGCCAGGCCATGACCGTGAGCGACGAAGAGGTCTTCGCCTATGTGGACGGCGAGCTGCCGCCCGAGGCCATGGCCAGGATCACCGCCGCCATGGCCAAGGATCCGGCCCTGGCCGCGCGGATCCAGGCCCAGAAGGACCTGCGGCGACTGCTGTCGGGCGCCCATGCCGGCGTGCTGCGCGAACCGGTCCCGCCGACCCTGAAGTCGGCCGCGACCAGCGCCGGCGGCAAGCCGGCCGAGGTGATCGCCTTCCCGCAGCCCAAGCCGAAGGAAAAGGCCAAGGAGAAGATCCGGGTCCAGAAGACGGCGACGCCGTCGGCCCGTCCGGGCCTGACCGTGCGCAAGCCGCCGGCCTGGGCCGCCATGGCCGCCTGCCTGGTGGCGGGCCTGGCCGTCGGACGCCTGGCCCTGCCCTCGCCGCCCACCGCCGACGGCCGCGTCGCCGAGGCCCCGACCGCCGTCGGGCCGCTGGCCCGCGCGTTGGAGGACGGCACGGCGGCCGGCGCGGCGAACGGTCCGGTGCGAGTCGGCGTGACCTTCAAGAATCAGGAGGGCCGCTACTGCCGGACCTTCCAGGGGCAGACGCAGGCCGGCGTCGCCTGCCGGACCGACAGCGCCTGGCGGGTGCTGGCGGTGTCGCCGGCCGCCGCCGCGGCGGGCGGCCAGTATCGCCAGGCCGGCTCGGAGACGCCGGCCGCGGTCCTGGCCGTTGTCGACGGCATGATCGCCGGCGCGCCGCTCGACGCGGCCGGCGAGGCCAAGGCGATCAAGAGCCGCTGGCGCTGATCGGTAACGGGCGGATTGGGTCGCCGCCTCCCGGATAGACTAGGGGAAAACCCGGGAGGCGGCGTATCCGCGCCCTTCGCAGGGGGGGACGCGAGGCGGGCGCGGACAATGACCGGAGTGCGGCTAGGCCAGAAGGTCCAGCAGAGCCCCGGTCATCTCGTCGGCGGTGCGAAGCACCGCGGCGTTGGCGGAAAAATCGGTCCTGGCCGAGATCTGCGCGACCCGTTCGGTCGCCAGATCCGTCCTGCCCCCAGCCCCCGGGTCCGCCGCGACGCGCTGGGCGCTGGCGGCCAGACGACTGGTCGCGGCGCTCATTCCGGCGGCGGATATCGAGAAGGCCTGCATGAACCGTTTCCCCTGTCTCTTTCGCGAAACTGGCGGGGTTCGGTTAAGCTCTTCTTCATATTTAGGGTGAATTTCGATCGACCTTACCAAGTTATGTAGAAAATCTTTGCCGTTAAGGTTACTGCGCGCGACACGTGTTGCGCGGATATCGCGACACCTCAGGCCAGGCCCGGCTCGACAAGTCGCCGCCGTCTCTGCAAGGTCGCCGGCTTCGCGGCCCGTGGGGTCCGCCCTGGAGCCTGCTGCATGCCCGTTTCGCGTCGCGCCGCCTGTCTTGGCGCAACCTGCCTGAGCGCCGTCCTGCTTCTCACCGCCCTGCCCGCCCAAGCCTTCCCGCTGCCCGGCTCCAAGGGGACCTTCGTCCCCTCGCCCGAGGCGATGCGCGCCCACATGACCTTCCTGGCCGACGACCTGATGGAAGGCCGCGAGGCCGGCACGCGCGGCTACGACCTGGCCGCCAACTACGTCGCCGCCCAGTTCGCCCTGCTGGGCCTCAAGCCCGCCGGCGATGCGGGGACCTATCTGCAAACCGTGCCGCTGGTCGCCTATCGCGTCGCCGCCGACGGCGAGCTGAAGATCGCCGAAGCCGGCGCGACACCGACCGCCCTGACCTTCGGCGAGGACTTCCTGCCCGCCCCGCAGGCCGACAAGACGGAATTGACGCTGAACGCCCCGCTGGTGTTCGTCGGTTTCGGGATCAGCGCCCCGGAACGCGGCCGCGACGACTTCGCCGGGCTCGACCTCGCCGGCAAGATCGTGGTGGTGCTGTCGGGCGCGCCCAAGGGCTTCCAGACCGAGGAACGCGCCCACTACGGCTCGCTCAACATCAAGCGGGCCGAGGCCGCCCGGCGCGGCGCCGTCGGCGTGCTGACCCTGAGCGTTCCCTCGGGCGAGAAGCGCCGGCCGTTCGCGCGCGGCATCGGCGGCAACCGCGACTGGCGGATGACCTGGCGGGCCCCGGACGGCTCGCCCTTCATCCGCGGCGCCTCGGCCCCGAGCCTGGGCTCGATCAGCGTCAAGGGCGGCCACAAGCTGTTCGGTTCTGCCGCCGACCGCCTGGAGGCGGCCTACGCCGCCGCCGAGACCAGCGAGGGCAAGGTCGCGGGCTTCGTGCTGCCGACTACGGCCCAGGTCGCGCTGAAGAGCCAGATCGAGCAACGCCGCAGCAGCAATGTCGCCGCCCTGATCGAGGGCTCGGATCCGACGCTGAAGTCCGAGGTCGTGGTGCTCAGCGCCCACCTCGACCACGAGGGGATCCGCGAGAACCCCAAGCCGGGCGAGGACGCGATCTATAACGGCGCCCTCGACAACGCGAGCGGGATCGCCACCCTGCTGGAGGTCGGTCGCGGCTTCACCAGCGGCAAGGCCCGCCCCAGGCGCTCGATCCTGCTGCTGGCGGTCACCGCCGAGGAGAAGGGCCTGATCGGCTCGGAATATTTCGCGCACAATCCGACCGTGCCCAAGGCCAGCCTGGCCGCCGACGTCAATCTGGACATGCCGGTGCTGCTCTATCCGTTCGTCGACGTGGTGGCCTTCGGGGCCGACCGCTCGACCATCGGCCCGATCGTGGCCAAGGCCGCCGCCCGCGTGGACGTCGCCCTGTCGCCCGACCCGATGCCGGAGGAAGGCCTCTTCACCCGCAGCGACCACTACCGCTTCGTCGAGCAGGGCGTGCCGTCGGTGTTCCTGATGACCGGCTTCAAGAACGGCGGCGAGAAGGCCTTCAGGGACTTCCTGGCCACGCACTACCACAAGCCCAGCGACGACCTTTCGCAGCCGATCGACTACCAGGCGGCCGCCAGGTTCGCCCGGGTCAATTACGAGATCGCCCACGACCTGGCCGACGCGCCGCAGCGCCCGACCTGGAAGGCCGGCGACTTCTTCGGATCGATGTTCGCGCCGAAGGGTCATCCGTCGGCGGCCCATTGATCGCGGGTCAAGCGACCGGAGGGTGATTGACCAAAGAGGCCGGGAGGCCGATTTTCCCGGCTCGTACTTATCGAGAGGGAATCTGGTGGCCAGCACGGGCGCGCTCCTGAAGCTCGGCGTGATCGCGCCCGTGGCGATGGTCGTCGACGTGTGGCTGGCCCAGCGGCTGTTCCCGGGCTTCAACCCCGGCGCCCAGTTCATCAGCGAGCTGGGCGGCCCCGCCGCGCCGGCGCCGCAGATCTTCAATCTCGGCATGATGCTGGCCGGAATCGCGGGCCTGTTCGCCGGAGCGGGCTTCGCCCACGCCCTGGAGAAGGCCGGCGGCCGCCGCCAGGTCTCGGCCTTCGCCGGCCTGGGGGTGGCGCTGACCGGCCTCGGAGCCTTCTTCGCCGGCGCCTTCCACTGGCCAGACCCGATGCACAGGGCCTGCGGCGTGGGCCTGGCCATCCAGATCGCTCCCCTGTTCACCGCCTGGGCCCTGTGGGGCCAGCCGGGCTATCGCCGCCTGGCGCACTTCTCACTCGGCTGGTTCCTGGGCCTGCTGCTGGTCCTGGCCCTGCTGACCGGGGCCTGGAACATCCGCACCGGCAACGACGTCGGCTTCTGGCAGCGCGGCCACGCCCTGCTGGGCCTGCTGTGGCTGGGCATCACGGCCTGGAGCCTCGAACGCGGCTGGCGCAGCGCCCCGGCGACAGACCTGGAAGCGGCGGCGGCCTAAGATCCTTCTCCCCTTGCGGGAGAAGGTGGCGGCCGAAGGCCGTCGGATGAGGGGCCTCTCAGATGGGAGACGCCCCGCCCGGCCTCACCGCTGTACGCGGCTTTGAGTTCTGAGAGACCCCTCACCCGACCTCGCTCCGCGAGGCCACCCTCTCCCGCAAGGGGAGAGGGAAGACGGAAAAGCCTGGGTCCCCGCTTTCGCGGGGATTTTACGGGAGGAGAGGTAGGCTCCCCTCTCGTAACTTCCCTCGCTCGACCCAACACCGCCTTCCTGGGCCTTGTGCCCAGGATCCATCGTTCAGTTGCTCAGACCTTGCCAGGACGGTCGAGGTTTGAGCGGTCGCCGGCATGGGCCCTCGCCACGGGGGCGAGGGAGGCGGAGTTTTGTGGCGGGGGCGGGGGAATGGAAGGCCAGTTCAGCGGAAGCTGAAAACGGCCCCCCTCCGGCCCTTCGGGCCACCTCCCCCAGAGGGGGAGGATCGCCTGGTCTCGCCCCCTCCCCCCGTTTTACCGGGGAGCACAAAAGAAAAGGCCCCGGAGGTTTCCCTCCGGGGCCTGATCTCAGATCAGCTGTCGCTGGATCGATCGATTACTCGACGATCTTGGCGACGACGCCGGCGCCGACGGTGCGGCCGCCTTCACGGATGGCGAAGCGGAGCTTCTCTTCCATGGCGATCGGGGTGATCAGCTCGACGTCCAGCTCGGCGTTGTCGCCCGGCATGATCATTTCCACGCCTTCGCGCAGCTTGATGATCCCGGTCACGTCCGTCGTGCGGAAGTAGAACTGCGGGCGGTAGTTGGTGAAGAACGGGGTGTGACGGCCGCCTTCTTCCTTGGTCAGGATGTAGGCCTCGGCCACGAACTTGGTGTGCGGGGTGATCGAACCCGGCTTGCACAGCACCTGGCCGCGCTCGACGTCTTCGCGCTTGGTGCCGCGCAGCAGCACGCCCACGTTGTCGCCGGCCTGACCTTGGTCGAGCAGCTTGCGGAACATTTCGACGCCCGTGCAGGTCGTCTTCTGGACCGGACGGATGCCGACGATCTCGACTTCTTCACCGACCTTCACGATGCCGCGCTCGACGCGACCCGTGACCACGGTGCCGCGGCCCGAGATCGAGAACACGTCTTCGACCGGCATCAGGAAAGCCTGGTCGATCGGGCGTTCCGGCTGCGGGATGTATTCGTCGACCGAAGCCATCAGGGCCAGGATCGCCTCTTCGCCGATCTTGGCGTCGCGGTTTTCCACGGCGGCCAGGGCCGAACCCTTGGTGATCGGGATGTCGTCGCCCGGGAACTGGTACGAGCTCAGCAGCTCGCGCACTTCCATTTCGACGAGCTCCAGCAGCTCTTCGTCGTCGACCATGTCGACCTTGTTCATGAACACGACCAGAGCCGGCACGCCGACCTGACGGGCCAGCAGGATGTGCTCGCGGGTCTGCGGCATCGGACCGTCGGCGGCCGAAACCACCAGGATCGCGCCGTCCATCTGCGCCGCGCCCGTGATCATGTTCTTCACGTAGTCGGCGTGGCCGGGGCAGTCGACGTGAGCGTAGTGACGGTTGGCCGTCTCATACTCGACGTGAGCCGTGTTGATCGTGATGCCGCGGGCCTTTTCTTCCGGCGCAGCGTCGATGTCGGCGTAGTTCTTGGCGGTCGCGCCGCCCGACTTCGCCAGCGTGATCGTGATCGCGGCCGTCAGCGTCGTCTTGCCATGGTCAACGTGACCGATGGTGCCGATGTTGCAGTGCGGCTTATTACGTTCGAACTTTTCCTTGGCCATCGTCTCTACCTTCGCGCCGGCGGCTGATTGTTACGGGTATCACTTCGGGGGAGCTGGAGCGGGTAGCGGGAATCGAACCCGCATCCTCAGCTTGGAAGGCTGCTGCACTACCATTGTGCTATACCCGCCCTGTAGGACCAAGAATGGGCCTAGCTGGCAGCGGGGTCGCGATCGGCTCCCGTCTCTTGGCTCGGGGGCGTCGCCCACCTTCCGGTCGTTCGGTTCATCGCGCGTGGTGGGGGAAGAAGGACTCGAACCTTCGAAGCTTTCGCAGCGGATTTACAGTCCGCCCCCTTTGCCGCTCGGGACATTCCCCCACGGCGCGATGTGAACTCCGGAAGAGGCGGCCGTATCTTCGATCTTGGCGGCCGTGTCAAACGGCTGCTGTGGATCGAGGAACAAAAGCTCTTTGAGCAGGTTCGGACGGTGCTAAGCAGCGCCGGACCGGCTCGCGGAACCTCGTGGCCCCCAAATCGGAGCGCGTCTTATAGTGTCCTCTCATTCTGAACGCAACGACCGTGGAAGGCCAAAAGCGCCAGAACGTGAAAATCGCGGCAAGCCTCAGAAAAACAAGCACTTTTCCAAGCCTCACAGCGACGAGAAGGACTGGATCTGGGGGAATCACGCGGTCGAGGCGGCGCTTTCCAACCCCGCCAGACCCGCGCCGAAGCGCCTTCTGGTCACCCCGGACCGCGCCAAGCGACTCGCGCCGAATCTTCAGCGCCACCCCGCGCTGCAGGTGATGGAGGCCGTTGATATCGCCCGCCAGCTGCCCCAGGGCGCCGTGCACCAGGGAATCGCCATGAAGGTGGACGAGCCCGAGCCGCTGTCGCTGGCCGAACTGGGCACGCCGGCCAAGGGCGTGATCGTCATGCTCGACCAGATCACCGACCCGCAGAACGTCGGCGCCATCTTCCGCTCGGCCGCCGCCTTCGGGGTGAAGGGCGCGGTGCTGCAGGACCGCCACGCCCCCGTGCTGTCGGGCGTGCTGGCCAAGACCGCCGTCGGGGCGGTGGACAAGGTCCCCTACGCGCGCGTGGTCAATCTTTCCCGGGCGCTGGAGGAACTGGCCGACCTGGGCTGGCGGGCCGTGGCCCTGGCCGGCGAGGCGGAAGAAAGCCTGGAAGCGGTGCTCGATGGCGGTCCGACCGTGCTGGTGCTCGGTTCGGAAGGCGAAGGCGTGCGGCGACTGGTTGCCGAACATTGCGACGCGATGGGAAAAATCCCCATGCCAGGCGGCTTCGAGAGCCTGAATGTGTCCGCCGCGGCGGCGATCGCGCTCTATGAAACGTCAAGAGTTCGCGCCACGGGGGAAATCGGTTCGTAAAATCCGATTAACCGTTTTGATTTCGTCGCAACGACGTGTTTTCCTCGCGGGCGATTGGCTTCGCGAGCCTTCAAGTACGACAGCTCGCGAGGGATCATAGGCATGGGATCGGGGGACCCGATGTTGCAGGTGAAGTTCCGGACGGCCGCATTGGCCTCGTCCGCGGTGTTGGCGCTGGCCCTGGCGGGCTGCGGCGCGCGGGAGCCGGCCGACACGCCGCCGACCGCCGCCGGCGAACCGGCGCCCGCGCCGGCGCAGCAGAAGCCCGAGCTGCTGGGGGCGGCTCCGGGCGAGGCGCCGACGAGCGACGGCCTGCTGGGCGGTCCGGTCGCCCAACCGCAGCCGGTGGTCGTCAGCAGCAGCGATTCGCGCATCAAGACCTGGCGCCGCGCCGACGGCACGCTGGTCACGGCCATGAAGCCGATCGCCAATCCGCGCGGATCCAGCGCGGTGGAGGCCCGTCCGCACGCCAAGCCCCAAGCTACGGCAAAGCCGCACCACGCTCGCACCACCGTGGCCGCCGCGCGTCCCGCGCCGGTCGCGGTCGCCAAGCCGGCTCCCAAGCCGGCGGTTGTCGCCGCCAAGCCCGCGCCGAAGCCGGCCGTGGTCGCCGCGAAACCTGCGCCGAAGCCGGCTCCGGTGGCCGCCAAGGCCCCGCCGCCGCCCGTGCAGGTCGCCAAGCCCGAGGTCCTGAACCCCGCCGCCCCGCCCGCCAAGCCGGCGGTCGTGGCCAAGGCCCCGACCCCGGTGGTCGCGCCGGTCGCCGCTCCGGCCGCCGTCAAGCTGCCGCCGAAGGTCGAGAAGCTGCAGGCCGCCGTCGCCCCCGCCGCCACCAGCGGCGCGGTGCTGGCCACGGCCGAGAGCCTGAAGACCGGCAAGGAAGGCCAGGTCACCCTGTCGCTGCCCGCGACCCTGGGCGACCTGATCAAGGAACAGGCCGCCAAGTTCGGCCTGGGCAAGCCGGCCAAGAAGGTCAGCGCCTATGCCGACCTCGAAGGCCAGGGCTACGAGATCACCCCGAACGGCCGCCAGACCGCGACCGTCAAGCCGGGCGAGCCGACCACCTTCGCCTGGCAGGTCAAGCCGACGCCGGACGCCAAGGGCTCGCTGACCACGCAGTTCGGCGCCTCGCTGGACGGCGGCAAGGCGCCCCAGCCCTTCTCGCTGGGCGCGATCACCAAGCAGGTGGCCGCGGTTCCGGAAAAGGTCGAGGACGCCGCCAGGGGCTTCAAGCTGCCGGCCTTCCTGGACCAGCAGTTCGAGGTGCCGGGGATCGGCAAGGTTCCGGGCAAGTCGCTGCTGGGCGCGGGCCTGCTGCTGCTGGCCCTGATCATCATCGTCGCGATCTCGCGCAACGCCGCGAAGGCCAAGGCCCAGGCCGAGCGCCGCCGCAAGTTCCGCACCCTGACCGACTACGGCCGCAACGAAGCCGAGTTCGACGCGCCGAAGGCCGCCGACGTGGCCTATGTGAACCCGATGGTGGCCGCCGCCGGCGGCGCGGTCGTCGGTGCGGCGGGCGCGACGATCTTCAACCACCACCAAGAGGCCAAGGCCGAGGCCGCCGCCGAGCACGAGCCCTTCCCGGCGCCGGCCGACGACAGCCCGCAGGTGCAGCACGTCAGCGACGTGAGCCACGCCGAGCCGGTCGCCCACGCCGAAACGCATGACGACCACGGCCACGCCGGGGACGTCCACGCCGAGAAGGCCGCCGACCATCACCCGGCGAGCGATCACCACCCCGCGCCGGCCGAGCCCGCCCACCGCGAACCCGAACCTGTCCACTAGGCCGGCCAACCAGGCTGGTCCGCCAAGATCGAGGGCCCGTCCGGCAGGACGGGCCCTTTTTCGTTCGGATACTGTGCAGGGCGCGCCTTGATCGCCGCCCAAAGCCGGCTTGGGCGCTTGCCAGGGCGCGCGGCCTGCCCCATTGAGACCGCATGCTCGACGCGCTCTTCTCCTCCGCTAGCGGCCCGCTGACGGCCTTCCTGCAAGTCCTGATGATCGACCTGGTCCTGGCCGGCGACAACGCCGTGGCCGTGGGCCTGGCGGCGGGCGGCCTGCCGGTCAAGGACCGCAAGAAGGTCATCCTCTACGGCCTGGGCGCGGCCGTTGTGCTGCGCATCGGTTTCGCCCTGATCACCACCTGGCTGCTGGGCGTGGTGGGCCTGCTGCTGGCCGGCGGCTTCCTGCTGCTGTGGGTGTGCTGGAAGATGTGGCGCGAGCTGCGCGAGCAGGCCGCCCAGGACGCCGCCGACGCGTCCGCCGTGCTCGACTCCGATCCCAACACCGAGCCCCGGGCCAAGCCGGCCAAGAGCTTCAAGAGCGCCTTCCTGCAGGTGCTGATCGCCGACGTCTCGATGTCGCTGGACAACGTGCTGGCCGTGGCAGGCGCGGCCCGCGAGCACCCGGGCATCCTGGTGTTCGGCCTGCTGCTGTCGATCGCCCTGATGGGCCTGGCCGCCAACGCCATCGCCAAGCTGCTGCACAAGCACCGCTGGATCGGCTTCATCGGCCTGGCCATCGTGCTCTACGTCTCGCTGCACATGATCTGGGAAGGCCACCGCAGCGTCGTCATGGACCTGCACAAGACCGAGCAATACAACGCCGCCGCGCCCAACGTGATCGACATCAAGCCCGACGAAGTGGCCAAGCACGAGAAGCACCGCTAACCCGATGGCCAGGATCTGGACGCCCAGGACGTACCTGCCGCTGGCCGCGCTGAGCGGTTTCGTCTCGGTGGCCGTCGGGGCCTTCGCCGCCCATGGGGTGCACGAGGCCCGGCCCGTCGAACTCCTGAAGACCGGCGCGCTCTACGAGATGACCCACGCGCTGGCGGTGTTCGCCGCCTTCGCCGTGGCGCGGGCTGCGGGACGCTCGGGCGGCCTCGCGGCCGGTCTCTTCCTGCTGGGCAGCCTGGTGTTCTCGGGCACGCTCTACGCCATGGCCTTCGGCGGGCCGCGCATCCTGGGCGCGATCACGCCGATCGGCGGCGTGGCCTTCCTGGCCGGCTGGCTGGTCCTGGCCTGGACCGCGCGCAAGGTCGGCGACGAGGGCTGAGAAAGACCGCCGATCTTTCGTCGGTTTTCTTCCTCGCTCCCTGCTCCCGTCATTCCCGCCCTTGTGGCGGGAAACCCTCTCCAAGCCGCAAGTGCGAATGGGGCGGCGTGCTCAGCACGTCGCCTGCGCATCACGTGCGAGCGGACATAGGGGTTCCCGCCACAAGGGCGGGAATGACGGGAAGTGGAGAGGCTTACGCCTTGCGCGGAACGGCCAGCAGGAAGATCGCCAGGGCCGAGCCAACCAGGCAGGCGAACATCACCGCCGCCACCGGGCGCGGGGTGCCGTCGTGCAGCATGCCGCCGGCCCAGGAGGCCACCGCCCCGGCCGCGAACGAGACCCCGCCCATCAGGGCCGAGATCGAGCCGGCCCGGCGCGGATCGACGCTGAGCGCGCCGGCCATGGTGTTGCCCGACATCAGGCCGTAGGTCGACAGGGCCAGGAACAGCACCGGCAGCACGGTCCACTCGCCGCCCAGCCCCGTCCACGAAAAGAAGGTCAGCACCAGGGCCAGGACCACCGAGGCGGCGCTGGCGCGCATCAGCACCTGGTCGGGCTTGAACCGGCGCAGCAGGAAGCGGTTGACCTGGCTGGCCCCGATGATGCCGACGGCGTTGAGGGCGAAGACGATGTTGAACACCAGGGCCGAGTGGCCGTAGGAGCCCATGACGAGGTCGGGCGCGGTCGAGATGTAGGTGAACAGCACCGAGCCGTTCAGCGCCCCGGCCAGGCCGTAGCCCAGCAGGCGCTTTTCGCGCAGCAGCAGGCCGAAGGCGCGCAGGGGGTTCTCGGCGCGGGCCTGGGCGGCGGTCTCTTCCGAGCGCGACTCCTTGAGGCCCAGGGCCACCCAGACGCCGATCGCCAGGCCGAAGGCGGCCATCACCCCGAACACCCAGCGCCAGCCGGCCACGGCGTCGATCGCCCCGCCCAGCTGCGGCGCCAGCACCGGGGCGAGACCCATGATCAGGGTCATAAGCGACAGCACCCGCGCGGTCTCGGCGTGGTCGAAGCGGTCACGGACCACCGCCCGGGCCACCACCGCCCCGGCGCAGCCGCCCAGGGCCTGGACGAAGCGCGCGCCCAGCAGCACCTCGATATTTGGGGCCAGGGCGCAGGTCAGCGAGGCGACGGTGTAGATGCCCACGCCCAGCAGGATCGGCGCGCGCCGCCCCAGGCGGTCGGAGGCTGGGCCGTAGACGAACTGGCCCAGCGCCATGCCCGCGAAGAAGGCCGCCAGGGTCAGCTGGGTCTGCTCGGCGCCCACGTGCAGGCTGCGGCCGATCGCCGGCAGGCTGGACAGGTACATGTCGATCGACATCGGCGCGAAGGCCGTCAGCGCCCCCAGCAGCAGGACGAGCCGCCACGGCGTGGCGGGCGGGGAAGCGGGAGGAGCCGAGGTCATGCGGGCCTTCTACTCCCGTCTGCCGCTGCGGAAACCCTTTATCGCGCTTGCGAGGCCGCTTCCCCGCCCGCAATCTGACCGCAGATAACATAACAAGGGAGACGCTCATGGCCGCCCATTGGCCGCAGCCGCGGTTCGCGCAGATCAACGGCGTTCGGATGGCCTATTACGAGGCCGGCCCGCGAAAGGGCGTCCCCATCGTCTTCTCCCACGGCTTTCCCGAGCTGGCCTACAGCTGGCGCCATCAGGTCGCCGCCCTCGCCGAAGCCGGCCATTGGGTGATCGCCCCCGACCAGCGCGGCTATGGCCTGACCGACAAGCCCGAAGCGGTCACCGATTACGACATGGCCCACCTGACCGGCGACCTCGTCGGCCTGCTCGACCACCTGGGCGTCGAGAAGGCGATCTTCTGCGGCCACGACTGGGGCGGCATCATCGTCTGGGCCATGCCGCTGCTGCATCCGGACCGCGTGGCCGGGATCATCGGCCTCAACACCCCTTTCGTGCCGCGCCTGCCGATCGATCCCATCGAGATGTTCAAGGCCGCCTATGGCGAGGACATGTACATCGTCCACTTCCAGACGCCCGGCGCGGCCGACGCGCTGTTCGCGAAGGACGTGGACAAGACCATCCGCTTCTTCATGCGCCTGCCCGGCGACGGCGTGGTCGGCTTCTCGTCGCGCCCGGCCGAGCGGCGGTCGCTGGCCCTGCAACTGGCCCTGGAGCACTTCGACCCGGCCGGCGACGACAAGCAGTTCCTCAGCGACGCCGAACGGGCGGTCTATGTGGAGGCCTTCGAGAAGGGCGGCTTCACCGGGCCGATCAACTGGTACCGCAACTTCACCCGCAACTGGGAGCGGTCCGAGCCCCTGCCCCGCCGCATCGACGGCGTCCCCTGCCTGATGATCATGGCCGAGCACGACGTGGTGCTGCCGCCGTCGCTCGCCGACCGCATGGGCGACCAGATCCCGGACCTGGAGAAGGTGCTGATCGAGGGCAGCGGCCATTGGACCCAGCAGGAGAAACCGGCCGAGGTGAACGCGGCGATCCTGGATTGGCTGGGGCGGCGGTTCGGGGAGTAGCGCGGAGCGATAGTCGAAAACGGCGCGTCCTGCTCCCCTCGCCTTCCTGGGCCTCACGCCCAGGACCCATCGTTGAGCCGCCAAGATTCATGCGGGCAGCGAAAGACTTGAGCGGCCGCGGGCATGGGCCCTCGCCACAGGGGCGAGGGAGGCGGCAATCAGAAGAACGCGGGGCGTTGGCCTGAGGACGCCGAACGCCCGCCGCCCGATGCAGGACTAGGGCGCCGACACCCCCGCCGGCAGGGTCAGTCGATAGACCAGGATGACGCTGTCGTTGTCGCCGGCGCCCGCCCCCTTGCCGTTGGTCAGGCCGGCGTCGAAGGCCTGGCCGTTGACGTGGCCGTCGGCGGTGGCGAAGTCGTTGTCGTTGCCGACCAGCAGGAAGACGTCGTTCGGCGCGGCCGGATCGAGCACCGGGGCCAGCGCCATGGCCTCCCACTTCTCCGACAGACTGAAGCGGTCGGAGGGCGCGGTCGACAGGTTCATGCCGAAGCGCCCCAGTTGGACGGGGTTGAGCAGGTTGACCAGCTCGGCCTGTTTCACCGGCGTCAGGCCGGCGACCAGCGCCCCGTCCCTGGCGATCGGCGCGGCGCCCTGTTCGTAGGGGCCGCCCGCCAGGTTGGTCGCGCCGTCGGTGTCGACCAGCAGCACGCTCTTGAACACCGGCGCCTTGGTCGTGCCCTTGCCCCGGCCGTTGGCGTCGCGCGACAGCACCAGGAACTGGTGGTCGTTCAGGGCCAGCATCTCCGACTGGGCGGCGGTGACGTCGGCGCCCTGGCCGTCGCCGGCCTCGCGCACGGTCGGCAGCTGCAGCACGTAGTGGCCGATCGGGGCCTTGGGCGTGCGGGTCTCGCCGATGTCGTAGACCAGGACGCGGGTGTTGTTGCGGGTCGCCGCGTTGGCGCCCGCCGTGTCCTGCACCGTAGCGCTCTGCAGGATGGCGATCAGGCGCTTGCCGTCGGGGCTGACCGACAGGGCCTCCAGGCCCTGGTTGTTGCGCCGGCCCGTGGCGGGGGCGCTTTCGGCGGTGAAGTCCACCTGCCCGTCGCGCATCGGCAGCAGGGCCGGCGGGGCCTGGATGGCGCCGATCTGCCGCCCCTTGCCGTCGAACAGATAGATGCCGGCCGCGTATTCGTCGGAGATGTAGAACGAGCCGTCCGGCAGATAGGCCACGGCCTCGGAGTCGAGGCTGATCCGGCCCGCCCCCTCCCCGCTTTCCGGCGACGGATAGCGGATGTCCTTGCGGGTCAGGACGTTGGCGCCGGGGTCCTTACCGGTGAACGGCTGGCCGGTCTGGTCCGTCAGCAGGAAGCCGCCGGTCGGAGTGATGGTCAGCTTGCCGCCGGCCAGGGTCAGGCCATGGGCGTGCAGGCGGTTGGCGTAGTCGACCGTGCCGGCCACGGAGCCGACGCCGTTGGGGCCGCGATCCGGCAGGGTCAGCAGCTCGCCCGCATAGGTCCCGTCCGGCAGGCGCCGCCACGAGCGCAGGGCCATGCCGGAGAACGAGCCCAGGGTGTCGCCCTTGAAGTCGCGCGTCGCCGCGTCCAGCCGCCCGACGGCGACCAGGCCGTGATTGACGAAGGTCTTTCCCTGGAAGACGACGGTCTCGTCGCCGGCCGCCTCGCTCCAGTGCTTGGCCACATGGGTCTGGGATTGGGCCTGAGATTGGGCGTGTGCGCCGCCGGCCAGGGTCGCGGCGGCCAGCGCCAGCAGGATAGAACGGCGCATCGGGGTCTCCTTGAACGCAGATCGGCGGACGGCCCGGAGGCCGCCCGCCGTCGAGAGGTCTTCGCCGGTCAGGCGTCTAGAACTCGAAGCCGATCGTGCCGAAGATCTGGCGCGGGGCCGACGAGTGGAACACCAGGATCGTGCCCGTCGCGTCGTCCGGCGCGAACACGCTGCTGTCGAAGTTCGACGCATAGCGCTTGTCGGTCAGGTTGGTGACGTTCAGCGAGACCTTGGCCCCCTTCACGAAGCCTTCCTCGTTGAAGCGATAGGACAGGCCCAGGTCGAAGGTGGTGTAGCCGCCGAAGCTCTTGTCGTTGGTGTAGGTGTAGTAGCGGCGGCCGGTGTACTTGCCCTGCAGCGTGGCCGAGAAGCCGCCGCGCTTGAGGCTGACCACGCTGGCGAACATCTCCTTGGGCGTATCGACCTGCTGCTTGCCGGCCGTCTTCTTGACCACGCAGGTGGTCGTGCACCAGTTCAGGTCCTCGTCGTAGGTGGACTCGTTGTACGAGGCCGAGTTGTACCAGTTCAGCCACGACAGCGGCTTCCACAGCACGCCGATCTCGGCGCCCTTGCTGGTGACGCTGCCGGCGTTGTGGAAGGAGTTGCCGCAGCCCGGGTTCTGCTGCTGGTTGGTCGGGCAGGGATTGTACTGCAGCAGGCGGTTGTTGAAATCGACCTCGTAGGCCGACACCGAGACCTGCAGCGCCTCGCCCACATAGCGATAGCCGAGATCGACGCTCTTGGAGGTCTCGGGCTTCAGGTACTTGCCCTGGGCGTCCCAGACGGCCTGCGACACCGACTGCGGACCCAGTTTGAAGCCGCCCTGGAACATGGCCATGTTCTCGGCGTAGCTGGCGAACACCTCGTGGCCGGGGGCGATGCGCCAGCGCGCGCCGGCTTCCGGCAGGAAGCTGTCCGACGCCTTCAGCGAGCCGCTGGCGAACTGGGTGGAGGCGGCGGCCGCGGCCTTGGCGATGCCCGGCAGCGCGGTGGCGGTCGACTTGGCGTTGGTGCTCTTGAAGCCGAAGTCGATGCTCAGCGCGTCGTCCAGCAGGGTGATGGTGTCCTGGACGTAGAACTGCTGGGTGGTCCAGTCGGTCTTCTGCACCCACTGGGCGGTGTCCGGACGGCCATCCAGGTACTGGGCCAGGCTGAAGGGGCCGGTGACGTTGGTCCAGATGTAGCGCGCGGCGCTGCTGGTGTTCTGTTCCAGCCAGAGGCCGGCCTGGAGGTGGTTGAAGCCGTAGGTCCAGGCCAGGCTGGCGATCACGCCGTCACGATCGATGGTGTAGCGAGTGTCGCGGATCTGGACGGGCAGGTCGTCGGCGGTCGAGGTCGTGCCCTGGTTGGACAGGCCGGTGATGAAGTTGTTCCCGGCGCCCTTGTTCTTGTGCTTGTAGACCTGACCGTGGGCGGTGAGCGACGAGGTGATGTCGAAGTCGCCCGCGATGTAGAACAGGTCGTCGTTGCGCAGGATCTGGCCGTTGGTGAAGGTGACGTCGCTGAGCTTTTCCGGCGCGGTCGAGGTCACGCACTTGGACGCCAGCGAGGCCACCGAGCAGGCCGCCCGGCCGACATAGGCGTCCCAGTTGGGCGCGTAGCCGCCCCAGTCCCAGCCCAGGCGGCTCTGCATGTCCTTTGACAGATAGGCGTCGTCGGCCTGGTTGGTGCGCGACAGGTCGGCGAAGGCGGTCAGCCGGCCGCGCTCGCCGGTATAGGTCAGCTTGCCGTTGAACTGCTTGCCGGTCGACTTGTTGTAGGCCGGCTGGTTCACGAACAGGTCCTGCTCGCTGTACTGGCCCGAGACGTAGGCCGACCAGCCGTTGTGCTCGCCGGTGTCGAAGCGCAGGAAGGTGCGCAGGGTGTCCTCGCTGCCGAAGCTCTGGCTGACCGACAGGCCCATCTGCTTCTTCGGGTCGCTGGAGACGTAGATCAGCGCGCCGCCGAGGTTGCTGGTCGAGGGGATCGAGAGGCCGGCGATGCCTGTCGCCAGGTCGGCGCGGCCCAGGTTCTCGGAGATCAGCGCGCGGCTGATGGTGAGGCCGTTGTAGTTGTTGTAGGCGCCGTCGCCGAGCGGCATGCCGTCCAGCGAGTAGCCGAGGTGGGTGGTGTTGAAGCCGCGCACCTGCAGCGACAGCGACTGCTCGTTGACGCCCAGGGCGTCGATCGACTGGGCGCTGACGCCGGGCAGGAAGTTCAGGGCCTTCTGCACGCTCGTGCCCGGGGGAAGCACCTCGAGGCTGGCCGGGGTCAGGGTGGAGACCGAGCGGGTCTGGCCGCTGCCGACGACGATGACGCCGTCCAGTTCGCTGCTGTCGGCGGCGGCGTCGGCGGTGTTCGGCGCCGGGGCGTCGGCCGCGTGGGCCTGGGCGGCGAGCATCAGACAGGCGGCGATCGCGATCGCGCTAGCGGACCGTTGCAACATTCAGGCATCCCCCGTGACGACGTCGCCACGGGGATCAAGGCCCAAGGCGCCGTTTGCTTTCAGCGCCGCGTCTATTTCACAGGTTGATGACACTTTTTCCGCAACAGCCGCTGCTGCGAACGGCGGCGCCGCGCCGGGACCGCCGCTCGCTTCGTCGGCCGGGGCTCAGCGCCAGCGGTCGCCGGGGCCCGCGAAGAAGCTCGCGGCCAGGTGTCGCCAGGGGATGACGACCGGGAAGACCACCACCAGCAGGCAGGCGAAGGCGGTGGCGGTCGTGTCTTCGTCCATCCGGCCGCTCGCCCACTGCGGGGCGGCGACGACGGCCAGCCAGATCGCCTTCCAGGCCATCTCGAACATCAGCAGCGGCAGCATGCGCAAGGGGTGGCGCAGGCCCAGGATCGCCAGCAGCGACAGCGCCCCCAGCATGCACTGGACGACGCCCTCCATCAGCTCCCAGCCGGCGTGGCGCAATATGATCCCCGGCCAGACCTGGATGCCAAGCCCGACGATCAGCAGCAGATAGGCGCAGCGCAGGGCATTGAGCCGCCAGGCCGGCAGGTCCGTCCCCTGGGTCCGGATCGAGGGTGCGAGGGCGACCATCACTCGACGTCCTTGAGGATCTTCTCGATGGCGACCAGGCGGCCCTTGATCTCGTCCAGTCCGTCGAGCACCGCCTGCTGGGCGGCGGCGCCTTGGTGAGCGGCCTTCTCTTTTGCTTGGGCCTGAGCCACACGGGACCAGTAGCGCATGCCGAAGATGATCAGCACGGTCGCCAGCGGCAGGCAGATCGTCAGCAGATAGATGTTCGCTTGCATGCAAGCCCCCTTACCTTTCCGGTTTCTCGGACAGCGTCGCGGCGGCGGCCGCGACGGTCTCGGGCGTGAGTTCGAGGCGGAAGTCGACGACCTCGAAATAGTTCAGGGCCTTGCCGTCGGCCGACAGCTCCAGCTGGCTCCTGACCAGGCCCGCGTCCTCGAGCTTGTTCAGGTGCAGGTGCAGCAGCGGCCGGCTGATGCCGATCTCGCGCGCCAGGCGGCTGACATAGTTGCGCCCGCCGACCTTCAGCGCCGCGAGGATGCGGAGCCGATGGGGGTTGTCGAGCGCCGACAGGATCGCCGCCAGCTCGTCGCCCGAGATCATGCTGCAAGTCCGTATTTCATATGTCAGTTATTTCTGACACGTGAAACAGAGTCAAGCGGTTTGCCAACGGCGCCGCTCGGCACTAGCGTCCGCGCCATGATCCGTCCCTCGCTCCTGGCCCTGTCGGCCTGTCTCGCCCTGGCGCATCCCGTGATGGCCGAAAAACTCACCCCCGAGCGCCTGTTCGCCGATCCCGACATCAACGGCCCGACCGCCAAGGGCGTGGCCCTGTCGCCGGACGGCAAGCGGGTGACCTATCTGAAGGCCAAGACCGAGGCCGCCAACGTCCAGGACCTGTGGGCGGTCGACGTGGCCGGCGGCGAGCCCTACCGCCTGATCGACGCCAACGCCCTGTCGTCGGGCGACAAGGAACTGTCGGAGGCCGAGAAGGCCCGCCGCGAGCGCGCCCGGGTGCTGGCCCGCGGCGTCGTCGAATACAGCTGGGACAGCGAGGGCCGCTTCGTGCTCGTGCCGCTGGACGGCGACCTCTATGTGGACAGCGTCGCCGACGGCAAGGTGCGCCGGCTGACGCAGACGGCCGGCGACGAGGTGGACGCCAAGGTCTCGCCCAAGGGCAAGTTCGTCTCCTACGTCCGCGACCAGAACCTCTATGTGCGCCCGCTGGCCGGCGGCGACGAGGCGGCGGTGACGAGCGAGGGCAAGGACGCCGTCTCGTTCGGCGTGGCCGAGTTCATCGCCCAGGAGGAGATGAACCGCGACACCGGCTACTGGTGGTCGCCCGACGAGACCCGCATCGCCTACACCCGCGTCGACGAGAGCAGCGTCGACATCGTGCCGCGCGCCGACATCGGCCCGACGGGCGCGACCGTGGTCGAGCAGCGCTATCCGCGCTCGGGCCGCCCGAACGCGGTGGTCGAGCTGTTCGTCAAGGACCTGGCCTCGGGCAAGGTCGTGCAGATCGACCTCGGCGCCGACAAGGACATCTACCTGGCGCGCGTCGCCTGGGCCAAGGACGGCAAGACCCTCTACGTCCAGCGCCAGAGCCGCGACCAGAAGACGCTGGAGCTGATCGCCTACGACCCGGCCAAGGGAACCGGCAAGACCATCCTCACCGAGACCGATCCGCACTGGATCGAGCTGCACGACGACTTCCGCCCCCTGAAGGACGGCAGCTTCCTGTGGTCGTCGGAGAAGTCTGGGAACAACCACCTCTATCACTACGCCGCCGACGGCAAACTGCTGGCGCAGGTGACCAAGGGCGACTGGCCGGTCGATAAGGTCGAGGCGGTCGACGAGAAGCGCGGCCTGGTGTTCTTCGGGGCCTCGATCGACACCCCGATCGAGCGCCGGCTCTATTCGGTGTCGTACATCAAGCCCGCCGCCCCGGTCGCCATGACCCCGGCCGGCGGCTGGTGGACGGCCAAGGTCGCCGCCACCGGCGCCTTCGTCGGCTCCTACTCCGATCCCAAGACCCCGCCGCAGACCGCGCTCTACGACCCGGCCGGCAAGCGCGTGCGCTGGATTGAGGAGAACAAGCTGGGCGCCGGCCACCCCTACGCGCCCTATGCCGAAAGCCACATCGTGCCGGAGTTCGGCACGCTGAAGGCCAGCGACGGCCAGGTGCTGCACTATTCGCTGCTGAAGCCGGCCGACTTCGACGCGGCCAAGAAGTACCCGGTGATCGTCTCGGTCTATGGCGGCCCGCACGCCCAGCGCGTGACCAGGAGCTGGAGCGTCAACGACGAGGCCTTCGCCAACGCCGGCTACGTGGTGTTCAAGCTCGATAACCGCGGCTCGGCCAACCGCTCGGCGGCGTTCAAGACGGCGCTGGACCGCCGGATGGGCACGGTCGAGGTCGAGGACCAGTTCGCCGGCGCGGCTTTCCTGAAGACCCTGCCCTATGTCGATCCCGAGCGCCTGGGCGTGATGGGCTGGTCGTACGGCGGCTTCATGACCCTGATGATGCTGACCGCCGAGGGCACGCCCTTCACGGCCGGCGTCGCGGGCGCCCCGCCGACGGAGTGGGGCCTCTACGACACCCACTACACCGAGCAGTTCATGGGCAAGCCGGACGAGAACAAGGCCGGCTACGCCCAGTCGGACGTGCTGAACCGCATCGACAAGCTGAAGCCCGGCAGCCTGATGCTGATCCACGGCATGGCCGACGACAACGTGATCTTCGAGAACAGCACCCGCGTGCTGGCGGCCTTGCAGAAGAAGGGCATCGCCTTCGAGACCATGCTCTATCCCGGTGAGCGCCACAGCGTGATCCGCAGCCGAGCCAAGGGCCTGCACGTCATGAAGACGCATCTCGACTTTTTCGACCGCAAGCTCAAGGGCGAGTGATCGGGGGCGAGTGATCTAGATGAGCGGCCCCGGTTCTCGCCGGGGCCGTTTTCGCATGGAGGGTGGAGCGTGAAGCGTCTGTTGCTGCTCGGCGGGGCCGTCCTGCTGCTGGCCGTTCCGGCCCACGCCGCCGCGCAGGTCAAGACAGGCGCGCCGGCCGAATTGCCCGCCACCCGGTCCGAAGCCGCCCAGGACGACATGTATGCGGTCGGCTTCATCGGTCCGCAGTCGGATCTGGTCGAGGAACAGGCCCGACAGACCGCCGGCGAATTCTCCGCCGAGGACTCCGTGAAAGGCTGGCTGTCGGTGCAGCACGCCATCGGTTCGGAGGTCAACGCCGTCCTGGCGTTCAATCCCGACGCCCTGGAGATAGCCCGCGCCCTCGACGCCGAGCGTAAGGCGGGCAAGACGCGCGGCCCGCTCCATGGCCTGTCGGTGCTGATCAAGGACAATATCGAGACCCTCGATCCGATGGCCACCACGGCCGGCTCGCTGGCGCTGAAGGACAACGTCACCGGCCGCGACGCGCCCCTGGTCGCCCGGCTGCGGGCGGCGGGCATGGTGGTGCTGGGCAAGGCCAACCTGTCGGAATGGGCCAATATCCGCTCGTCGCGCTCGACCAGCGGCTGGAGCGCGGTCGGCGGTTTCACGCGCAATCCCTACGCCCTGGACCGCAGCCCCTGCGGCTCGTCCAGCGGCTCGGCGGCGGCCGTGGCGGCGGGGCTGGCGCCGGCCGCGATCGGCACCGAGACCGACGGCTCGATCACCTGCCCGGCGGCGATGAACGGCCTTGTCGGCCTCAAGCCCACCGTTGGCCTGATTTCACGCACCCATGTCGTGCCGATCAGCCACAGCCAGGACACCGCCGGCCCGATAACCCTGACGGTGCGCGACGCGGCCCTGCTGCTGAGCGCCCTCGCCGGCTCCGATCCCGCCGACCCGGCCACGATCGAGACCGACGCCCGCAGGAGCGACTACGCCGCCACGCTGTCGAAGGACGCGCTGAAGGGCGTCACCCTGGCGGTGGCGCGGTTTTACGCCGGCGGCTCGCCCCAGACCGACGCGGTGTTCGAGCAGGCGCTGAAGGACCTGAAGGCCCAGGGCGCGACCCTGGTCGAGGTGACGGTCTTCGACGAAGACCCGATCGGCCGGGCCGAGGGGGTGGTGCTCTACACCGAGTTCAAGGCCGACATCGCCGCCTACCTGGCCTCGACCGACCCGAAGAAGGTTCCGGCGCGCACCCTGGCCGACCTGATCGCCTTCAACGCCGCGACGCCGGCCGAGACCCGCTGGTTCGGCCAGGAGACCTTCGAGAAGGCGCAAGGCGCCAAGGGCCTCGACGACCCCGACTACCTGAAGGCCAGGGCCGACGCCAAGCGGCTGGCCGGTCCCGAAGGCATCGACAGGATCCTGAAGGAGACCGGCGCGGTCGCGATCATCGCTCCGACCACCGGCCCGGCCTGGACCATCGACCCGGTCAACGGCGACCACTACGGCGGCTCGGCCACCACCCTGCCCGCCGTCGCCGGCTATCCGCACCTGACCGTGCCCATGGGCCAGGTCGAGGGCCTGCCCGTGGGCCTGTCGTTCATCGGCCCGGCCTGGAGCGAGGCGCGGCTGCTGAGCCTGGGCTACGCCTACGAGCAGGCGACGCTGCGGCGGAAGGCTCCGGCGTTGAGGGAGACGGTGGGGCCTTAACCCCAACGCCCGTCATTCCCGCCCTTGTGGCGGGAACCCCTGGCTCCGCTTTCACGTGAGATGCAAGCGGCGTGCACAGCACCCCGCCCCTAACGCCCTTGCGGCTGAAAGAGGGGTTCCCGCCACAAGGGCGGGAATGACGGGAACTTTGGGGCGCAGCAGCCCCTCCGCCTCACACCTTCGGGCGGATCACGTCGATCGGCGGGGGCGGCGGCGTCACTTCGGAGGGGCGGGGCGGCGGGGGCGGGCTGTGGCCGTGCGGGGTGGCGCAGGCGGTCAGGAGCGCGGCGGCCAAGCCCAGCAGCGCGAGACGCTTCAGCATCCGCGGGTTCCGGGGAAGAGGCCGAGGCCGGCGCGGAAGCAGCGGTGCTCGCCGCGCGGATCCCAGTATTCGGTCGAGCCGTCGGTGCGCTTGATCGCCCAGCGTTCGCCGGTCTGGCCGTCGCGGCCGACCACGGCGATGTCGCCAGGGCCGCGCGAGGTGACCGCATAGCCGTCGCCAGTCAGGGCGTCGGAGGCGCAGGACTCCGTCACGCCCGGCTTGGACAGGTCGCCGCGCAGCCCGGCCGAGGAGCCGGTGCGCTGGTTGTAGGCGGAGACCTCGGTCCCGCCCTGGCCGCTGACGAACACCTGGGTGCCCGTGGCGCGGTCATAGGTCATGACGTCGGGCGCCTGACCGGTCAGGGGCGCGCCGCAGGGACCGCCACGGCCGGCGGGACGCTTGGCGGCGACGGGACCCGGTCCCGGCTGGGCCTGGGCGAGGCCGGCGCAGGCCATGGACAGGGCCAGGGCCAGGGCGCCGATGGCGAGCGTGCGGATCATCGCGGAGCTCCTTGAGGGGCGGCGACCGGGCCGCCGGCGGCGGCCGAGGCGTCGTAGGGATCGGCCAGCGAACTGGAAGGACCGCCGGCCAGGGCGGCGGGCGCGGGACCGGCCAGGGTGGCGACGGCGCTGGTCGGCCAATAGCTGTCGTAGTCCTGGCGGGCGCGGTCGCGCGGCGTGCGGAACAGCTCCGGCGCCTCGAACCACGGACGGCAGGTCAGGGCGCCGTCGAAATAGCCGGTGACCAGGGCCTCGCAGCCGCCGGGGCGGGCGAAGACGCGGTTGTCGCGGGCGCGGATCTGAGCCCCGCTGTCGGCGAACAGCCCCGCGCGCATGACGCCGGCGATGGCGTTGTCGGAGGCGTAGACCACGCCCGAGGCGGCGTAGATGCCGACGTCGGCGGCTTCCAGCTGGCCGTCCAGCACGCGCAGGTCTGCGCCTTCCAGCACCACCGCCCAGTCGCTGTCGCGGACCACGGGACGCTGCAGCGTCGTCTCGCCGCCGCTGATGTAGATGCCGCGCGAGAAGCCGTCGGTCGACAGGCCGTCGATCTGCACCAGTTGATCGCGATTGACGCCGGTCAGCACGAAGCCGGCCGAGCTGCGCACGCGCGACGAGCCGGTCCAGTCGCCCAGGCGCACCACGCGGACATCGCGCAGGCGGCTGTCGCGGCCGGTCTCGACGGCCATGCCGATGGCGGTGGCGGCGACGTCGACGTCCTGGGCCTGAAGGCCGCCCGACAGCTTGACCACCGGGGCGCGGGTGCGGCCGACGAAGGCGGTCTGGTAGAGCTCGACCCGGCTGTCGGCGACGTCGATGGCCGAGCCCTCGCCGTCGTAGCGCACGACCACGCCCTTGAGGGCCAGTTCGGTGGCGCGGCCGACGATGCACGAGGCCGTGCCGCCGCGCGTCGATTCCAGGCCAAGGTTCTCGAGCACCACATAGGCCACGCCCGCGGCGATGCGGATGCAGGGCTGGTCGGCCGGGGCCATCAGGATCGGCCGGGCGCGCGAGGGGCTGTAGTCGCGGGCGACGATGTGCACCGCGCGGGTGACGTTCAGCGTCTCGACGCAGGCCCCGCCGTTGCGCGAGATCAGGGTGAGGGTGTCGCCCTCGTAGAGCCGCGAGAGCACGTCGCTGACCTCGCCCGGATAGGCGACGTCGCAATCGACGCTGGTGCGATAGCGCTCGTAGGGGCGCGGCGGATTGTAGGGCCGGCGCGGCGGCTTGCGCTTGGGGACGTAGCCCTTGCAGCCGTGCGACAGGGCCGGCTGGATCAGCAGGCCGAAGCACGGGCGGATCTGCTGGTCGACCTTGGCGTCCGGCGAGGCCAGGGCGGCTTGCGGCGCGCCGACGGCGGCCAGGCTGAGAGCGACGAGTCCCGCCGCGAACAGGCGAAGGCGTCTCATCGATAGTCCCTTTCAGCGTTCGACGGGCCGGGCGCGTTCGACGGGCCGGCATAGGGCCTGGCCTCGTACGGCCGAGGCCGCTCGCCCGGGGCGCGGGGCGGGCGCGAGACCTGGGCCAGCAGCTGTTGCAGGCGCCAGACCGACGGCTTGAAGCCGGCCAGGGCGCCGTCCAGCTGGTAGACCACCGCCTTGGCGCGGTCCTGGTCGGCCACGCCCTGCAGGCCCAGCGAGAAGAAGGTCGACATGGCGTACTTGGCCTCGGGCGAGCCCTGGCGCTCGGCCTCCTCGTACCAGTGGTAGGCGCGGGCGTAGTCGCGCGGCACGCCGACGCCCTCGGAGTACATCACCGCCAGCACGAGTTGGGCCTTGGACGAGCCGTTGACGGCCGCGTACTGCACCGCCCTCACCTTCTCGATCGGCGTCAGGCGGCCGGTGGTCGGGCGGCCGATCGAGGCCTGGAAGGTCTGGGCGTCGCCCGACGCCAGCAGTCGCTCGTCGAGCAGCGGCGCGGGGATGATCCGCAGATAGGCCAGGGCCTCGCCGATATGGACGAAGGGCAGCTCGTGCAGGCGCGCCAGCGCCGCCTCGCGGGCCTCGCCCGACGGATCGCTCTCGTCGGAGTGGGGCACGCCGGAGTCGGGGGAGTCGGCCGGATAGAACTCGTAGGGCGGGATCCAGCGCTTGGCCTTGCCCTCGACGAAGCCGCCGTAGGAGGCCCGCTGCGGCGAGGAGCGCTCGAAGTCCTTGAGCATGACATAGGCCGAGACGTCGCCGGTCTGCACCGCCAGGTAGTTGTAGAGATAGGCGTCGACGTCGTTGCGGCGGAAGAGGTCCAGCGCCGCCGGGGCGCCGACATGCTTGCGGTCGCCATAGGCCTCGACGGCCTGGAGGTTGTCGGACGGCTCGCCATAGGGGCCGAAATAGCCGTCGTGCATGCGGGCCAGGGCGCGGAAGCCGTCGGCCCCCTGCGTCGACAGGATATAGATCACCCGGTTGCGGACCTGCTCGCGCTCCTCGGTCGACATGCGCGACAGCTGGCGGTCGAGGGCGCCGTAGGCGGCGTGGCGCTCATAGGCGCGGCAGTCGTCGAAGCGAGACAGCGACTTGCCCTGCTTGCCGCGCGGCTCGTAGGCGGCGATGGGCGCGTAGCCGGCCGGATTGGCCAGGGCCATGGCGTACCAGGTGGCCGCCTCGACCGGATCGTCGAGGTTCTTGTCGACCGCCCGCTGGCCTTCGTAGCGGCGGGCCAGCTCCAGCTGGGCGAAGAAGTCGCCGCGGAAGCCGCCCTGGCGCAGGTTGCGGATCTCGATCTGCTGCTGGTTGAACTGGCCCGAGACGCCCTGGGCCGCCTGCGGTCGCGGGCAGGCGCCGGCGCGCTTGGCGAAGAGCTGGTTGGCGGAGAAATCGCAGCCGAACAGCGGCAGGGCGACCAGGGTCGCGGCGGCCACGCCGAGCGGCAGCCGACGGGTCGACCCAAGGCGCATCCGGGGCCGCGTCGCGATCCACGACCGCGCGGCCCGCCCCAGATGGAGACCCCGGTCGAGGAGGGTCGAAACAGCGTCGCTGGCCTCGTGCATCGCTCCCCTCCAGCCCGCCGTTAACCATAAATCGAAGTCACTCATGAGCTGTCGGCGGCGACGCTGTCAAGCTCGTGAGACCGCCGTTCGACCACTGTCGGTCGCCATGCCTTAATTGGAACGTGGAACAGGCGCGTTGCCCGGCTAATTCCGTGTAATCACACGATTTTCGCCTGTCAGGGGATCGTCATTTTTCGCCTGTGGGGCGAGTTGGCGGGGTGGGATGGCCGGGTCGATTCTCGACCTCGAGGAGGTGCGAAGCGCACTTCCGCAATACTGGTATCAAAGCAATATGCGCGTTAAGATCGTACCTGGAGGGGGATTTCGCATGAGCACGCTAGCCAGGCTCCTGACCGCGATCATCGACGCGCTCGCACCGGCCCAGGCGCCGCCGAGCGGTCCCAGCGAGGCGTCGGTCCAGGCCAACGTGAACCGGTCGATGGAGTACCGCCGCGAATACTACAAGTACGCCCTGGCCATCGCCACGGCCCTGCTCGCCTTCACCATCTCGTTTCCGCCGCAGCTGTCGCGCGCGCCCGATGCGCCGTGGCTGTTGTGGCCGGCCTGGGGCGGGCTTGGCCTGGCGGTGCTGGCGGGCGTGCGGGTGCACATGGTCTGGGCCAAGTACTACATCACCTGGCGCAACTACGATCACAAGCGCAGCGACCCCGTACGGGGCAAGGCCGTGCGCGACCGGCTTCTGATGGAACGGCGCGTGCTGGACTTTCTCCTGATGGCGAGCCTGGCCGTTGGGGTGGTCTCCGTGGTCGCCTTCGCCGGGATCAACTATCGCCACGTGGCCAGCAAGGCCGCCGAAGCCAAGCCCGCCGCCGCGAGGGCGGCGTGTCCCGAAGAGCGAAAGGCCCGCGCCGCGGGCGAGACGCGATGCTGACGCTGAACAAATGGAAGCTTCGCGTTGCGCGGCTGATCGCCCGACGTCACGGGACCCTCGACCGCGCGGCCTGGAGACGAGCCGACGCCGACACCATCGGGAAGGTGACACGGGGCGTAAGCCCTTACTCGGGGTCAGAGAAACCCGAGGCCGCTGCGAAGGTGGTTTTCAATATCTCCTCCGCGCACGTACCCGCGTTCGTGGCGGATCAATCCGACAAGCCCTACAAGAACCGCTACGACCTGGGAGGTCCCTCCGTCGGGATGAACGGGCTGTTCAGCGACGCCCGCAAGCTCATCGACGAAGCCCTCGCGGATCTCGTCCGCGACGAAGACACGAACCTCTATTACGGGGCTGTCGAACTGAACGGGTCGGGCGTCCGGTACTACGGCGACGTCTGCCTCGTGCTCGATCCGGATCAGGTGGACGGCCAAACGCTCGTTCTCGATCGAAACTCGTTCGACCTGATTTCGGCGCCGCTCAAGGCCAAGGCGTTTCCGCTGGGCCTGTGGGGCGTCAACGCCGCCAAGCGCGAAGCGCTCCGGATCTCCGGACGATGGGCGAGCTCCCTGCCCTACATGGCCGCATACAAGGTGCTGGACATGGGTCGGGGCGGCGAACGTCGCATCACCATCGGCGCCATCTCCCAAGGCGTGCTCGACGACGAGGACTACATGGAGGTGATCCGCGTCGGCTCGTTCGGGGCGTCCGACCTCCTGGAAGCGCGGGTCAGCGCCGGCGACGCGGCGGCCGACGGTCTGGTCGGCGACAGGATGCGGCGCGGCCCCACGCCCGACTGGGCGGAATTGCTCTGGCGACATCGGCGGCGGCGCGCGGAAGCCGCGCTGCGAACGGCGGGGATCAAGACCCGGGTGGTCGTCAGCGGCGGGCGGGTGCGGTCATGACCAAGGCCTGGCGCTTGGACGGCTTCGATGCCCGGGCGGGCCTCGCCTTCGCCAGCTGGCGCGGTCCGGACCTGGAAGATCCGGCCCTCGACTTGCCGGCCGTCTTCCTGTCTCCGCCGTCATTCCTGCCCGAGGCCCTCGCGACCCGCGCCACAGGCTTCGCCGCCGCGCGCGGCCAGGCGCAGCTGGGCGTGTTCGTCGAGGCCGGCGAACTGGGCTTCGAGACGCTGGAGGACCTGACCGAGTTCGTGCGGCGCGCCTACGGCGCCGGCGGCGGAAGCGATGCTCCGGACGGCGCCCCCGGCGAACCGCCCGGACCGCCGCCGGAGGGCGAGGGACCGCCTCCAGAGCGACTAAGGGAAGCCGGGCCGGCGGCCTACGCAATGATTGAGGCCGCGGGGTCTTTTCGCGCCGCTTCCGAAGACCTCCAATTGCAAGACGGCGCCGTAACCCAGTCCGCCGGCTTCGGCGCGAAGCAGACAGGGACCCTGGCCCGGATGCAGGACGGGGGCGGGCTCCTGGACGGCGCAAGAGAACTCCTGGCGCATCTGCTCCTGACCTGTCCCAAGCGTGGCGACGCCAGACGCCGGCGCGAATGGCTCCGCAGCGCGCGGCGGCTCAACGGCGCCATCGCCAGGCTCGGCTTGTGGAGGCCGTTGCTGGAAGCTCCCGATACGAGATGGTTCGAGGAGCAAGCCTTGCGGCTTACCGGCGCCGCCCATCGCTACATCCTGCCGATCACGCTGGAGCACGGTCCCTGGTCCAACGACATCGTCCTTGATTTCCATCGCCTCGCGTACCGATTTGACGATCTAAGCCCCTTCTGGGTCGGCCGCGCCCGGTCTACCGATCCGCTGGACGACCTTATGGCGTGGCGGATGCCGCGCGACGTCGCGGCGCTTCTGGACGCCGGCGCCGACCCAACGGCCTTCAACCTGGTGAGCATCCTGACCGCTTCGCCGGAAAAGCTGGCCGGCGAGGGATCGAAGGTACAGGCCGCTGCGGCGATCCTGCTGTTCTGCGCCGCGCATATCCTCGCCGAGGCCGACGGCGGCGGAGCGAGCATCTACGGGGCGGCCGACGACGAGACCCTCAAGGAAGTCACACTGAACGCGGCGAACTGGCTCGTCCGGCAGTGGCCGACGCGGGTGTTTTCGCCCGAGGTCGAGGCGCTGATCACGGGCGCCGCCGCCCGCGCCGCGGCGGTCTGACGCCGCCCCCTCACCGCCCCGTCGGCATGTCCTTGAACGGCACGTCCTTGTCGACCCGCACGTCGCCGGGCAGGCCAAGGACCCGTTCGGCGATGATGTTCTTCAGGATCTCATCGGTGCCGCCGGCGATGCGCAGGCCCGGGGCCCACATCAGGCTTTGCTGGAAGGCCGCGCCGGCGGCGGCTTCGGGGCCGGTGAGGATGCCGTATTCGCCCTGCATCTCGACGGCGGTGTTGGCCAGGTCCTGCAGCTGGTTGGCCGAGATGATCTTGCCGATCGAGCTTTCCGGCCCCGGGGTCTGGCCGCGCGACAGGGCGGTCATGGTGCGGAAGCGGGTGAACTTCAGTCCCTGGGAGGCCACGAACCAGTCGGCCAGCTTCTCGCGGAAGGCGTCGTTGGCCAGGGCCGGGCCGTCCTCGCCCGGCAGGGCGCGGGCCAGTTCCAGCACCTCGCGGTAGTTGGGGCCGGCCGAGCCGCCGACGGCCAGGCGCTCGTTCATCAGGGTGACCAGCGCCACCTGCCAGCCCTGCCCGACCTCGCCCAGGCGCTGGCTGTCCTTGACCCGCAGGTCGCTGAAATAGACCTCGTTGAACTCGCGCCCGCCCGACATCTGGTGGATGGGCCGGCACTCGACCGCCGCATCTCGCATGTCGATCCAGAACATCGTGAGGCCCTTGTGCTTGGGCACATCCGGGTCCGTCCGTGTCAGGAGAATGCCGAAGTCGCTGTAGTGGGCGCCGGTGGTCCAGACCTTCTGGCCGTTGATCACCCACTCGTCGCCGTCCTTGACCGCCCGCGTGCGCAGGGCCGCGACGTCGGAGCCGCCGGCCGGTTCGGAGAACAGCTGGCACCAGATCTCCTCGCCCTTCACGGCGGGGGAAACGAAGCGCTTCTTGGTGTCGGTGTCGGAGAAGGCCATGACCGTGGGCACGCACATGCCCAGGCCGATGGTGAAGTAGCCGTAGGCGACGCCGGCCTTGCCCTCTTCCTGGCCGAAGATGACGGACTCGATCGGCGTGCCGCCCCCTCCCCCGACGGCCGCGGGCCAGGTGATGCAGGCGTAGCCGGCGGAGGCCTTGCGGGCCTGCCAGGCCTTGGCGGCGGCCATGTGCTCGGGGGTGTTGGGCTTGGGTTCGCCGTGCTCGCTCTTGTGGGCGGCGGCGGCCTCTTCCAGCCAGGCGCGGGCCTTGTCGCGGTAGGCGGCTTCGCTGGGGGAGTCGTTGAAGTCCATTCCATCAATCTCCGTCATCCCGGACGACCTGAAAGGTCGATCCGGGACCCAGGGGCCGGCGCACTGCGGTGGCCCCTGGGTCCCGGCTCTCCGCTTCGCTCCGGCCGGGATGACGAAGAAAGGCGGAGGTGAAAGTTTGGGGGCGAACGCTAAGCCGCGTTCTTCTTCTCGAGCTCGCTCACCAGCCGCTCCTTCCAGAGCCGGGGCGAACCGGCCACGAGGGAGAGCTGCCGCGAGCGGCGGTAATAGAGGTGGCAGTCGACTTCCCAGGTGAAGCCCATGCCGCCGTGCACCTGGACGCTTTCCTTGCTGGCGAACCAGAAGGCTTCCGAGGCGGCGATGCGGGCGGCGGCGGCGGCCGTGGGCAGTTCGGGGGCCCCATTTTCTTTGAGGGTGGAGGCGTTGAGGGCCCAGGCGCCGTAATAGGCGTTGGAGCGGGCGACCTCGTTCTTGACGTACATGTCGGCCAGCTTGTGCTTGATGGCCTGATAGCCGGCGATCACACGGCCGAAGGCGTAGCGGCCCAGGGCGTATTCCTTGGCCATCTCCAGGCAGCGGTCGGCGCCGCCCAGTTGCTCGAAGGCCAGCAGCACGGCGGCGCGGTCGAGGATGGCCTGGACGAGGTCGAAGCCCTCGCCCGCCGCGCCCAGCCGCTCGGCGGCCGCGCCGTCGAAGGTCAGGCGGGCGACGCCGCGGGTGGGGTCCAGGCTCTCCAGCGTCTCGCGCTTCACCCCGGCGCCGGTCAGGTCGACCAGGAAGAGGCCCGGCTTGCCGCCCTCGGACGCCAGGACGATGGCGGTGTGGGCGATGTCGCCGTCGGTGACGGGGATCTTCACGCCCGTGAGCTTGCCGCCCTCGACCTTGGCCGACAGGGCCGAGGGGGTGAGCACGCCGGGGCCTTCGCTGACGGCCAGGCAGCCGATCAGCTCGCCCGAAGCGATACGCGGCAGGACGGCGGCCTTCTGGGCGTCGGAGCCGTGGGCCATGACCGCCTCGGCCAGGACGTAGACGGTGGAGGCGAAGGGGATAGGGGCGACGGCGCGGCCCAGCTCCTCGGCGATGGCGCACAGCTCGACGCGGCCCAGGCCCAGGCCGCCGTGCTCTTCGGGGATCGCCGCGCCCAGCCAGCCCTGCTCGGCGACGGCGGCCCAAAGGGCCTGGTCATGGCTGCGGGCGGGATCGTCCAGCACCCCGCGCACCACCGCGGGCGGACAGCGGCCGCTCAGGAACTTGCGGGCCTCGTCCTTGAGGAACTTCTGGTCGTCGGAATAGTCGAAATCCACGGCCGTCTCTCTCCCTTGGCCGTTCTGTCGACGACCGTTGGAAACGACGATGACCGAGCTTGCGCCCCCTGGAAAGATTGACCCGGCGTCAAGAATTTCAGGTTCTTATGCGACCCGAGTATTCGCAGCCCCCAGTTCAAGCCCAAGTTCCGGAGTCCCATGGCCAAGACCGTCTACCAGCGGAACCAGAAGGTTTGGGTCGAGAGCGTCGGCGCCTGGGCGACGATCGAGAAGATCGTGCCCATCTGGGCCAAGGGCTTCGACGAGCCCGTGCGGGTGACCTACGACGTCGGCCTGGGCCGCGAGTTCCTGGCCCACGAGCTGAAGCCCGAGGACAAGATGGACCCGCAGGAAGGCGGCGTCCTGTCGAACTGGCGGGTGCTGCGCGCCCGCAACAAGTGGCAGCAGGAGGGCGACTGCCTGCACCACCCCTTCCCCGGCACCTATCCGGTGGTGGTCACCGATCCCAACGACTGGGGCGGCTGGCGCACGCCGGGGGCCGAATACGACCGCGACCCGCGCAAGATCGAGTTCCAGGCCAAGCTGATCGCCACCGCCCCGCGCCTGCACGCCCTGGCCCGCGAGATCGTGACCCTGGTCGGCGACCATCCAGAAGACGCTCCCCCCGCCCTGCTGGCCCTGGCCCAGAAGGCCGCGGCCATCGAGCGCGAGCTGCACGAGACGCCGGCGGCGGGCGGGACGGTGGAGGGCTGAGGCCCCCCTATCCTCCCGTCATTCCCGCCACAAGAGCGGGAATGACGGGAGTGTTGAGATGTCCGGGGTCTAGAACCGCCGCCCGATCCCCACCGACACCACGGTCGGATCCAGGTTGACCTTGGACTTCAGCGCACCGCCGTTGATCTTGGCGTCGGTCTCGAACCACACCTTCTTGACGTCGAGATTGACGACGTACGGCCCCTTCACGGCGATGTCGGCGCCGACCTGCAGGGCGTAGCCGAAGCCGTCGTCGAGATCGACGGTGAAGCCGTTACGGTCCTTGCCGCTGTAGAACAGCATGTAGTTCAGCCCCGCGCCGACATAGGGATTGAACCTGGCCTTGGGCGCGAAGTGGTACTGGGCCGAGACCACCGGCGGCAGCACCCAGGTCTTGTGCACGACGACGTCGGTTCCCGGCCCCACGGCCTTGATCGTGTGCCGGGTCGTGCCGGCGATCACCTCGACGGCCAGCTTGTCGGTGATGAAGTAGGAGACGCCCAGGGTCGGCTTGACGTCGTCCTTGACGTCGGCCTTCAGGCCGGTGGCCGCGCCGGCGGCGGTGACGATCGGGTCGCCCGCGTCGGGCAGCACGCCGGTGGCGCGCAGGTTGACCTGCCAGGTCCCCTTGGCCGCGGGCGTGAAGGCTTCCTGGGCGTGAGCGCCGGTCGCGGCGGCGAGCGTCAGGCCGGCCAGGAGGGCGGTGCGGAGGGCGGTCATGGTCCTAATCCCCTTGGAGTTCGACGCGTCGAGGCGTCGCCAGGGGTGATGCGCCCGCCCGCCGGGGCGCACATTGATCCGCCTCAAGCCCTCGCCCCGGCCCCGACGGGCGACTACATTGGCCGGATGCGCACCGAAACGCCCCAGCCGATCCGGCTTTCCGACTATCGTCCGTTCCCGTTCGAGATCGAGACGACGCACCTTTCCTTCCAGCTGGAGCCGTCGGCCACGCGCGTGACCGCGACACTGAAGGTACGCCGCACCGGGGCGGCCGGCGAGCCGCTATCGCTGAACGGCGAGCGGCTGAAACTGATTTCGGCGGCCATCGACGGCCAGGTCCTCAGCGCCAACCAGTACGAACTGGACGACGAGCGCCTGACGATCGCCGACGTCCCCGACGCCTTCGAACTGGTGACCGAGGTCGAGATCGATCCGTCGGCCAACAAGGCGCTGATGGGCCTCTACATGTCGGGCGGCCGGTTCTGCACCCAGTGCGAGGCCGAGGGCTTCCGCACCATCACCTTCTTCCCCGACCGTCCGGACGTGCTGAGCCGCTACACCGTGCGGATCGAGGCTGACGCGGCTTTCGAGCACCTGCTGAGCAACGGCAACCTGATGGACTCGGGCGCGCTTCCGGATGGCCGCCACTTCGCCGTCTGGAACGACCCGTTCCCCAAGCCCGCCTACCTGTTCGCCCTGGTCGCGGGCCGGCTGGACGTGCTGGAGGACGATTTTACCACCATGAGCGGCCGCACTGTGGCGCTGAAAGTGTTCGTCGATCCCGGCCAGGCCTCGCGCGCCGCCTATGCCCTGGACGCCCTCAAGCGTTCGATGAAGTGGGACGAGGAGGCGTTCGGCCGCGAATACGATCTGGACCTGTTCATGATCGTGGCCGTGCGCGACTTCAACTTCGGGGCCATGGAGAACAAGGGGCTGAACATCTTCAATTCCTCGCTGCTGCTGGCCGAGCCGGAGACGGCGACCGACTTCGACTACGAGCGCATCGAGAGCGTCGTCGCCCACGAGTATTTCCACAACTGGACCGGCAACCGCATCACCTGCCGCGACTGGTTCCAGCTGTGTCTGAAGGAGGGCCTGACGGTCTTCCGCGACCAGAGCTTTTCCGCCGACATGCGCGGCGCGGCCGTGCAGCGGATCAAGGACGTCAAAGCCCTGCGCGCCCGCCAGTTCGCCGAGGACGCCGGCCCCCTGGCCCACCCCGTGCGGCCGTCGAGCTATCTGAAGATCGACAACTTCTACACCGCGACCATCTATGAGAAGGGCGCGGAGATCATCCGCATGCTGAAGACCATCCTGGGCGCCGACGCGTTCCGGGCGGGCCTGGATCTCTATTTCGAGCGTCACGATGGCGAGGCGACGACCGTCGAGGCCTTCATCGCCTGCTTCGCGCAGGCTTCGGGCCGGGACCTGTCGTCGTTCTTCTCCTGGTACGAGCAGGCCGGCACGCCGTCGGTGTTGCTGACCCACGCCTATGACGTCGCCGCCAAGACCCTGTCGATCACCCTGACCCAGAAGACGGCGCCCACCAGCGGCCAGCCGGTCAAGAAGGCCATGCCGATCCCCGTCACCATCGGCCTGCTCTCGCAGACCGGCGCGCCCCTGCGCGACAGCGAGGTGGTGCTGCTGGAGGGCGACAGCCTGACGGTGCGCTGGGAAGGCGTGGCGGAAACGCCGGTGATCTCGGCCCTGCGCGGCTTCTCGGCCCCGGTGACCCTGACCACCGACGCGCGTCCGGCCGACGCCTATGTGCTGTTCGCCGCCGATCCGGACCTCTTCAACCGCTGGGAAGCCGGCCAGGGCCTGGCCCGCGGCCTGATCCTGGCCCGCGCGGCCGGCGCCCCCGACGAGGTGGGCGAAGAGCGCTACGCCCAGGCCCTGGGCCAGGCGCTGGACGACGACGCCGCCGATCCGGCCTTCAAGGCCCTGCTGCTGGCCCTGCCCAGCGAAGGCGACCTGGCCCTGGCCGTCGATCCGGCCGATCCGGGCGCGATCCACGCCGCCCGCGACCTCTTGCGCGCCCGCATCGCCGTGCACCTGGGCGAGCAGCTGGCCCGCATCCACGGCGCCATGCAGAGCGACGGCGAGTTCTCGCCCGACGCGGCCTCGGCCGGCCGCCGGGCCCTGCGCAACGCCTGCGTCGACCTGCTGGCCGCCGATCCGCACGCCGACAACGTGCAGCGCATCGTCGGCCACTTCGAGGCCGCCGCGGCCCTGACCGACGCCATGGGCGGCCTGTCGGCCCTGCTGGCCGTGGGCGGCGAGCCCTGCGAGACCGCGCTGGCCGCCTTCCACGCCAAGTGGCGGCACGAGCCGCTGGTGCTGGACAAGTGGTTCTCGGTGCAGGCCCGCGATCCGTCGGAGGGCGCTCTCAAGCGCGTTCTGGCGCTGACCGGGCACGAGGACTTCGACGCCGGCAACCCCAACCGCTTCCGCGCCCTGGTGCAGGGCTTCGCCAGCGCCAACCCGGCGCGGTTCCACGATCCCAGCGGCGCGGGCTATCGCTTCCTGGCCGACCAGATCCTGATCGTGGACAGCTTCAACCCGATGACGGCCGCCCGCCTGGTCGAGCCCCTGGGCGGCTGGCGGCGCTACGTCCCGGCGCTGGGCGATCTGATGCGGCGCGAACTTGAGCGGGTGAAGGCCGCGCCGGGCTTGTCGAAGAACGTGCTGGAGCTGGCCGGGCGGGCTCTGGACTAGAAACCTCCCCCTCTGGGGGAGGCGGCCGAAGGCCGGTGGGGGGACGTTTTCAGCTTCCGATGAAGCGGACGTCCCGAAAAACTCCCCCCACCGATCGCTTCGCGATCACCTCCCCCACGGGGGGAGGTTCCCTCAGGCGGCGAGCCTGGGGTGATTCTTCCGCGCAACGGTTGCGACCAAAGCGCTCAGCCCCCAGGGAATCGGGCCTCGCCAGGGTGACGCCGACCGAACGGGTACGGTAGATTCACCATAAGGGGCGAACTGACTCGCCTGGGGTGCTGCGGAGTTGCGGGCGTTGCGAATTGGCGGGGCGAAACCCGGGAGGACGGCGAAGGCCGGCCTGTCGGCTGCGGGCGCGGCTCGCATGCGCGCCGCCCGGTCGTCGCAGGCCTATGTCCGCGTCGTGATCCTGGCCGCCCTGCTGCTGCTGGCCGTCTACACCGCCCTCGGCGTCCTCAAGCTGCAGAAGGAAGCCGCCGCCCCGCCAGGCGGCGCGGCCCTGGCCGCCCAGGCCCAGATCCTGTCGGGCAAGGTCGAGACCAATCTCGCGGCCCAGCGCGCCGGCCTGTCCGCGGCGGGCGACCTGCTCGAACGCGACCCGACCTCGGCCATGGACGCGGCCGAGACCGCCCTGCGCGCCGCCGGCGGCGAGGCCATGGCCGTGGCCGTGACGACCACCGGCGAAGTCATGGCCGTGGCCGGCCGCGATCCTTCCGCCGACTGGCGTGAAGCCGCCCGCGCGGCCGCCGCCTCTGGCCGCAGCGTCTGGATCGGCGGCGTCGGCCGCAGCGGCCGCCTCTACGTGGCCATGGCCGCCCAGACCTCGGCCGGCCGCGGCTACGTCATCGCCGCCGGCGATCCCTCGCGCCTGCTGGGCGAGCCGGACAAGACCCATTCCAACGCCCTGTTCCTGCCCGACGGCGGCCTGCTGGTCGGCGTCGGCCGCGCGGTGCAGGGCGCCGCCAGCCTCGACCAGGCCTACGCCCTGTCGGTGGAGGACCTGCAAGGCGGGGCCGCCGCCCTGACCGGCCGCGGCGTCGACGGCTCGGGCCAGGACGTGGCCTTCGAGCCCCTGGCCCAAGGCGCCCTGATCGCCGCCGTCAGCGCCCCCAGCCACACCGTCGCCAATGTCGACCGCCGCCTGATGGAAGGCGCGCTGACCCTGCTGATCCCGCTGGCCGCCGGCATCGCCCTGGCCCTGATCCTGATGCTGCAGAGCCGTCGCGCCGAGGCCGCCCAGCGCGAGTTCATCGACAGCGAGCAGCGCTTCCGCCTGGCCGTCGAGGCCGCCCGCTGCGGCATCTGGGAATGGGACCTGCGCTCGGACGAGGTTTACATGTCCGACGTCACAGGCGCGATGTTCGGCTGGGGCGGCGGCGGCGTCGCGCCCGGCCAGGACCTGGTCGAGCGGATCTCGCCGGACCACCGCGACCGGGTGCGCCAGGCCCTGGCCAACGCCGCCCAGTTCGGCGCCTTCGATGTCTCGTTCCGCATCCCCGCCCGCGAGCATGGCGGCCGCTCGATCTGGGTGGACGCCCGCGGCCAGGGCTTCGGCAAGCCGGGCGAGGACGGCTATTCGCGGATCATCGGCGTGGCGCTGGACGTCACCGAGGAACGCCTGGCCCAGGCCCGCGCGCAGGCCGCCGAAAACCGCCTGCGCGACGCCATCGAGAGCGTGTCGGAGGCCTTCGTGCTCTGGGACCGCCAGGGGCGCCTCCTGATGTGCAACAGGAACTACCGCAGCGTCTTCTCGCTGGAGCCTCGGCTGCTCAAGCCGGGCGCGGCCCGCGCCGAGGTCAACCGCTTCGCGGCCCTGGCCATCAAGCAGGAAATCCCCGATCCGACCGGCGCCAAGGGCGTGCGTGAGGCTGAGATGAACGACGGCCGCTGGATCCAGATCAGCGAGCGGCGCACGGCCGAGGGCGGCCTGGTCATGACCGCCGCTGACATCACCGCCATCAAGACCCAGGAAGAAGCCCGCCGCCGCAACGAGGAGCAGCTCCAGAACGCCGTCGCCGGCCTGGAGCGCAGCCAGGAGCAGCTGGCCGAGCTGGCCCGCAAGTACGAGATGGAGAAGGTCAAGGCCGAGGGCGCCAACAAGGCCAAGAGCGAGTTCCTCGCCAACATGTCCCACGAGCTGCGCACGCCGCTGAACGCCATCAACGGCTTCTCCGAGATCATGATGAACGAGATGTTCGGCCCGCTCGGCGACCAGCGCTACAAGGGCTACAGCCTCGACATCCACAATTCCGGCCAGCACCTGCTGGCCCTGATCAACGACATCCTCGACATGTCGAAGATCGAGGCCGGCAAGATGAACCTGAAGTTCGAGCCGCTGCACCTGGAAGACGTCACCGAGGACGCCGTGCGCCTGGTGCGCAACCGCGCCGAGGCCGCCGGGCTGAAGCTGGAGGTCGACTTCCCGCCCCTGCCCGAGATCGAGGCCGACTACCGCGCGGTCAAGCAGGTGCTGCTGAACCTGCTGAGCAACGCCATCAAGTTCACCCCCCGCCAGGGCCGCGTCACCGTCCGCGCCGAGATCCGCCGCGATCCGCTGGGCGAGCGGGTGAAGGTGTCGGTCACCGACACCGGCATCGGCATCGCCGCCGAGGACCTGGCCCGCCTGGCCCGTCCGTTCGAGCAGGTGGAAAGCCAGCACTCCAAGACCACGCAGGGCACGGGCCTGGGCCTGGCTTTGACCAAGTCGCTGGTCGAGATGCACGACGGCGCCCTGGAGATGGTCTCCAACCCGGGCGAAGGCACCACGGTCAGCTTCATCCTGCCGGTCAGCCAGAGCAGCCCGATGCAGATGCGCGACTACGCGGTGGCGTAGAGACGTGCCGCCGACAAAAATCACCCGACAAGCTTGACCGGTCGCGGCAACAGCTAAACTCTCACTTGCAGTGGCAGGAGAGACTTCTTCAAAATGGTGCGTTTTCCATATGCGTGCGGGCTCGCCTTCGGACTGGCGTTTCTGGCGCTTTCGACGGCCGCGGCCGCGGCCGAGCCCGACAAGACGCAGGCTCTCCAAGACGTTGTCGTTTGGCAGGGCCAGCCGTTCGTGCCGAACCAAGGCACAACTTACATCGGCGAGTTGCGGCTGAAGCCCGGCGCGCAGATCTTCACCAACGGCTTCCCGGTGAAGCTGGTAATCGAGCTCTTGATCATCGAAGACACGGCCCAGCTAATATCCCCTGGCTCCTCAGAGGCGACAATGGGAGACAGCGCCGGCCTAGTCGAGTTGGTGGTCCAGAACGTGGAGGGCAAGGGCCTCTCGATCCTCAACGCCGGAGTGGCGGGCGCGCCAGGCTCCAATGCACCGCCACGCGACCCATCCGCCTGCGCCGCCGACGCCGCCGCCTCGGCCGGCAACCCTGGCGGCCCGGGACAAAACGGCGGCGACGCGGCCAATGTCTCCATAGTCACCTCCTCGCAGTCGGCCTGGGCGGCCTTCTCGGTGCTCACCGACACGAACGCCGCCGGGCAGCCTCAAAACTGCGGCGGCCAGATCTGCGGGGGTCTCGGAGGCCTAGGCGGCGCGGGCGGCGCGGGTGTTCCCGTCAAGCCCGCATGCGACAGCAAAGCCCTCGGACCGGACGGACCCCCAGGCGCGACGGGGTCGACGGGCCGCAACGGGAAGGTCTCCTTCAACTGGTCCGTCGCCATGCCCGAGCGTTCGCGGCAGGATTCGCTTACAGCTTCCCGCAGGGAGTGAAAGGCCATGCCCGCCGTTTCCGGAACGCCCGTCGCCTTCGTCCACGTCAGCGACCGTCAGCGCGCGCTCGACTTCTATGTCGAGAAGCTGGGCCTGGCGGTGCATAGCTCCGATCCGTTCGGCGACTTTCTGGGAGCGGGCGACGCGCTGATCCGCCTGACCGCCCTGCCCGATTTCAAGGCCGGCGCCCATCCGGTGTTCGGCTGGAACGTCGAGGACATCGAGGCCGCCGTGCGCGCCCTGGCCGGCCGGGGCGTGGTCTTCACGATCTACGAGGGCTTCGGCCAGGACGCCCTGGGCATATGGACCGCTCCCGACGGCAAGGCCAAGGTCGCCTGGTTCGCCGATCCCGATGGCAACGTGCTGAGCCTGTCGCAGGCTTGAGGCGACGCACGTTCCGCGACACTCTCCGCGCCGTTTCGCGCGGAAGGCTTCTGGCGCGGTTTCGGGGAAATGACTGAATGAGCAGCGCCCTGGTGCTGATCCTGTCGTCGGCCGCCGCCGCCATCGGGCTGTTCGCGGCGACGCAGCTGGTGCTGCGGCCCGGCTGGCGCAAGGCTCCGGCGACGGCGCTGGCGGTGTTCCTGCTGCTGAGCGCGCTGTCGGGCGTCGACCTGATCCTGGATCGTGGCGGCGTCTACGCCGCCGCGCCCTGGGCGACGGGGATCCTGTGGTCGACCTCGCTGTTCCTGGGACCGGCGATCCTGGCCTATGTGGTGGCCATGACCGGGGATCCGGAGGCGGGATGGAGCCCGGAGCGCATCGCCCGGCTCTGCTGGCCGGCCGGGATCGCCCTTCTCCTGGCCCTGCCGTTCTTCGCCCTGCCGATCCCGACCCGCATCGCCATCTATACCGGCGTGGGCGCCGAGACCGACGCCTGGGCCGGCCCGCTGCAACTGGCCTTCGTGGCGCTGTTCCTGGTCACGACCCTGGGCTATCTGGCCGCCGCCTTCCGGGTGATGGGCCGGCACGTGCGGCGGGTGCGCGACCTTTTCTCCAACATCGAGAACCGCACCCTGAGCTGGCTGCGGGTGCTGCTGCTGGTGATGCTGGCCGCCTGGATCTGGGGCGCGGTGAAGTCGGGCCTGGCGCTGAACGTCGCCCACGCCGACGGGCTGGACGTCGCGGGCGCCGCGGTGGAGCTGGCCTGGACGGCGGCCATCGGCCTGTTCGGCCTGTCGCAGCAGCCGATCTTCACGCCCCAGACCGAGACGCCCAAGGCCCTGCCGCCGGCCGAGAAATACGCCCGCTCGGCCCTGCCCGAGACGCGCCAGGTCGAGATCGCCGCCCGGCTGGAGAGGGCGATGGCGACCGAGACCCTGCACCGCGATCCGCTGCTGTCGCTGAGCGCGCTCGCCGCCCGCATCGGCGTCTCGCCCAACCACCTGTCGCAGGCGCTGAACGAGCACCTGGGCCAGAGCTTCTTCGACTATGTGAACCGCTGGCGGGTCGACGAGGCCGTGGAGCGGATCCGCACCACCGACGAGGCCATCCTGTCGATCGCCTACGAGGTGGGGTTCAACTCGCGCTCGACCTTCAACGCCGCGGTCAAGAAGCACGCCGGCCGCCCGCCCAGCGCCTTCCGCCCCGCCGCCTGACGCCCCCGGCAATGTCCGGTCCGGCAGGATCGGAAGCCCGAACCCTTCGAGCCTACCCGTCCGGACGACGCCCGGCGGCGCCTGCTCCAGCCTCGTGACTGTCACCTCCCCGTTCGAGAGAAACAGTCATGATCCTCCGCCTGAAGGGCGCCGCCCTGGCCGCCTGCGCCCTGGCGCTCCACCCGTTCGCCGCTCATGCGGAGAGCCAAGAGCCCGACCACCTGCTGCTGCTCGGCGCCGGCGTCTATGCGACCAGCAATCCTTACGAGAGCGCCCGCGAGAAGACCGAGACCGGCGTCCTGCCGCTGTTCTTCTACCAGAACCGCTACCTGACCGCCGACCTGTCGGGCCTGACGGTGAAGGCCTACGAGACCAAGCACTTCAAGCTGGAGGGCCGCATCAGCCCGCGCTTCCAGCTGGTGGACCCCAAGGACACCCGGAACTTCGCCTTCCTCGAGCGCGACACCGGCGTCGATGTCGGCGCGCGGTTCAGCGGCATGGCCGGGCCGGCGACCCTGAGCCTGGAGGTGCTGGCCGACGCCACCGGCGAGACCGAGGGCCAGGAGATCAATCTCGACCTGACCCTGGCGGCCCAGCCCACCGAACGGCTGTCGCTGGAGGCCGTGGCCGGCCTGTCGTGGAAGGACGAAAAGCTGGCCACCTGGCTCTACGGCCTGCGCGAGAACGAGGTCAGCCCGGCTTTGGCCTACGAGTTCGGGCGCACGCCCCGGGCGCCGTCTGGCGGGGTGGTCGTGCCCTCGCTGGGGATCCAGGCCCGCTACCAACTGACCGAGCGGCTCTATGTGATCGCCGCCGCCGAGGTCGAGGTCTTCGACAAGGACATCAAGAACAGCCCGCTGATCGCCAAGGGCCAGACCGCCGCCGGCTTCGTCAGCCTCGTTCGCCGGTTCTAGGCGTGCGCCCCGTGCACATGTCGCGGATCTTCGTCGTCCCCAGCGGCCTGGCGACCGCCTGGGAGACCTTGCTCATCCTGCTGATCTGGCTGGCCGCCGTCGCGCCGATGGCGGTGCTGGCCTGGGTCGTCGCCCCGGCCCTGATGGCGCCGGGCGACCCGCTGCCAGGCCTGGTGTTCTGGCGCATGGTGGTGGTCGGCATGGCCTGGCAGAGCGTGCTGGCCCTGGTCGTGCTGAGGCTGGAGGGCGTGGCCTTCACCCTGCCGGCGTTGCGTCGGCGGCTGTGGCTGAAGGCGCCGACCTGGCGGTCCAGCGGCCGGCCGTTCGCCTCGGCCTTCCTGCTGGTTCCGCTGTTCGTGGGCCTGGGCTTCCTGGGCGACGAGGCGGTCGGGGCGCTGTTCCAGGCCACGCCCCTGGGACACCGGCTGGCCGAGGCGACGCCCGCCTTCGCCCAGATCGAGCACCTGATCACGCCCGACGCCAGGGGCCGCTGGGACATCCTGGCCCTGGCCCTCGTCTCCAGCCTGTTCAACTACGCCCTGGGCGAGGCCCTGCTGTTCCACGGCGTGCTGCTGCCGCGCATGGAACGGGCCTGGGGGCGCTGGGCGTGGCTGGGCAACGGCCTGCTGTTCGCCGGCTATCACGTGCACAAGATCTGGATCATGCCCGGCCTGGTGATCAGCTGCCTCTGCTACAGCCTGCCGGCCCAGGCCTTCCGGTCGAACTGGCTGGCCGTGGTCATCCATGGCGTCGAGGGCGTGGTGCTGATCGCCGCCGTGCTGATCGTCATCCTGCAGCCGTGAGAGCCCCGTCGGAAGCCCCCAACCTGCCCACCAGCGCCGTTCCAGCCGGATCGAGGCCGACGACCGACACCACCGCGCCTTGGCGGCGGTAGCGCTGCACCACCTTGTCGAGCGCGCCGACGGCGGTCAGGTCCCACAGACGCACGCCGGTCATGTCGATCGCGACGCGGGCGGGATGGCCATGGAACTCGAAACCGGCGGCGAACAGCTCGGCCGAAACGAAGAACAGTTGGCCCTCGACGGCGTAGCGGCGGACGGTCTCGTCGCTGTCCGCCCGCTCCTTCACCGCGATCATCTTCCCGACCTTGCGGGCGAAGAACAGCACGCTGAGCAGAACGCCCAGCACGACGCCCTTGGCCAGATCGCGGGTCGCCAGCACCGTCACGGTCGTGGCCAGCATGACGATCGTCGACTGCACCGGCGTCGAGCGCAGCTTGCGCACCGAGTTCCAGTCGAAGGTCGTGAACGAGACCATGATCATTACCGCCACCAGGGCGGCCATCGGGATCCTCGCCACCCAGTCGCGCAGCACCAGGATCAGGATCAGCAGGAAGAGGCCCGCCCAGAAGGTCGACAGGCGCGAGCGGCCGCCGGACTTCACATTGATGATCGACTGGCCGATCAGGGCGCAGCCGGCCATGCCGCCCAGCAGCGGCGAGACAAGGTTGGCGATGCCCTGGCCGCGGGTCTCGCGGTCCTTGTCCGACGGGCTGTCGGTCAGGTCGTCGAGCAGGTTGGCGGTCAGCAGGCTTTCCAGCAGGCCGACGAAGGCGAGGGTCAGCGAGACCGGCGCGATGATCTTCAGGGTCTCCAGCGTCAGCGGCACGGCCGGTAGATGGAAATGCGGCAGGGCCGTCGGCAGCTGGCCCATGTCGCCGACCGTGTGCACCGGCAGGTTCAGGCCGATCGCCACGGCGCTCAGCGCCAGGATCGCCACCAGCGACGATGGGACGGCCCTGGTCAGGCGAGGGAAGAGATAGATGATCGCAAGGCCCGCCCCGACCAGGGCGAAGGTCTGCCAGTTGCCGCCGATCAGCTGGGGCGTTTGCGCCATGAAGATCAGGATCGCCAGCGAGTTGACGAAGCCGCTCATCACCGAGCGCGAGACGAACTTCACGTAGCGGCCCAGGCGCAGGGTCCCGATGACGATCTGGATGGCGCCGGTCAGCAGGCTGGCGGCGAACAGGTATTCGATGCCGTGCTCCCGCACGAGGCCGCCCATCAGCAGCGACATCGCCCCGGTGGCCGCCGAGATCATCGCCGGACGGCCGCCGACGAAGGCGATGGTCATGGCGATGACGAACGAGGCGTAGAGGGTCACGGCCGGGTCGACGCCGGCGATGAACGCGAAGGCCAGGGCCTCGGGGATCAGGGCCAGGGCGACGACCGTGCCGGCCAGCAGGTCGCGGCCAGGATTGGCGAGCCATTGCTGGCGCGTCTGGGCGAGGAAGCTCATGGAGATCTGTCTTGGGTGCGGGTTTCCCGGGGGATCGGCGCCCGGGGTAGCCATCCGGCGAGGCCGGATCCGTTGTGCGGCCTGCTGATGCCGCATCCGGCGGCGCGGGGCAAGCCTGGCCGCCGCGAACCATTTTTTGCGTCCCGACTGGCTCCACGTGCGGTTTCATGCTCCGCCTGCGTCAAGCTAAGGGGGCCAGCGAAACAAGCGCCCCGCTTTGGTGGATGGGGAGTGCGATGACGCGACACGTAGCGATGGCCGGGGCCGCCCTGGCGCTGGTGATGACCCTTGGCGGGCAGGCCGCCTATTCCGCGGAGATCACCCCGCCCGCCCAGGCCTTCGCCCAGGATCCCGGCAGCGACTACTTCCTGGCCGACTACACCGCCTACGAGGCCTATCTGAAGACCCTGGCCGGCCAGTCGGACCGCATGAAGCTGGTCGACATCGGCAAGTCCGAGGAAGGCCGCACCCAGTGGGTGGCCATCGTATCCTCGCCCGCCAACCTGGCCAAGCTGGACGAATACAAGGCCGTCGCCCGCAAGCTGGCGCGCGGCGAGGTCACCCGCGAGGAGGCCGAAAAGCTGGCCGCCACCGGCAAGGCCGTGGTCTGGATCGACGCGGGCATGCACGCCACCGAGACGGTGACCTCGCAGGGCCAGATCCAGGTGCTCTACCGGATGCTGACCAAGACCGACCCCGAGACGCTGCGCATCCTCGACGACGTCATCGTGCTGTTCGGCCACGACAATCCGGACGGCATGGAGCTGGTGTCCGACTGGTACATGCGCAACGCCGACCCGCAGAAGCGCGAGTTCAACTCGATCCCGCGCCTGTACCAGAAGTACGTCGGCCACGATAACAACCGCGACAGCTTCATGTCGCAGATGTCCGAGACCACCAACGTCAACAAGGTGCTGTTCCGCGACTGGTATCCGCAGATCATCTACAACCAGCACCAGCCGGCCCCGAACGGCATGGTGGTGTTCGTGCCGCCGTTCCGCGACCCCTTCAACTACAACTACGACCCGCTGGTCATGACCTCGCTTCAGGAGGTGGGCATGGCCATGCACAGCCGCCTGGTGGCCGAGGACAAGCCGGGCTCGGGCGCCCGCAGCGCCGCGCCCTACTCGACCTGGCACAACGGCATGGAACGCTCCATCGCCTATTTCCACAACGCCGTGGGCCTGCTGACCGAGATCACCGGCGGGCCGACGCCGATGCCGCTGAACCTGGTGCCGGACGTGCAGCTGCCCAACGGCGACCGCCCGATGCCCGCCCCGCCGCAGACCTGGCATCTGGCCCAGACGGTCGAGTACCAGTGGAGCCTGGACCGGGCGGTGATGGACTACGCCTCGCGCAACCGCGAGCGGATGCTGTTCAACATCTGGAAGATGGCGTCGAACTCGATCGCCAAGGGCTCCAAGGACAGCTGGACGATCACCCCGACCGAGATCGACGAGCTGAAGGAAGCCGGCGCCAAGGTGAAGTTCGACGGCAAGGTCACCGGCTCGCCGACCTCGGCGTCGGTCGATCCATCGCTCTACAAGACCATCCTGCAGGCCCCGGAAAAGCGTGACCCGCGCGGCTACATCCTGACCGCCGACCAGGCCGACAAGCCGACCGTGGTGGCGTTCCTGAACGCCCTGATCAAGGCCGGCGTCGACGTCGATGAGGCCACCAAGCCGTTCACCGTGGCCGGCAAGACCTATCCGGCCGGCTCCTATGTGGTGAAGACCGCCCAGGCCTATCGCCCGCACATCCTCGACATGTTCGAGCCGCAGGACCACCCGCACGACGCCGAGTATCCGGGCGGTCCGCCCAAGGCCCCCTATGACGTCACCGGCTACACCCTGGCCTACCAGACCGGGATCAAGTTCGACCGCGTGCTCGACGGCTTCGACGGACCGTTCGCCCGCGTGCCCGACCTGATCGCCGTCAAGCCGGGCGCGGTGAAGGGCTCGGGCAAGGCCGGCTGGCTGATCGATCACGCGCCCAACAACGCCTTCACCCTGACCAACCGCCTGCTGAAGGCCGGCGCCCAGGTCTCGTGGCTGAAGGACGGCGCCAAGTCCGGCAAGCAGAGCTTCGCGGCCGGGGCCATCTGGGTCCCCTACTCGCCCGCCGCCGCGACCGTGATCACGGCCGGGGTCAAGGAACTGGGCATCGACGCCTGGGCGACGGGTTCGAAGCCCGGCGGCAAGGCCATCGCCCTGAAGCCGGTGCGCATCGGCCTGGTGGACGTCTACGGCGGCTCGATGCCCTCGGGCTGGAACCGCTGGATGTTCGAGAAGTTCGAGGCGCCCTTCCAGGTCGTCTACCCCCAGCGCCTCGACGCCGGGGACCTGGCCAAGGACTTCGACGTGCTGGTGTTCGCCGACGGCGTGGTGCCCGCGCCCGCCGGCGGTCCGTTCCGCGCCGGCCGCGGCTATCCGCAGCCCAAGCCCGAAGAGATCCCGGCCGAGTACCGCCCGTGGCTGGGCACGGTGACCGACGAGACCACCCTGCCCCAGCTGAAGGCCTTCGCCGAGAACGGCGGCACGGTGATCGCCATCGGCGCCTCCACGCGCCTGGCCACCGCCTTCGGCGCGCCGGTCGAGGTGGCCACGGCCAAGACCGAGAACGGCAAGCTGGTGGGCCTGTCGACCAAGGAGCTCTACATCCCCGGCTCGGTGCTGCGGGCCAAGGTCGACGTCACCCAGCCCCTGGCCTACGGCATCCCGGCGGACGTGGACATCTTCTACGACCGCTCGCCGACCTTCACCCTGAAGTCGGACGCCAAGGGCGTGTCGAAGGTCTCGTGGTTCGACAGCGACAAGCCCCTGCGCAGCGGCTGGGCCGTCGGCCAGGACCGCCTGAAGGACACCACGGCGATCCTCGACGTCGACGTGGGCAAGGGCAAGCTGTTCGTCATGGGTCCGGAAATCACCCAGCGGGCGCAGTCGTACGGGACCTTCAAGTTCCTGTTCAACGGGCTGCTGTACGGGCCGGCGGTGAGCGCGGGGAAGTAATTCCAACCACCGTAAAACCCCCGCGAAAGCGGGGGCCCAGGTGTTTTATCGTCGAGCGCCGCGCGTTTCAGAAAAAGCCTGGGTCCCCGCTTTCGCGGGGATTTTACGGAATGAGATATGGAAAAGCCCCGGTCGCAGGACCGGGGCTTTTCTTATGGGGAAAGACCCCCCTCAGTCGCTCCGCGACAGCTCCCCCAGAAGGGGAGCATCTACTTGGCGCGGCGCTTCCAGATCCTCCCCCTCTGGGGGAGGTGGCCCGGAGGGCCGGAGGGGGTTCTCGGCGTTACCGAATAACCCGCGCCCCAGCCCCCTGCACCAACGCCTCGACCTCCTTCAGCCGCACCATCGAGGTGTCGCCGGGGGTGGTCATGGCCAAGGCCGCGTGGGCCGCGCCGTAGTCGACGGCGGCTTGGGGTCCGAGGTTCTCCATCAGGGCGTAGGCCAGGCCCGAGGCGAAGCCGTCGCCGCCGCCGATGCGGTCGTAGATGGCCAGGCCGTCGCGCATCGGGGCTTCGTAGAAGGCCCCGTCGACCCACAGGATGGCGCCGAAGTCGTTGACGCTGGCCGAGCGCACGGCCCGCAGGGTGGTGGCCAGCACCTTGAGGTTCGGGAAGGCCTTCACCGCCTGCGGGGCCAGGGTCTTGAAGTTGGCCGGGTCGGTGGGCGGCAGCCCCTTGACCAGGCCGTCGATCTCCATCCCCAGACAGACCACGAAGTCATGATCGTTGCCGATCATCACGTCGGTCATGGCGGCGATCTTGCGGTTCAGGGCCTGGGCGGCGTCGAGGCCGCCGCGGTCCTTCCACAACGAGGCGCGGTAGTTCTGGTCGAACGACACGATCACGCCGTGTTTCTTGGCGACCTCCAGGGCCTCCAGCACCACCTCGGCGGTGTTGGACGCCAGGGCCGTGAACACGCCGCCGGTATGGAACCAGCGCACGCCTTCGTCGCCGAACAGCCGCTCCCAGTCGATCTCGCCGGGACGCAGCTGCGAGGCGGCCGAGTTGGCGCGGTCGCTTACGCCCAGTGCCGGGCGCACGCCGAAGCCGCGCTCGGTGAAGTTCAGCCCGACCCGGGTGTTGCGGCCCAGACCGTCGAACGGCCGCCAGACGATGTGGGACATGTCCACGCCGCCCTGGCCGATCAGGTCCTGGGCCAGCCAGCCGAGATCGCTGTCGGGCAGTGCGGTGGCCACGGTGGCGCGCTTGCCCCAGCACTTGCTCATGCCGCGGGCGAAGTTGTACTCGCCGCCGCCTTCCCAGACCTGGAACTGGCGGGCGTTGCGCACCCGCCCGTCGCCGGGATCGAGCCTCAGCATCACCTCGCCGAGGGCCGCGCAGTCCCAGCGGGTCTCCGACGCCGGGCGAAGCTTAAGGATCGGATCGCTCATCAGGCCTTGCCGCGCACCTTGGCGATCAGGTCGACCGTCTCGCGCACCTTCCTGGAGATGCCGGCGTAGTCCTTGGCGTCGAGGGCTTCCTGGGTGATCAGCTTGGAGCCCATGCCGGCGGCGACGATGCCCGCGCCGAACCACTTCTTGATCGAGGCCTCGTCGGGATCGACGCCGCCCGTCGGCATGATCTTGGTCCAGGGCATCGGGCCCATCACGGCCTTGATGAAGTCCGGGCCGCCGACCGACGAGCCGGGGAACACCTTGACGATCTCGCAGCCCAGTTCCTGGGCGTAGGAGATCTCGGTCGCCGAGCCGCAGCCGGGGCTGTAGGGGATCATGCGGCGGTTGCAGAGCTTGGCCACGTCGGCGTTGACGATCGGGCTGACCATGAACTTGGCGCCGTTGGCGATGTATAGGCCGGCGGTCGGCGCATCGACGATCGAGCCGACGCCCATGATCACGCGCGGATCGGCCGAGGCGAAGTGCTTGGTGACTTCGTAGAAGACGTTGGCGGCGAAGTCGCCGCGATTGGTGAACTCGATGCAGGGCGCGCCGCCGTCGGCGCAGGCCTGGATGACGTTCTTACAGATCTCGACGTCCGGGTGGTAGAACACCGGCACCACGCCCTGGGTCTCAAGGGCCTGCAGCACCGCCATACGGTTCTTCAGCATTCGCGTACTCCTCCCGGAAGGGATGGTCTTGCGCGATGCGCCGCTGAGCGCCCCGCGCGTGGAAGATCTGTTCGGCGATCCCTTAGCCCGCGCGCGCGGCTTGCGCCACAGGCCGAGGCTGCCGCCACGTCAATTTCAGCCGCCCTGCCCCACTGGGTGGGTCCGGGTAAAATGAAGGGCGCCGAGCCTAAGCCCGACGCGCTCTCTGGGTAAAATGAAGGGCGTCGGGCAAAAGCCCGACGCCCTGGAAAAGTTTGCGCAGGAGCGAACTCAAAGAGCCGCAGGACGCCCGGCCGCGCGAAGCGGACCAAAACGTCATGACACCGGTATCAAATCGAGCTCGGCTCGCGTTGTCACCGGTGTCATGAACAGATAAGCGCAGTTTCGGCATTTGAGCAAGCCTGTAGAAAACGCTGGGCGCGAGCGGCTGAGTTTTTTGACGGGCGCGCTGATTTTGCGATCAGCGCGCCCCTTTTCAGGTCAGCCCGTGTTGCGCAGGCCGGCGGCGATGCCGGCCACGGTCAGCTGGATGGCCAGGCGCACGTCCTCGGCCTGCTCGCCGCCGCGACGGCGGGCCAGCAGCTCCAGTTGCAGGTGGTTCAGCGGGTCGACCGAGTGGCCGGCCAGGGTCACCGACTCGGCCAGCTCCGGCTGGTTGTCGAGCAGGCTGGAACCGCCGCGGATGGCCAGGGCGATGGTCTGGGCCGCGTCGTGCTCGCGCTTGATGGTCTCGAAGATCCGCTGGGCGTTGTCCTGGTCGGGCGACAGGGCGACGTAGCGGGCGGCGATGCCCATGTGGCTCTGAGCGAGCGCCAGCTCCATGTTCGACAGCAGCGAGGCGAAGAAGTCGAAGCCGCCGGCCAGGTCCTGCAATTGGCCGGTCGACAGGCCCGCCCGCTCGACGCCCGAAGCGAAGCCGTACCAGCCCGGCAGCATGAAGCGGGCCTGCGACCAGCTGAACACCCACGGGATGGCGCGCAGGTCTTCGATCTTGCGGCTGGCGGTGCGGCTGGCCGGACGGCTGCCGATGTTGAGGCCGACGATCTCGCCGATAGGGGTGGCCGACCAGAAGAAGTCCTCGAAGGCCGGGTCGTCATAGACGAGGGCCCGGTAGCCCTCGAACGAGGCCTGGGCCAGGGCGGTCATCGCACCCTCGACCTTGGGATCGGGGCGGTGGGCCGGACGCTGGCTGGACTGCACCACCGCGGCGGCCAGACCGTCGAGATTGCGCCGAGCCGTCGGCTGGTCGCCGAAGCGGCGGGCGATCATCTCGCCCTGCTCGGTCATGCGGATGCGGCCCTGGACGGTGCCGGCCGGCTGGGCCAGCACGGCCTCGGCGGCCGGTCCCCCGCCCCGCCCGACGCTGCCGCCGCGGCCGTGGAACAGCTGGATGCCGACGCCCATGCGGTCGGCCTCGAACGCCAGGGCAGAGGCCCCGCGCGCCACGCCCCGACGAGACGCGACATAGCCGCCGTCCTTGTTGCTGTCGGAGTAGCCGAGCATGATCTCCTGCACCGGCCGGTCGCCCAGGATGGTGCGGCTGATCGGCAGCTCCAGCCACTGGCGCAGCACGCGCGGACCGTTCTCCAGGTCCTCGATGGTCTCGAACAGCGGGGCGATCTTCAGCGACGAGCGCGGCGCCGCGCCGCCCCAGACCAGGCCGACCTGCTTGAGCAGAACGAGCGGCTCGAGGATGTCCGATAGGGTCGCCGACTTGGAGATGATGTAGGCCCCGATGCAGGCGTGGCCATAGTCACGCACGGCCTGGGCCGCGGCTTCCATCGTCGCCAGTTCCTTGGCCGTCTCTTCGCTGTAGGCGGTGAACGGCGAGACCAGCGGCCGCTGGTGCGACAGCTCCTCGATCAGCAGGGCCGAGCGAGCTTCCTCGTCGAGATCCAGATAGCGCACGCCGGTGCCGGCGCGGCGGTAGAGCTCGTCGATCGTGCGCTCGTGGACGTCGGCGTTCTGGCGCAGGTCCAGGCTCATCAGGTGGAAGCCGCAGGCCTTGGCCACCGCGACCAGGGTGCGCAGCGACGAACCGACCAGGCGCTCGCCGCCGCTGGCTTCCAGCGAGTCGATGATGATCTGCAGGTCGGCGACGAAGGCGTCGGGATGGTCGTAGGGCGCGACGTCGGTGCGGCTGGTGGCGTAGGCCACCCACTGGTTGGTCAGCTTCTGCGACACGGCCGTGAGGCGGTCGAAGATCAGCTCCAGGGCCAGACGGTAGGGCTCGTCCAGGCGATGCACCGACGGGTCCTTGGCCTGCGAGGCCAGGTTCAGCAGCTCCTGCGACACCGGGGTGTAGGCGGTCGAGACGGCGAGGTTCGACCACAGCTTGCGCACCTCGCCGGCGTACCAGTCGAGGATCACCCGCGACTGCGACGACAAAGCGAGTTTCAGGGTCTCGCCGTTGACGCCCGGGTGGCCGTCGCGGTCGCCGCCCAGCCAAGAGCCCATCTTCAGCAGCGGCGCGATGTGGCCGTGGCTGCCGATCTTGCCCGACCATTCCTCGTAGAGATCCACCATGGCCGGCAGGATCGAGGTGCGGACGATCGACAGGGCGTTGCGGATCTCGTCCTTCACGGTGATCCGCTCGGGCCGATAGAGACGCGTGCGCCACATCAGGGCGATCTCGCGGAACAGGCGCTCGCGGATGTCGGCTTCCAGGTCGGCCGGCAGGTGATGGCGGCGCAGGGTCATCAGGCGCGAGATCTCGGTCTCGCGATCGACCATGCTGCGGCGACGCACTTCGGTCGGGTGAGCGGTCAGCACCGGCACCACGTTCATGGCGGCGAACACCTTGGCCAGCTCGGCGTCGGTCTTGCCCTCGGCCTTCAGCGCCGCGACGGCGTCGACCAGGGTGCGGGCGCGCTCGTCGCCCGGCTGGGCGTCGGCCTCGGCGTGGCGGCGGCGGCCGGCGACGTCCTCGCCGATATTGGCCAGCAGTGAATGGCTGGCGAAGGCGCGGGCCAGGAAGATGGCCTGCTCGTTGGACAGGTCGGCGAACAGGTGGTCGAGGCCGGGGGCCTCGCCGTCGGCGGTCTCGTGCGAGGCGGCCTTGCGGGCCTTGGTCACCAGCTCGCCGGCCTCGTCGCCTTCCAGATAGGCGATGGCCTCGATCAGGAGTTCGCCCAGCAGATTGGCGTTCCGCCGGACATCACGGCTGGTGGGTCGGTCTGAGCCGAGGGAGAGGGCCGAGTCGCGCATGCGCATGCTCCATCACCGCCGCGAGGAGGAGCGGCGGATCGTCAGGACTGTAAGAACTGATCTAACGGTTCTCGCGTCCAACCCGGCCCGGACGAACGCTGTGCGGGCTCTAGCGCCCTTCGCCGCCGGGGGGAAGCCGGACGGTGATATGGTTGCGCTACCATCATTCAATGGCGCGCATTTTGTGCGCGAGAGGATGCAGTTGGGTCCCGGCGCGCCCCAGAACGGAAAATCCCCGCGAAGTCGCCTTCGCGGGGATCGAACGTTCGGTATTCCCGAAGACTGTGGAGCTTAGCGCGCCAGCCAGCCGCCATCGACCGGCAGGGTGACGCCCTGGATGTAGTCGGCGGCCGACGAGGCCAGGAAAACGGCGGCGCCGCCCAGGTCTTCCGGACGGCCCCAGCGGCCGGCCGGGATGCGGGCCAGGATCGAGGCGTTGCGGTCGGCGTCGGCGCGCAGGGCCTCGGTGTTGTTGGTGTCGAAATAGCCGGGGGCGATGGCGTTGACGTTGATCCCCTTGGTCGCCCACTCGTTGGCCAGGATCTTGGTCAGGCCGGCCAGGCCCGACTTGGCGGCCGTGTACGACGGCACGCGGATGCCGCCCTGGAACGACAGCAGGCTGGCGATGTTGATCACCTTGGCGCCGGTCCCCTGGGCCAGGGCCTGCTTGGCGAAGGCTTGGGTGAGGAAGAAGACGACCTTCAGGTTGGTGTCGATCACCGCGTCCCAGTCGGCTTCCGAGAATTCGATCGAGTCGGCGCGGCGGATGATGCCGGCGTTGTTGACCAGGATGTCGACCTTGCCGAGGGCGGCGACGGTCTCGTCGACCACGCGCTGGACGGGCTCGATGGTCGAGAAGTCGGCCTTGATCGACACGAACTTGCGGCCCAGGGCCTCGACGGCGGCCTTGGTCTCGGTCGGTTCGCTGCGGCCCGCGGCGGCGATGTCGGCGCCGGCCTGAGCGAGCGCGATGGCGATCCCCTGCCCGATGCCGGTGTTGGCGCCGGTGACGAGCGCGACCTTGCCTTCGAGGCTGAACGGATTGGCCATGGTGCTTAGTTTCCTGAATCCCAAAGTGTCGTCATCCCGGACGGCCGAAGGCCGATCCGGGACCCAGGGGCCGGCGCGCTGCGGCTGCCCCTGGGTCCCGGCTTACGCTATGCTTCGGCCGGGATGACGGCCGAAGGAACGCGGGCGGCGTGTTACGCCTACTTCAGCTGGCAGATGTCCAGCACGTTCATGTCGGTGTAGTCGAGGTTCTCGCCGCCCATCGCCCAGATGAAGGTGTAGTTGGCGGTGCCCGAGCCCATGTGGATCGACCACGGCGGGCTCATGACGGCCTCTTCGTTGGCGATCACGATGTGACGCATCTCGTCCGGCTCGCCCATGTAGTGGAACACGCGGTCGTTCTCGCCCAGGCCGAAGTAGAAATAGGCTTCCGAGCGACGGTCGTGCAGGTGGGGCGGCATGGTGTTCCAGACGCTGCCCGGCTTCAGCACGGTCATGCCCAGCAGCAGCTGGGCCGACTTGCAGGTGGTCGGCACAATGTACTGGTAGATGGTGCGCTCGTTGGAGGTCTCCAGCGCGCCGCGCTCCAGCGGGATGGCGTCGGCGAAGGCCAGCTTCTTGGTCTCGAACGCGGCGTGGGCCGGCAGGCTGACCAGGTAGAAGCGGGCGGCTTCGCCGCCCGTGCCTTCGAAGGTCACTTCCTTGGCGCCCATGGTGACGTACAGGCCGTCACGCGGAACGATGTCGTAGGCGACGCCGTCGACGGTGATCTTGCCGGTGGTCTCGCCGACGTTGATCACGCCCAGCTCGCGGCGCTCCAGGAACGGGTGGCCGGCGGCCGAGGCCGGTTCGGTCTGGTCGGGCAGCTTCACGGCGCCCACGGCGACCACGCCGCCGACGACGAAGCGTTCGGCGTGGTTGTAGTTGAGGACGACTTCGCCTTCGACGAAGAGGTCCTGCATCAGGTAGCGGTCGCGCAGGTCGTCGTTGCTGACCGCGAACATCATGTCCGGATGGGTGGCGTGGTAGGTCTTGGCGAACATCGAGTTTACTCCGGAAGTGGTGTTCTTATTCGGCGGCGAGCGCCGGGGCCGGTAGCGGCCGCGGCTGATCGAGCTTGTAGGCCTTCTTAGGCAGATTGTACGTCAGGTCTACGATGAGCTCCTGAGCTTCCACCAGATCCATGCGGTGCTCGCTCACCATGCGCGCCAGGAAGGCGCTGTCGACGCGACGGGCGACATCGTGGCGGGCGGGGATCGACAGGAAGGCGCGGGTGTCGTCGTTGAAGCCGACGGTGTTGTAGAAGCCGGCGGTCTCGGTGACCTGCTCGCGGAAGCGCATCATGCCTTCCGGGCTGTCGTGGAACCACCAGGAGGGGCCCAGCTTCAGCACCGGATAGTGGCCGGCCAGCGGGGCCAGTTCGCGGCTGTAGGTCGTCTCGTCCAGGGTGAACAGGATGATCGACAGGCGCGGGTCGTTGCCCAGGCGCGTCAGCAGCGGCTTCAGCGCATCCACGTACTCGGTGCGCATCGGAATGTCGGCGCCCTTGTCGCGCCCGTGCGATTCCAGCAGGCCGACATTGTGGTTGCGGTGCGAGCCGGGGTGGATCTGCATCACTAGGCCGTCCTCGAGGCTCATCTTGGCCATCTCGGTCAGCATCTGGGCGCGGAACAGTTCGGCCTTGGCCGGCGTGACGTTCCCCTTCACCAGGTCGGCGAACAGGGCTTCGGTCTCGGCCTCCGACAGGTCGGCCGTGGCCGCCGTCGGATGGCCGTGGTCGGACGAGGTGGCGCCGGCTTCGATGAAGGCCGCCCGGCGGATGCGGTGGGCTTCGAGATAGCCCTTCCAGCTGTAGACGTCCTGGCCCGAGATCTCGGCGAAGCGTTCGAAGGCGCGCGGGCTGCGCTCGTCCTCGAAGTCGATGACCGCGTCGGGGCGATAGGCGGTGATGACGTGGCCGCCCCAGCCGCTCTCGCGGATGGCCTTGTGGTGCTTCAGCGGATCGTGCGGGCCCTCGGTGGTGGCCAGGGTCTCGATGTTGAAGCGGTCGAACAGGGCGCGCGGGCGGAAGGCGTCGGTGGCCAGCGCTTCGTTGATGCCGTCGAAATAGGCGTCGGCGTTGTCCTCGCCGAGGAACTCGGTAAAGCCGAACACCTTGCCGAACACGTGGTTCAGCCAGATCCACGACGGCGTGCCGCGGAAGAGGTGGAAGTTCTTGGCGAACACCTTCCAGGCCGCGCGCGGATCGGTGGCCGGCACGCCGGACTTGCGCGGCACCTTCACGTCGTCCAGCGCCACGCCCTGGCTGTAGAGCATGCGGAAGACGTAGTGGTCGGGCGCCAGCAGCAAGTCGGTGGCGTCGCGGAACGGCTCGTTGGTCGCGAACCAGGCCGGGTCGGTGTGGCCGTGCGGGCTGATGATCGGCAGGGCCGCGACGGTGGCATAGAGCTCGCGGGCGATGCCGCGCACGGTCGGATCGGCCGGGAACAGGCGATCGTCGTGCAAGATCAGGGGGCGGGCCATGGCGTGTCTCCTCGTCCCTTCGCCTCGAACCCTAGCGGGTCGCTTCGAGGCGCTTGGTAACCGGTGTCAGAACTTGGTGCAAGGTGCAGGGCGCGGCGCGCACCCTACACAGGTTTGGGAGCGGCGGAAGACTCGCGGACCACCAGATAGGGGATCGTGGTCGCCGGATCGCCTGGTTCCTTGCCCTCGCGGGCGATCAGCTTCTCGGCGGCCATGCGGCCGACCTGGCGCGTCGGGATGTGGACGGTGGTCAGCGGCGGCCAGACGGCCTGGGCGATCTGGAAGTCGTCGAAGCCGACCACGGTCAGGTCCTCGGGCACGGTCAGTCCCGCACGGCGGGCGGCCTGCAGCACACCGGCGGCCATCTCGTCGTTGCCGGCGAAGATGGCGGTCGGACGCGGGGTCTTGGCCAGCAGCGCCTCGCCGGCGGCCAGGCCCGATTCGAAGGTGTAGGCGCCCTGCACCACATAGTCCGGGTCGAGCTTCAGCCCCGCCGCCGCCAGGGCGTCCTCGAAGCCCCCTCGCCGCTCGTGCGACGAACGGAAGCTGGGCAGGCCGGTGATGAAGCCGATGCGCTCGTGGCCAAGGCCCACGAGGTGCTCGCCCATGGCCTGGGCGCCCAGCCGGTCGTGGCCGACGATCATGTGCTCTTCCTCGTCCAGCGGGACCGAGGCGATGCGGATGTATTCACAGCCGATCTCGCGCAGCAGGTCGGCGACGCGCTCGTCTTCGGAAACCGACGGCGGCAGGATCACCCCGAACAGCTTCTGCCGCTCGATGAACATCCGCACGTCCTGCAGGAAGGTCGGGCTGGAACGGTCGCAGGGATGGACCACCAGCTCGAAACCCGAGCCGCGCATGCCGTCCAGCAGGCCAAGCTGCATGTTGACGACGTACTGGGGGTTCGGGTTGTCGTAGATCATGCCGATCAGGAACGAGCGGCGAAACGCCAGGCCGCGGGCCTGGGGATCGGGGGCGTAGCCCCACTCGGCGATCACCGCCTCGATCCGCTGGCGGGTTTCCTCGCGGACGAACGGCGACTGGTTGATGACCCGCGAGACGGTCTTCTTGGAGACCCCGGCCAGGCGGGCGATGTCGTTGATGGTGGCGCGGCGACGACCGCTTTCCAGCGCGGCGTTCACATCCGTGTCGTCGGCGGACTTGTTTGGCGTCTTAGACGAGGTCACGGCGTTTCCATGCAGTGGTTTTCGTTTTTTGTCATACTCCAGCGTCCAAAGCGTCGCCAATCAAGCGGCAAAAAGCACGCCATCGACACCCTTGACACCGGTTTCCACTCCCTTAGGACCGGATGGCAGCACAAAAAGTCGCAAAGACAAAGACCCAGATGAGCGAAACAGCCTCCCTCCCCGGCGAATCGATCCACGGCGTCGACCCGCGCGACCACGTCGCCACCGCCCTGCGGCCTCTGGCGGCCGGCGAAACCATCGACCTGCACGGCCAGTCGATCCTGGTGCGCAGTGACATCCCCAAGGGCCACAAGATCGCCGTCCGCGCCGCCGCAAAAGGCGAGGACGTGCTGAAGTACGGCTGGCCGATCGGCCGGGCCACCAGCGACATCGCCGTCGGCGACCACGTGCACGTCCACAATGTCGAAACCCGCCTGGAGGGCGTCGAGGGCTATGCCTACGCCCCGGCCGCGACCGACAACACCGAAGTGGTCGGAGACCGCACCTTCCTTGGCTATCGCCGCAAGAACGGCCGGGTGGGCACTCGCAACGAGATCTGGGTGCTGTGCACCGTCGGCTGCGTGGCCAACACAGCCCGCCGCATCGCCGAGAAGGCCAACGCCCGCTTCGCCGGCCGCATCGACGGGGTGTTCGCCTTCCCCCACCCGTTCGGCTGTTCGCAGCTGGGCGATGACCTGTCCCACACCCGCCAGTTGATCGCCGGCCTGGCAGCCCATCCCAACGCCGGCGGCGTGCTGATCCTGGGCCTCGGCTGCGAGAACAACCAGCTCAAGGCCCTGCTCGACAGCGCCCCGGACCTGGATCCCGCCCGCCTGCGCTCGTTCACCACCCAGTTCGTCGAGGACGAGTACGAGCAGGGCCTCGAAGCCATCGAGGAACTGGTCGCCATCGCCGAGCAGGACCGCCGCGAGCCGGCGCCGATCTCCGAACTGGTGGTGGGCCTCAAGTGCGGCGGCTCGGACGGCTTCTCCGGCGTCACCGCCAACCCGCTGGTCGGCCGCATCGCCGACAAGGTGGCCGCCGCCGGCGGCACGCCGGTGCTGACCGAGATCCCCGAGGTGTTCGGGGCCGAGAACGTGCTCCTTCAGAGGGCCGCGAGCCGCGAAATCTTCGACGAGGCCGTCGCGGTGATCGACGACTTCAAGCGCTACTTCATCGACAACAACCAGCCCATCTACGAGAACCCCTCGCCCGGCAACATCGCCGGCGGCATCACCACCCTGGAGGAAAAGTCCCTGGGCGCGGTGCAGAAGGGCGGCCGCGCGCCGCTGGTCGAGGTGTTGCGTTACGGCGAGCGGGTCGGTCCGCACGGCCTGACGCTGCTGGAAGCGCCGGGCAACGACGCGGTGTCGTCCACCGCCCTGACGGCGGCGGGCGCCACGGTGATCCTGTTCACCACCGGTCGCGGCACCCCGCTGGGCTTCCCCGCACCCACCCTGAAGATCGCCTCCAACAGCGCCCTGGCGGCCCGCAAGCCCTCGTGGATCGACTTCGACGCCGGGGTGGTGCTGGACGGCCAGACCATGGACCAGGCCGCCGACTCCCTGCTCGACCTGGTGATCGCCACGGCCTCGGGCCAGGAGACCAAGGCCGAACGCAACGGCGAGCGCGAGATCGCCATCTGGAAGTCGGGCGTGACGCTGTAGGGCGTAGCATTCGATCGCCTACGCCCCTTCGGTCGTCACCCCGGCCGGAGGGCCGCGCAGCGGTCCGGAGAGCCGGGACCCAGGGGCCGCCTCACCACACTTGGCCATCGCCGGGGCGCCTGATCGATCAGCCGTGTCCAGTCCCCCTGGGTCCCGGATAACGGCTTCGCCGTTTCCGGGATGACGAAGCGATCATGCGCCGACACTCTTCGCCGCCAGCCCCCGCAGGGCCAGGCGTGCGGCCTCGCGCAGTTCGTCCTCGCTTGCCCCGCCGCGTGCGGCCACCTTCAGGCCCGAGCGCAGGGTCAGCAGCATGCGGGCGACCGCCTCGGCATCGAGCCCGGCGTCGAACGCGCCGGCGGCGATCCCGCCCTGCACGCGGCCGGCGAAGGCGGCGACGACGGCGCGGGCGGCCTCGTCGTTGAGGGCGTTGACCTCCGGATCCGAGCGGCTGAACTCGACGATCGAACCGACGCCCAGGCAGCCGCTTTCCAGCTCATCGGAAGAGCCGAGCCCGACCAGCAGCGCGGTCTCCACCGCGTCGGCCGCATGGTCACGTGACGCGAGCGCCTCGACCATCTGCGCCAGCGAGCCGGCCGCGTATCGGCGCAGGGCCTCGAGGAACAGGCGGCGCTTGTCGCCGAACGCCCCGTAGAGGCTCTGACGGCCGATGCCCATGCCCTCGATCAGGTCGCTGGTCGAGGCCGCTTCGTAGCCGTGGCGCGCGAACACCTTGATCGCGCTGGCGATCGCCTCGTCCCGGTCGAATTCAGAAGGTCTGGCCATGGTCGCATCCTAACGATCTTGATCGATCAGTCCAGAATTATTCTTGACTGATCGATCCCGAATTCGCAGTTGTTATGGATCAATCAGTCCATAATGGAACATCGCCATGACCACCGCCTCTCCCTCCCCTGCCCCCGCCCTGGTTTTCGGCGGCTCGCGCGGCATGGGCGCCGCCATCGTCCGTCGCCTCGCCGCCGAGGGACGCCCGGTCGCCTTCACCTACGCCAGCTCGCCGGGCAGCGCCGCGACCCTGGCCGCCGCCATCGAGGAGAGCGGCGGAACCGCCCTGCCCCTCCAGGCCGACAGCGCCGACGCCGAGGCGGTGCGCGCCGCGGTCGAGACCGCCGTCGCGCGGTTCGGAAAGTTGGGGGTGCTGGTCGTCAACGCCGGCGTGCTGATCCCCGGCGCCATCGACCAGTACGCCTTCGACGACTTCGACCGCATGCTGGCGGTCAATGTGCGCGGGGTGTTCGCGGCCATCCGCCACGCCGCCCCGCACCTGCTGGACGGCGGCCGCATCGTCACCATCGGCAGCAACACGGCCGAGCGGATCGGCGCGCCCGGCTCCAGCGTCTACGCCATGACCAAGGCGGCCGTGGCCCAGCTGGTGCGCGGCGCCGCGCTCGACTTCGCCCCGCGCAGCATCACCGTCAACAACGTCCAGCCCGGGCCGGTCGCGACCGACATGACCGCCGGCCTGATGGACTACATCACGCCCCGCCTGCCGCTGGGCCGCATCGGCAAGCCCGAGGAAATCGCCGACCTCGTCGCCTGGCTGGCCGGCCCCAACGCCGGCTACATGACCGGCGCCAGCCTGACCATCGACGGCGGCTGGACGGCCTGAGGCGGGAAATACCGACCGCAGGCGGGTCATCCTGGGGTTGAAGCCGGAGGAAAGGCGGCGCGACGCGCCGCCTTTCAAACGTCAGTGCGCGGCGTCCTTGGCCTTTTCACCGGCCTTTTCCGCCTTGTCGCCGGCCTTCTCGGCGGTCTCGCCCGCAGCAGCGGCGGCGTCGCCCGCGGCCTTGGCCGTGCTGGTGTCGCCGGCGGCCGCGGCCTGGGCGCTGGCGTCGGCGGTCGTGTCGGCGGCGCTCGAGGCCTGGGCCGCGGCGTCGGCGGCCTTCTGGCTCTCGACCGAGGCCTCGGCGGCCTTCTCGGTCTTGTTCTCGCAGGCGGTGACGGACAGGGCGACGGCGGCCAGGCCGATGAGCAGGGTATGACGCATGTGAACTCTCCCAAACGAGCTTCGCCGGTCTGTCGCCGGCTTGGCTCAACCCGGATGCGGTCGCGTTCGTTCCGCCGCCCTCCGCTTGGGCCTTCGATCACAAAAAAGCCCGGCGGCGTCCTTGCGAACGCCGCCGGGGGCCGGTCGTCTCAGTAAAGGCGCGTCCTTAGAAGCGCTTGGTCACCTGCACGCCGTAGGTGCGCGGTTCGTTGACGAAGGCGGTCAGGTTGTTGAAGTCAATCGCGCCGATGACGTTGGCTTCGTCGGTCAGGTTGCGGACGTAGACCGCCGCTTCCAGGCCCTGGGCCGGGTTGCGCCAGCCGGCGCGCGCGCCGCCTTCGAAGTTGGTGTCCTGCATGAACTCGACCGATTCATAGAGGAACAGGTTGAAGTCCTTCTGCATGACCCAGTCGGTCGAGGCGAAGAGCTCCGTGCCGTTGCTCAGGCCATGCACGTAGTTCAGCGTGATGTTGGCCGTGTACTTGGGGGCCTGCGGGAACGGGTTGCCGTCGATGTTGGCGCGACGGGTCGCGCCCACCGTGACGATCGGATCGGTGACCGTGCAGTTGGCGCCGCAGAAGGCGACCAGCAGATCCTTGTCCTTGATCTCGGTGTGATTGTAGGCGAACCCGCCCGACAGGCTGAAGCCCGCGCCCAGATAGACGTCGCCGTCCAGTTCCAGGCCGTAGCCCTCGCCCTTGTCGGCGTTGATCAGCTGGTTGAAGTTGCCTTCGCCGCCGATGGCCGTGAACTGCGGGTCGGTGACCTCGTAGTAGTAGACCGTGGCGTTCAGGCGGGCCTTGCCCTGCCACAGGCGCGACTTCAGGCCGGCCTCGTAGGACATCACCGTTTCGGAATTGGCCGCCGTGATCAGGTCGGACGAGGTGATCCGGCCTTGCAGCGACGGGCCGCGATAGCCCTTGGCCACGCGGGCGAAGGCGTTCAGGTCGCTGTTGATTTCATACAGCGCGCTGAGGTCCCAGCTGACCTGCTCGTCGCCGACCGAACGGCGCACGTTCGACAGCGGCAGGGCCGTGCTGGTGCTGCCGGCCGGGATGATCCGGTCGCCGTGGAAGTCGCGGCTGTCTTCGGTGTAGCGCAGGCCGCCGGTGATCTTCAGGGCGTCGGTGACCTTGTAGTTGGCCTGGCCGAACACCGACCAGGATTCCGAGCGCTGGATGATGTCGCCGATGACGATCGGCTTCAGGCCGCCGACGCCGTTGAAGGTGCCCGAGACGAGGTTGAAGCGCTCGTCCCAGAAGAAGGCCCCGACCTGCCAGCCGAAGCGGCCGTCGCCGTTCGAGGCCAGGCGCACTTCCATGGTCTTCTGGTCCAGATCGCTCGACAGGGTGCCGGTCTCGGAGTTGAACGGCGTCTTGTAGGGCGCGGTCGAGGCGGCCGAGGCCACGCCGCCGTCGATGTCGCCGTCGCCGGCCGAGCGGCCCTGATAGGCGCCGACCACGCCGGTCAGGGTGGCGGGGCCGAAGTCGTAGGCCACCTGCAGGGTCTGCGAGGTGGTGTGCTGCTTCTGCGGGTTGTTGCGGCCGCCGTCGTAATAGACCGTGTCGCGGTCGAAGTTGCCGTTCAGCTCATTGGAGCCTTTGGTCAGCACGTTGGCGCGGTTCAGCGTGCCGGTGCCGGTGTAGTTGCGCGACTGCAGGGTCAGCAGGGTCGACAGGCGGTCGGTCGGCTTCCAGGCCACGTGAACGCGTGCGGCGGTGTCGTCGAAGCGGCCGAGATCGTCGCCGTCGCCGGCGAACGAGGGGTTGTAGGCGTTGTTGACCCAGTCGTCGCGATGGTTCCACAGGCCGGCGATGCGCACCGACAGGGTGTCGTTGACGGGGATGGTCACGCCGGTCTCGGCGCGCACAGCGCCCAGATTGCCGTAGGCGATCGAGCCGAAGCCGCCGAACTCGCCGCCCGGCTTGACGGTGTCGATCTTGACCACGCCGGCCGGGGTGTTGCGGCCGAACAGCGTGCCCTGCGGGCCGCGCAGCACTTCCAGCTGGTCGACGTCGAACAGCGGGAAGCCCTTCAGGTAGACGTTCTCGAGCACCACGTCGTCGAGCACGACGGAAACCGGCTGCGAGGCGTTGAAGTCGAAGTCCACGTTGCCAAGGCCGCGGATGTAGAAGCGCGGGGCGTAGCGGCCGTTGGAGCTTTCGATCTGCAGGCTGGGCACGCGGGCCGAGAGCGACAGCACGTCGCCGCCGCCGGCCGACACGGCCGCCAGGGTCTTGCTGCCCATCGCGGTGACGGCGAACGGCACGTCGCGGATGTTTTCGCTGCGGCGCTGGGCGGTGACGACGATCTCTTCGGTCACCGTGGCGTCCGAGGCAGGCGCCTGCTGGGCCAGGGCCGGCGCCGAAACCATCAGGGCCAGGGCGCTGACCGACAGGCCCAGCCAGTTCTGATGACGCTTCATGTTGGTATCCCCTCAAAAATTCGGGGAGGACCTACGCCGCAACGTTGCAACACTGCCAATAAAAACCGGCGCTATTGCTTGAATTTTTCACGACACCTCGAACTTCGAGCGGCGAACACTGTTTTTCATCTCGCGAGCGTTACACTGAAAACCACGACTGAACGGCAATATATGACCCGCGCCCGACGCCTTGCGGCGGACGCGTGCCGCTCCCGGCTGGCCATGTAAGAAAACAATTACCACAGATAACTCCGTTCACGGATCATCATCCTGTGAGCGGCCATCCGAGCGGTCGGGTCGAGGCGCGCGTCTCTCGGACCACGCCGCGCCGCTTTCGAGTCGCTCACCGGGCCTCGGCGATCTCGTACAGCAGGTCGACATAGCTCATCGTGCCGCCGACCAGCCCCTCGACCTTTGGGTTGCTGCTCTCGATCACGTAGTACTCGTTGGGCGCATGGGCGCCGCTGCCGTGGCCCAGGCCGAACTGTCCGGCCGGCAAGCTGACCGGCGGCGAGGTGAAGACCGTGCCCGGCCACGAGCCCGCCAGCCGCGGATAGAGGGTGGCCGGCGCGCCCAGGCGCTTGTAGCTGGCCAGCTGGGCGCGGATCAGGCGGCTGTCCTCGGGCGTCTCGGTCGGGTCGTAGCCGCCGCTGACCTTGATCTCGACGTCGTTGAAGCCGCGCTTGTCGAGGTGGGCGCGGATCTTGGCCACGGCGTCGTCCATGGTCATGTTCGGCACCAGCCGCAGGTCGATCTTGGCGACGGCGCGGCCGGGCAGCACGGTCTTGCCGCCGGGGCCGGTATAGCCCGAGACCAGTCCCTCGATATTGATCGTCGGCTGCGAGGCCAGGCGCTCCAGGGCCTTCTCCCACGGCAGGTCGTCGATCCAGCGGTCGACGCCCAGGGCCTTCTTGGCGTCGGCCTCGCTCATGCGCTGGGCGGCCAGGGCGATCAGCTCCTTCTCGCGCGGCGTCAGCGGACGGACCTTCTCGAAATAGCCGTCGACGGCGGGGGTGTTGCCGTCGGGGCTGACCAGGCTCGTCAGCGCCTGCACCAGACGCCAGGCCGGACTGTCGACCCGGGCCTTCTCGCTGGAATGGATGTCGGTCCTGGGACCCCTGCCCCAAGTTGCGCCGCTGGCGACCAGCTCGAACTCGACGACGCCCTTGGCGCCCAGGTTGACGCTGACGCCGCCGTTGCTGGGGCTCTGCCAGCCGGCGGGGATGATCACCCCTTCGCACATCTTCAGGGCCGCCAGCACGTTGGGCTTGGTGACGATCTGGCGGAAGTGGGGGCTGCCGATCTCTTCCTCGCCCTCGCAGACCAAGACCAGGTTCACCGGCGGCTTCCTGCCGGCGGCGCGAATGGCGTGCAGCGCGGCCAGGAACGCGCCCTCCGGCCCCTTCTGGTTCACCGCCCCGCGCCCGACGATCACCTTGCCGAAGCCCGGCTTGTCGACGATCCGCGCCTCCAGCGGCGGCGAGCCCCATTCGGCCGGGTCGTACTGCTTGACGTCGTACATGAAGTAGATGGCCAGCCAGCGCCTGGCCCCGACGTCGAGCACGCCGAACACCCCCGGCGCGCCGTCGGTCGGTACGACCTCCACCTGCTGGAAGCCGGCGTCGCGGGCCAGGGCGGCCATGTAGTCGGCGCCCTTGTCCATGTCGCGGTTCTCGGCGGCGATCGACGGCAGGGCGATCCAGTCCCGGATGCGCTTGACCGAGGCTTCGTAGCCGGCCTCCGCCGCCTTGCGGATCGCGGCCATGTCGGCCTCGCGCGCCGACGGCTTGGCGGCGGCCAGGCCGGGCGCCAGCAGGGTGGCGGCCGCGGCGCCGGTCATCAGCGCACGGCGGTTCTGGACGGCGAAGTCAGGCATAGGATCCCCCACGAAACTCCAAGTGGAGGGATTAGGAGGCCACGACTCGCGGGGCGGCAAGACCTGAGGATGCGCCGACAAGATCCTCCCCCTTGGGGGAGGTGGCCCGGAGGGCCGGAGGGGGTCAGCGCGGCCTTCGCCGCCCCCTCAGTCGCTCGGCGACAGCTCCCCCAGAGGGGGAGCCTCCAAAGCCCCTAGGCCGGGATCGCCTGGGCGAACCTGAACACCCGGTCGGGATCCACCGCCGCCTTGATCGCCTTCAGCCTGGGCAGGTTGTCGCCGTAGTAGGACGTGGCGAAGTAGTCGGGCTTGGACGGGTCCCTCGACAGGCCCGGGTCGGCGAAGTTCTGGTAGGCGCCGCCGCCGGCCCGCGGGCGCATGATCGTGTAGCAGGCGTCCAGCCAGTCGTGGTTGGCCTTCATCCGGGCCTCGTTGTGCGAGTCGGCCTCGCCCCAATAGAGGCCGTTGACCATCAGCCAGCGGCTGTCGCGGTGGACGAAGGCGGTGTCGGCCTTGCCCACGGCGTTGATCTGGCCGCCGGTCTGGAAGAAGCGCAGGTCGCAATAGCCGTAGGTCCCGGGCCAGCGACGCAGGAGCTCCACGCCGGCGGCCAGGTCTTCGACCCCGAACCTGCGATTGGTCACGAAGGCCGAGCGCTCCTGGTAGAAGGTGGCGAAGCCGTCCTCGTGCAGGAAGTCCTGGGCCGGCCAGTAGAGCAGCTCCTCCACCCCCGCCCCGCCGGTCGGCTTGGCCAGGTCGAACACCGGCTGCAGCAGCTTCATCAGCTGGTCGCGCGGCCCGACGAACTGGCCCAGCAGGCTGATCGGCACGTCGTAGCCGGCCTTGACCTGCGCCGGCGTCACCGCCCCGAACGACACCCGCGAGCCCAGGACGTCCGGCGCGGCGTCCAGCGCCGCCATCAGCCTGGCCCCCAGCTCGGCGACCGAGACCTTGGGATGCGGCGCGGAGGGCGTGCGGCTCCAGCTGAGGTCGAACACGGTGACGACCTTGCCCTTCACGTCGAAGGTCTGCAGCGAGAACGAGGTGCTGACGCCGAAGTTGCCGCCGCCGCCGCCCTGGCTGGCCCAGAAGAGGTCGCGGTCCTTCGGGTCGGCGGCCTTGGCCGACAGCTTTCGCAGCGAGCCGTCGGCCAGCACGATCTCGCTCTCGACCAGCTGGTCGCAGCCCAGGCCGTGGGCGCGCATGTTGAAGCCGATGCCGCCGCCCAGCAGGAAGCCCGCCGCCCCCACCGACGGACAGCGGCCGTGGGTCACGGCGCGGTCCTGGCTGCGCAGCAGGCGATAGAGGTCGCGGTTGCGCGCCCCCGCCCCGGCCCGGGCGACGCCCGTGGCCGCGTCGTAGCTGGCCTGGTTCAGTCCGCCGGTGTCGAGCATCAGGCCCGTGGTGGTCGAATAGCCGGCGTAGGAGTGGCCGCCGCCGCGCACGACCAGCGGCACGTCGTTCTGGCGCGCCCAGCCGATGGCGAAGGCGACGTCGGCGGCCGAGCCGCAGCGGGCCACGCCCTGGGGCAGGTTCGCGGCGAACTCCAGATTGTTGGGCAGGGCGATGGCCTGGTAGTCGGCGTCCCAGGCGCGCAGCACCCCGCCGCTCAGGTTCCGCGCCAGGCGGTCCCACTCGCCCTCGGCCGGGCCGGCAGGCGGCGTCGGATTGGGCGCATGCAGCGGCGAGCGCGCCAGGGCGCTCCTCGGCGCCAGCGCCGCCCCCATGGCCAGCAGGCCGCCCGCGGCCAGGAAATCGCGCCGGCTGGCGAAATAGCGTTTCGTCTGCATCGTCTCCCCCGATTTTTCCTTGAAACTCGTCAGCCGCGATCAGCGGCAGTCGGCGGCTACCTTGGCCAGGGCCGTGCCGCCCTCGCCCTTGGCGAACAGCGCCTGCTCCTCGGCCGACAGCGTCGGCAGGGCCGCCGCGAAGCCGTTCTCGCGGCCCCGCGCATAGTCCTCCAGCACCGTCATCGCCGCCGGCGACAACTGGGCCTGCAGCACGTTGGACGCGCAGGCGCAGCCGATCCGGTCGTACTTGAGGCCGAGCCCCGCCAGCTTGCCGTCGACGCAGGCCCGCGTCACCACGGCCCGCTGGGCGGCCGGAGCGTCGGCCTCGACGCGGTCGCAACTCGACGCCGCCAGACCCGACGCCAACATCGCCGCGATGATCAGAAACTTGCGCATGCTCTTCCCTTGCGGCGGCGAGATTGGCGATACACCCTTCGGTTTTATGTGAAAATTATAACGCCGCGACGCTTTCCCCCGGATCGGCGCGCCTTGCTCGCGACCGCCGCGAAGACGGGATTGCCACCGGTGTCTCGGCGCCGCATCTAGGCCCTCGGGCGGACGCCAGATCCGCCGGCCCCCCATTATCGAGGCGCCCCCGTGACCACCGACACCGCCGCCAGCTCGTCCCTGCGCCTGAGCGCCGTCAGCTATCCGGCCGCCCTGCCCGGCACGGCCCTGCCAGGCTATGACCGCGACAAGGTGGAGATCGGCATCGTCCACTTTGGTCCCGGCGCCTTCCATCGCGCCCACCAGGCCTTCTATTTCGACCGGCTGCTGGAGAGCGACCCGCGCTGGGGCATCTGCGCCGTCTCGCTGAAGAGCCCCGGCGTGCGCGACGCGCTGGCGCCGCAGGACGGCCTCTACACCCTGGCCCAGCTGGATCGCGAGACCAGCTTCCGCGTCATCGGCTCGATCCTCGAAGTGCTGGTCGCGCCGGAAGACCCCGAAGCCGTGTTCGCCCGCCTCGCCGCGCCGCAGACGCGCCTCGTGACCCTGACCGTCACCGAGAAGGGCTACTGCCTGACCGGCGAGGGCAAGCTCGACACCGGCCATCCCGACATCGTCCATGATCTGGCCTCGCCGCGCGGCCCGGTCAGCGCCGTGGGCTACATCGTCGAGGGCCTGCGCCGCCGCTTCGCCGCCGGCCTGCCGCCCTATGCGGTCGTGGCCTGCGACAACCTCGCCGACAACGGCTGGCGCCTTAAGGCGGCCACGGTCGCCTTCGCCGAGGCGGTGGACCCCGCCCTGGCCTCGTGGATCGAAGAGAACGCCGCCTTCCCGCGCACCATGGTCGACAGCATCACCCCGGCGACCGACGACGCCCTGCGCGCCCGGGTCCAGGCCGCCACGGGCCTGGCCGACGCCTGGCCGATCCAGCGCGAGGCCTTCACCCAGTGGGTGGTCGAGGACGTGCTGGGCGAGAACGCCCCGGACCTCGCCTCCGTCGGCGTCACCCTGACCGACGACGTGCGCGGCTTCGAGCGGGCCAAGCTGCGCCTGCTGAACGGCGTGCACTCCACCCTGGCCTATGCCGGCCTGCTGAAGGGCCACGAGACGGTGTTCGAGGCGGTCGGCGATCCGGCCCTGGAGACCCTGGCCCGCGACCTCATGGTGCAGGACATCATCCCCACCCTGATCGCCCCGCGCGGCCTCGATCTGGTCGCCTACGCCGAGGCCATCCTCGACCGCTTCCGCAATCCCGAGATCCGCCACTTCCTGAGCCAGATCGCCTGGGACGGCTCGCAGAAGCTGCCGTTCCGCATCCTCGGCACGGTGAAGGACGCCCTGGAGGCCGGCCGCGGCGTCGACCGCCTGGCCGTGCCGATCGCCGCCTGGTTCCACTTCCTGAAGAAGCGCGCCGCCGAAGGCGTCGCCGTCACCGACCCGCTGGCCGAGCGCCTGCTGGCCGTGGTCCAGGCCCTGCCGGGCGAGGTGAAGGGCGACGTGGCCGCGTTTCTGGCGGTGGAGGCTGTGTTCCCGGCCCAACTGGCGGCGAACGCGACGTTCGTGGCGGCGGTGGAGAAGGCGTACGGCGAGCTGGGCTGACGCCCGCTTCCGTCCCCGCCCTCTCCTCCAAAACTCCCGTCATTCCCGCCCTTGTGGCGGGAAACCCTGGTTCCGCTAACACGTGGGATGCAAGCGGATCGCCGGCGATCCGCCCCTCCTGCCCTTGCGGCTTACATAGGGGTTCCCGCCACAAGGGCGGGAATGACGGGAAGTGTGGAGAGCCCCTACGGCTTCCATTCCGGCAGGTTGGCCAGCTGGTCCTTGGTCAGTTTCGTGCGCACCAGATAGTCGTTGGGATCGCCCGGCTCGGGCGCCACCGAGATGTCGGCCAGGGCGACCGAGACCTTCTTGTCGGGTCCCACGCGGTCGATCTCGATGATGACGGCGGTCGGCTTGCCGGCGGCGTCGAGGATCACGTGCTCGACCTCGCCGGCCTTCTTGTTGGCCGAGTCGATGACGTCGGCGTCCTCGATCTGGCCGACGGTGAAGGCGTCCTTGGCGGCCAGGGTCTCGTCGCGGGCGATGGCCTGGGCCATGGCCCCGCCGGCGATCAGGGTGAGCGAAAGGGCGATCGGTGCGATGGGCTTCATCGATGGGTGCTCCGAAACGGTTGGCACAGGCCAACGCTCCGTACACGGAGGCCGTTCCGTCGAGCCTAGCCCCGCACGCCCTTGCCCAGCAGCACCGGCGCGACGGTGCCGATCAGGATCTTCAGGTCGAACAGGAACGAGGCGCGGGCCAGGTATTCGGCGTCCAGCGCCACCTTGTCGGGGATGGCCAGCTCGTCGCGGCCGTTGATCTGGGCCCAGCCGGTGACGCCGGGACGCAGGGCGTCGACACCGGCGGCGGTGCGGGCGGCGACGAGATCGTCCTGATTGAACAGGGCCGGGCGCGGGCCGACCAGGCTCATGTGGCCCACCAGCACGCTCCACAGCTGCGGCAGCTCGTCGAGGCTGGTCTTGCGCAGGAACGGGCCGACCGGCGTCAGCCAGCGGGCGGGATCGTCCAGCAGATGGGTGGCGACCTCGGGGGCGTCGATCCGCATGGTGCGGAACTTGGGCATGGGAAAGAGGCGGTTGCCACGCCCCACCCGCTGCGACCAGTAGAGCGCCGGACCCGGGGAGGTGGCGCGCACCAGCGCCGCCACCACCAGCAGCGGCAGGGCCAGCGCCAGCAGGCCCGCGGCCGAGGCGGAGAGGTCGAAGGCGCGCTTCAGCACCAGATCAGGCCAGGTCGCTGGCCGCCGCGTCCAGCAGCAGGTAGGCGCGGCCGGCTTCCGAGGCCAGCAGGGCGGCCACGAGGAAGCCCTCGCGGTCCTGCTGGGCGGCCTCGTTGATCATGCCGGCATAGCGGCGCACGAAGCGCTCGGCGTTGCTCTTCAGCGGCGCGTCGGAGAACAGGCGGCGGACCAGGCGGCGGATGGCGGCCGGGGCCAGCTTCTTGACCACCTCGCGGGCGCCGTTCTCGTCGTGGGTCTGGATGGCGGCGGCGATCTCGTCGATGCGGCCGCGCGGCAGCAGGGCCGACGGGTCGATGCCCATGGCCAGGATCTCGCCGGCCAGCTTCTCGCCCAGGGCCGCATCGCCCGGCGAGCTGTTCTGGGCGTCGCCCAGCACGGTCTTCCAGCTCCAGCCCTCGTCCTGCGCGGGCTCGGCCGGCGCGGGCGCCGGACCACGGCCGCCGGCGGCGTCGAACATGGTGCGGAACTCGTCGTCGGTGGCCGTGGGCGTCAGCTTCAGGCGCTGGCGCGGCGGCGGCTCCAGCGGCGCGAAGTCCTCGCTGGGATAAGGATAGGGCGCCGGCGGCGGGGTCTGGGCGCGCGGCGGCTGCGGCGCGGGCTGGACCGGCGGAGGCGGCGGCGGGGGCGGCGGGGGCGGCGGCGGGGGCGGCGGAGCCGCGAACG